>CAJUPK010000226.1 GCA_910588415.1 uncultured Oscillospiraceae bacterium | reverse complement strand
GCGCCCATGTACCGGGGGCTGTCCGCCAGAATGTCCTCGCCGTACACATATTTTCTTGCCAGCAGGGCCAAACGCTCGCCCACCGGCTTCTTTTTTCTCACATGAATATTGATTTTGTCGCCAGCGTCCATAATGCACACATTGTGCACTCCCGCAAGGGCGTCGGCCGCTGCCCGCTGCTTGGCCCGCATGACGTTGTAATGCTTGGCCCCTGTAAAGCCCCGGCCCTGGAAGGGCGCAAGCTCCACCTGCAAAAAGGGCAGCTCCTTTCCCCACAGCCTTCGCCAGCTCTGTATCAGGGTTTTCATGCTCTCGTCGTAGAAGTCCTGCCAGCCCCGAAAGTCGTCGTCCTCCCCCTGATACCAGACCACGCCCCGCACCGCGTAGGGGGCCACCTTTTTCAGCATGTTTTCATACAGCCCGCCGGGACGGACCGCTCCCCGGGGGCCCACCATGTACGGGGTGTAGTCCATAGGAGGCGGGGGCGGCGGGGCCCCGTTTTTGAAAAGCTCCTCCAGGCCAATGCCCATCATAAAGTCGTTCATCCGCTTTTGCTCCTCCGGAGAGGGCTCCCGCTGGGGCTGGTCGGAGAGGGCAAAGTATTTTTGCAGGTCAAGGGCCCTGCAGCCCTCCTGATACCAGTCCAGCACCGGCTTCAGCGCAGGGTTGGCCTTTATGTCCTCTGGGTCTGTCCAGGCGGCGGCAGGCGTGCCCCCCCAGTTGACCCCGATGAAGCCCACCGGAACCCCCAGGCTTTCCCGCAGCTTTCGACCCATATAGGCCGCTGCCGCGCTGAACATCCCCCGGTTCTCCCTGCCCGACCAGGCGCGCCAAAAGCCCTCG
The DNA here is from genome assembly GCA_910588415.1 of uncultured Oscillospiraceae bacterium. Classification (GTDB taxonomy): domain Bacteria; phylum Bacillota; class Clostridia; order Oscillospirales; family Acutalibacteraceae; genus Acutalibacter. The sequence goes on along the minus strand of CAJUPK010000226.1, from coordinate 303 downwards.
TCCGGGTAGGGCTCCTTTTCCACGCAGCCCACGAAATTTGCCTGGGGATAGCGGATAAAGCGCAGCCCCGGGTCCTCCCCGGTCTGGTACATCTCCTCGGCGTCCTGGTCAAACTTCAGATGGAACTCCATATTAGACTGCCCGCCGGCCAGCCAGACCTCGCCCACGGCCACATCCTGAAATGTCAGCCGCTCTCCGGTCAGCTGGGAGGAGACTGTCATCTCCGTCCGCTCGGTTGCCGGCATGGGGGGCAGCAGGGCCCTCCACCGGCCCCCCTCCGCCCTGACAGTCTGCCGGCTGCCG
>CAJUPK010000225.1 GCA_910588415.1 uncultured Oscillospiraceae bacterium | reverse complement strand
GTAAAGGCGGAGTACCAGGCCAAGCTGGACGGCGCGGAGGAAGAGCTGCACGAGGCCCGGGCCAGGGTGCAGCAGGCGGTGCAGAAGTCTGCCGAGGAACAGCTGGCCCAAGCCAAGGCCCAGGCCCAGGAGATTGTGCAGGACGCCCAGGCCCAGGCCGAGCACAGCCGGGAACGGGCCTTGAAGGAGTCTCAGCGGGAGCTGAAAAAGCTGGTGGCCGAGGCAGCGGAGAAGCTGGCTTTCCACCCGGAGGAGGACCCCTTCGACCGGTTTTTAGAGCTGGCGGAGGGAGGCGAAAAGCATGCGGGAAGATAGAGGCCGGATGGAGGCCCTTCTGCGCAGCGCCCAGAAACCCACTAAAGATCAGCTGAAGCGCCTGGAAGCTTTTTTAGAGCATACCTATCACCGGCAGGTGCCTCTGCGCTGGGAACAGGACGCTTCTGTTAAGCAGGGCTTCCGGATGCAGGCAGGGTCTGACGTGTATGACTGGACCCCTCATGGGCGGCTGCGGCAGTTCCAGGATTACCTGCGCCAGCTGCAGCCTGGCCAGGAGGACCTGATGCCCCTGATGCGCCAGGCTGTGGCAGAGTGGGAGCCGGAGGCAGTGCCCGAGGAGATTGGCCAGGTATTGACCGTGGACAGCGAGATTGCCACGGTCAGCGGCCTGGAACACGCCCAGTATGGGGAGATTTTGGTGTTTTCCTCCGGGGTGAAGGGCATGGTGCAGGACTTGCGCCAGGGTGAACTGAGCTGTATTCTTTTTGGTGACAGCGAGGAGATCAGCGCGGGCAGCATGGTGCGCCGTACCTTAAAAACCGCCGGTATGCGGGTGGGAGACTCCTTTTTGGGCCGGGTAGTGGACGCCCTGGGTGTTCCCATTGACGGCAAGGGCCCTGTGGAGGTGGAGACCCACCTGCCCATTGAGTCCCCGGCCCCGGGTATTCTGGACCGCCAGCCAGTCAACGCGCCTATGGAGACAGGGCTTCTCAGCATTGACTCCATGTTCCCCATTGGCCGGGGCCAGCGGGAGCTGATTATCGGCGACCGGCAGACCGGAAAGACGGCGGTGGCTTTGGACACCATCCTGAACCAGAAGGGCAAGGATGTTGTGTGCGTCTATGTGGCCATTGGCCAGAAGTCCAGCAGTGTGGCCCAGCTGGTGGAGAACCTGACCCGCCGGGGGGCTATGGAGTACACCACGGTGGTCAGCGCCACAGCGGGGGACTCTGCGGCTTTGCAGTACATTGCCCCTTATGCGGGATGTGCCCTGGGTGAATATTTTATGCGCCAGGGCCGGGACGTGCTGATTGTCTACGACGATCTTTCCAAGCATGCCATTGCCTACCGGGCCCTGAGCCTGCTGCTGGAGCGCTCTCCCGGCCGGGAGGCCTACCCTGGAGACGTGTTCTACCTGCACTCCCGGCTGCTGGAGCGGGCCGCCCATCTTTCTGACGAGCTGGGCGGGGGCAGCATGACAGCCCTGCCTATTGTAGAGACCCAGGCGGGGGACGTGTCCGCCTATATTCCCACCAACATCATCTCCATCA
>CAJUPK010000224.1 GCA_910588415.1 uncultured Oscillospiraceae bacterium | reverse complement strand
CGATCTGTAATCCGCGCCATCCACCTGGGCGCCGCTTTCCTCCATTGCCTTTAAAACCTCGGGAGAGGACATGACGGACAGCATGAAGCATATAAACACAAGAATTGCTAGGGTAATTGCCAGCATGATGTAAAAGGTGCGGCTTTTAAACAGCCTGCGGCTGTCCATTCTCAATAGGTTAAACATGGCTTTCCCCTCCCATTTTCTCCAGAAAATACCCCTCCAGGTCCTGCTGGTGGGCGCCCATCTCCTCCACGGCAATACCCGCCTGGGCAAGGGCCTGGCCCACAGCCTTTGCGTCCACTCTGTCATAGATACGCAGCTCTCCCTCGGGCCGCATTTCCCAGTGTTTCAGGCTGAAGGCCTGCTCCAGAACAGCCGCGGCCTTGGGGGGCTCTTCTGTGCGCAGACGCAGATAGTCCCTGCACTTCTGCTCCAGTTCTTGGGCGCTGAGCTGTTCCATCATTTTGCCCTGGCGGATAATGCCGTACCGGGTGGCTATCTTGCTGAGCTCTCCCAATATGTGGGAACTCAGCAGAATGGTCAGGCCGCGCTCCCGATTCAGCCGCTGCAGCAGCTCCCGCATCTCCCGGATTCCCTCTGGGTCCAGGCCGTTGATGGGCTCATCCAGCAGCAGCAGATCCGGACTGCCCAGCAGGGCAATGCCCACGCCCAGCCGCTGCTTCATCCCCATGGAATACTGCTTCACCGGCTTTTTCTCCCCTGGGGCAAGGCCCACGGTTTTCAGGGTCTCGTCCACCTGCCTTTTGGGGTCATCCAGCCCCAGAAGCGTGGCGTAAAGGGACAGGTTCTCCCGGGCGCTTAGATCATGGTACAGCCCGGGCTGCTCAATCAGCATCCCGATGCGCCGGTGGGCTACTGTATTCCTAAGGGGCCTGTCGAAAATGGTTATCTCCCCTTCTGTGGGGCTTGCCAAGCCGCATAACAGCTTGAGCGTGGTGGACTTTCCGGCTCCGTTTTGGCCGATAAAGCCGTAGACGTCTCCCTGCTCCACCTGCAGCTCCAGGTGGTCCACAGCCCATTTGTCCTTATAGCGCTTGGACAGGCCCCTTGTCTGTATAACTGCCATTCCTGTGTCCTCCTTTGTTTGGTTTGCAAGACACAGTATAACAGGCAAGTGTCCAAACATCGCTAAGAAAAGGTAAAGAAAGTATAAAGTTCAGCTCAGCTTAAAACCGATTCCCCATACAGTCTGGATATAGCTGTCTGTGCCGCTGGGGCGGAGCTTGGCCCGGATGTTGCTGATGTGTACGTTTATGGTCTTGTCCTCAATGGCATACTCTTCTTGCCAGACCGCCTCATAGATCTGTTGTTTGGTAAACACCTTCTTGGGGCGGCGCACCATCAGTTCTACAATCCTGAATTCGTGGGCTGTCAGCTCTACGGGCTGTCCGGCAGCTATAAGGGCCATTTCACCTACATGCAGCTGCCAATCCCGGAAGCCCAGGGTCTCCTCCGCCGGAACCGCGCTGGCGTGGCGCAGCTGTACCTGTATCCTGGCCCAGAGCTCTTCCAGCTGATAGGGCTTGGTCAGGTAGTCGTCCGCCCCCAGGCCCAGCAGCTCCACCTTGTC
>CAJUPK010000223.1 GCA_910588415.1 uncultured Oscillospiraceae bacterium | reverse complement strand
TTTGACCACGCGGTCTCTGCCCACAAGCGGGCGGCGGTCTGGCAAGCGGATGCCGCCCAGCTGCGCCAGAAGTATGAGCAGAGCCTGCGGGCCAATCTGCTGCACCGCCGTTTGCTCAAGGCCTTCCCAGACCTTCGCTCCCTGCGCCACAATGAACAGCTGGAGGCCCTGCAGGAGAGCATTGACGTCTTCCGCCGCAAGTCCAAGGACGCGGTTCGCCGCCGGAACGAGGCAGCCATTGCCGCTTATGAGGACCATTGGGAGCCGGGCCAGGAAAAGCCCTTTGCCTATATGCTGTGCTATGAAAAGCTGTTCTGGATCTTTATGGCTGGCAATGTGGTGGGCTGGGCCTTGGAGACGGTCTATGCGCTGATTGTGCCTCCCCACCAGTTTGAGCTGCGGGTCAGCTTGGTGGTCGGCCCCTTTATTCTGGTGTATGGCTTTGGCGCGGTGGTGATCACCCTGTTTTTACGGAAGATGTACAACCAGCGGGACGTGCTGATCTTTATAGCCAGCATGGTGCTGGGGGCCAGCTTTGAATATCTGTGCAGCCTTTTCCAGCAGATGGCCTTTGGCTCTGTCTCCTGGGAATACAGTGACTCCATGCTGAATGTGGGCGGGCGCACCAATCTGATGTACTCGGTGTTTTGGGGCGTGCTGGGGCTTGTGTGGGTCAAGGACCTGTACCCCGTGGTATCCCGTAAGCTGGAGCAGATTCCCAAGCGCTTGGGCAGGACTCTCACGGTTGTGTTCACCCTGTTTATGGCTGTGGATATCCTTTTGTCCGCTGGGGCTGTATCCCGCTGGTATGGGCGGGTCAACGGCGTTCCCGCCACAAATCCGATGCAGAGCTTTTTTGACACTGCCTTTCCAGACAGGGTGTTGGAAATTATTTATCCCCACATGCAGTTTGTAGGCCGCCCAAAGCCGCCGGAGGGCCTGCTGCCAGATGATGGCGAACCGCTGCTGCGCACTGGTCCCCAGACCTATGTCCCGTAGCTTCTATTAGCTTCTATTAGCTTCTATTCAGCCAAGAAAGGCCGGAGGGCCGCCCTTACGGGCAGCACTCCGGCCTCTTTTTGTCCTGCATTGTAGTTAGCACAGAGGCGGCACAGCCGCCAGCTTGAAAATTTGTATCCACGGATTTTCAAGTGTGTTTACTATAGCCTGTATGGAGACTACTTTCCTACAAATACCATCACGGTGCGGGGGCCAATCCGGAAGTTTCTGTTTTCCAGCCGCCTGGGGGTCTGCTCCGCATTCCAGGTGTCCACCGCCAGCTCCCACCGCATGGACAGCGGCAGTTCCGGCAGGGCCACCTGCAGCTCTTCCCAATAGGCATTGGATGCCAGGTATACCAGCTCAGAGCCTTTGTCCCGCTCATACCCGGCAAACATCACGCCAACATAGTGCTCGTCGCCTCCAAAATCCCCCTGCTTCCAAGGCGTCACCCCATGGAAGCTCACATCCGGGAAGCCCAACGCGCCATCGCTCAGGTTAGTCCGCAGAACCCGGTGGGCCTTGCGGAAAGCGATGAGATCCCGGAAGAAGCCAAACATATCCTGGAACTGCTCCAGCCGGTTCCAGTCCAGCCAGGAGGTGATATTGTCCTGGCAATAGGCGTTGTTGTTGCCAAACTGGGTGTTGCAGAACTCGTCTCCGGCAAGGAACATGGGGATGC
>CAJUPK010000222.1 GCA_910588415.1 uncultured Oscillospiraceae bacterium | reverse complement strand
CTCTTCCGATCTTACCGGAAGGATTAGAACTTACCCTGCTGTCCTACAGCTATTGTATCACGGGTATCTTACGGCCTGCTGGTCGTTTTGAGTGAACTAAGCAGATACACTCTAAAAACTATCTGCAAATCTTATTAGGCACTGTAAAGCAAAAATGAAAAGAAAGGACCCGAAAATCAGCGAAAAACTCTACGCAACGAGGAAAAGCTCACGTTTACGCGATTTTGAAAGCGCAAGCCCGGCGCACTGAGCCGGTGTAAGGTTGTTCAATGCGGAATGAGGACGGACAAAGTTGTAGAAAAAGATGAACATGGAAATGAGGTTGTTGGCGCAAGCAAAGGAAGAAAAACCCTGCTTGGTCTTGTACCAAGCCTTGAACTGCTTGTTAAAGCACTCGATGAGGTTGTTGGTGACATCATCGCGGAAGCTTTCCACGCGGATGTGCCGCACCCCATACAGGGTCTTGACGGGCATCCTGTAGGCCGGGTAGCGGTCGCTGACAATGGCCTGTGGCGTTCCTAAAGGCTTGGCAGCGTTCAGCACAGTAAAAGCCTGAGGGCTGTCCCGATGGCGGTCCAGGTGGAAGCCCAGGACAAAGCGTGTCTCGCTGTCCAGGATGAGCCAGAGGTAATATTTCTCGCCACGAATTTTGATGACAGTTTCATCGGCGTGCCACTCATCCGAGTTGAAATTCAGGGCTGGAATGAGCTGCAAGGCGATATTCTGGAACATGGGCGCGAACTTGGTGCACCAATTGCTGATGGTGGTGTGGGAGACCTGGACATTCATCACAGTACGCAGGATAAGGGCAATATTGCGGAATGAATTCTTGCCCAGGTAGAACATGCTCAGAGCCGTGAGAATCACATGGACAGGATAGCGCATCCGCTTGAAGTCTGTCTTTCCAAACAGCTTGGACATGGATGGGGCTGAGATGGCCGTAGGCTTTGGCACGAAGAAAGAGTGGCTGCACTTTTTGTCACAGCAGCGGTAGTGGCTGTAATGCTCCTTATCGTGATGCAGGAAAGCAGCTTTGCCGCAGACCGGACATGAGGGATAATTTTTCGTTCTGGGCCGCCCGATCTCCCGCCTCGCTTCCGGCGCCCACTGATGCCGGCATTTCTTGCACTGGTACTTTTGATGTCCGTGGGCGTCTTTTCCATAGCGATAAATGTCTGTTTTGTTGTTGCATTTCGGGCACCTTATTTGGTATAATTTTTCCATGAAGACTCGTCTCCTTTCGGGAGGTACTTGGATTTGTGGTAAAACCATTGTACCAGAAGGGCTGGCGGGTCTTCAACTTTCATTTTAGTTTACAGTACGATAAAAATAATCAGGAGGTAATTTTATGGTAAAGCTAGGCATTATCGGTATCGGCAATATGGGCTCCTCCCACTCCCTGAACGTGCTGGGGGGCAAGACCCCCGAGATTACCCTTGCGGCTGTGGCCGACAGAAGGGAGTCACGGCGGGACTGGGCCAAGGAGAAGCTCCCGGGGGTGCCGGTTTTTAAGGAGGGCTCGGAACTCATAGCCAGCGGCCTCTGCGACGCGGTGCTCATAGCCGTGCCCCACTACCAGCACCCGGTGCTTGCAGGAGAGGCCTTTGAGAAGGGGCTCCACGTCCTCTGCGAGAAGCCCGCGTGGGTCTATACCAACGCCGTGAAGGAGATGAACGAGGCGGCCGAAAGATCGGGAGTAAAGTTCGGCATAATGTTCAA
>CAJUPK010000221.1 GCA_910588415.1 uncultured Oscillospiraceae bacterium | reverse complement strand
GGTGATACCTCTTTTGAACTGCGTTAACTATAATGAACAGCAAGCGGCCCTGGGCCCTGGCCGTCCCCCGCGAACTGCCAGGGGATCGGCACCCACGTCTTTTCCCCATGAGGCCAGAAAAGAGATCCGCAAAACAGCAATAGGATACAGGCTTTGCGGCCTGTACCCTATTGCTTCTATTCCTTCTATGCCTTCTATGCTTATGTCCCCTACTTCAAAGTGCGGTACAAAAAGGTTGCAATCTGTCCCCGGGTGCAGTTCTGGTTGGGGCTAAAGGTGGTGCCGCTGGTCCCATTGGTAATCCCGGCAGATACCGCCCAGCTCACCGCGTCCGCGCAATAGAGGTCTTGGGGTACATCCTGGAAGCCGGACCCGCCGCCCACAGCAGGCTGGTTCATGAACCGGTACAGAAAGGTGACAATCTGTCCCCGGGTACACTTTGCCTCTGGGCCAAAGGTGGTGGCAGTGGTGCCCTTGGTAATCTGCTTCTCCACAGCCCACAGCACCGCCTTATAATACCAGTCGCTCTCTTTCACATCCTGGAAGGGGTTGGCAATGGACGGGTCGGGTTCTCCGGCGGCCCTCCACAAAAAGGTGACCGCCTGGGCCCGGGTGCAGCTTCCACTGGGTTCAAACCGGCCTGGCGACATGCCAGCGGTAATGCCATTGTCCACAGCCCACAGCACCGCGTCATAGTACCAATCCCCTTGCCGTACATCCGTAAACCCAGACCCATACAGCCCCTGGTCCTGCAGGAAATCCTTCAGCGTGTCAATACTGCGCACCGAGTCTTTGCAGAGATACTTGTTTGTCTGGGCATTGTAGGTAAATACCATGGGATAGCCCAGGCTGGTGGCGCCCTCTATCATATTGCCATAGATGAGCAGGTTAGACCCTGTGCCCGCCGTGGGTTTGCCATAGGCGTATATCTCCACCTGCTCTTCATTGGCAAACTGGGCAATCTGGGGGATTGCCTGCTTGGAGAAGCCGCAGGCAAAGCTGTAAAACACGAAGATAGCGCTTTTGCTCTCCTGCTTGTTGTACATAGAGGCCAGCAGCTGGTTGGCGTCTGTCTGGTTGAGATTGTGCCAGTACTGGCTCTCTGGGGGCAGGCTGAAGATAGCAAAGCCGTTTCCATTGGGGTCGCTGACCGGAGGCGTAGCCTGGGGCCCAGGGGTGGGAGTCGCCGCAGGGGCAGGGGTGGGGGCAGCGGTTGGCTCCGGCTCTGGAGTGGGCACGCCCGCTGGGTCATACAGGCCATGCTCTGTCAAGAAGCTCTCCAGCTGCTCCATGCTGCGGGCGCCGTTGCACATGGAAAAGGTCCCCTCCTGCTTGCTGTACAGCCACACCGCCGGCCAATAGACCGTTCCGTCCCCCTCCGGCAGTATGGCGCTGGTCAGGGTAATATTCACCTCCGGGGTAAAGGGATCATAGCCAAAGGCGTACATTTCCACCTGCTTTTCATTGGCAAATTGGGCAAACAGGGGCACATAGTACCTGGAATAGCCGCAGCCCTGGCTATAGTATACAAAAATGGTGTCCTCCTCCACGGTTCCGCGGACCATATCCCGCAGCAGCATGTCGCCTTGATCCGCTGTCAGGTTATGCCAGTAGGCGCTTTCCTCCGGCGGGTCAAAGAGCCCGGCCGCGGAGGCAGGGGTCGCGGTCAAAGTGAAAAGCAGGCACAGGGCCAGAAAAAACGATAGGATTCTTTTTGTTTCCATTTCTTTATCATCCTCACAGAATAATTTCAACATACCATGGTTTTGGGGGAGCAAACGAAAAAGTTTTGTCCACTTTTTCAAGAAGTGGA
>CAJUPK010000220.1 GCA_910588415.1 uncultured Oscillospiraceae bacterium | reverse complement strand
GCTGTTCGGCGGCCAGCAGGGGCTGAAGTTTGTACCGGAGTTCCGCCAGGTGTTTGACCAGGTGGCCCAGGGTGCGCTGGGAGTACTGCCAGTGGAAAATTCTGCCGCTGGGTCTGTGACTGCGGTGTATGACCTGATTTTGCAGTACCGCTTTTTCATTGTGGGGGCAGTGGACGTGGGCATAGAACACTGCCTGGCCGCTGTGGAGGGCCAGCGGGAAGAGGAGATTACCCAAGTGCTGTCCCACCCCCAGGCGCTGTCCCAGTGTTCGGCCTACATTGCGGCCCGGGGCTTAGAGGCCGGGGAATTTTCCAACACGGCGGCCGCTGCGGAGCATGTGGCCCGGGAGGGGCTGGCGGGAGTGGCCGCCCTCTGTTCGGCCGAAGCGGCCAAGAGGTATGGCCTGGCCATTTTGCGCCGGGGGGTGCAGAACACCCCAAACAACACCACCCGCTTTGTGGCCATCAGCAAAGAGGCGGTGCTGCCGGAAGAGGCCAGCAAGATCAGCCTGTGCTTCTCCCTGCCCCATACCACGGGCTCCCTGTACAATGTGCTGGAGCGCTTTGCGGTGTGCGGGCTCAACCTGACGAAGATTGAGTCCCGGCCCATACCGGGCAGCCAGTTTGAATATGACTTTTATCTGGACTTTACCGGATGTATCCATGACCCGGATACCCTGGAGCTGGTCTGCGCCCTGAACGCTGAGCTGCCCCGGTTCTCCTTTTTGGGCAATTACAGCGAGCGGGACAGCCTGGCAGAGGAGCGGGGAGAGACGCCGGAAAGATAAATCTATATAGCAGGAGGAATCCGCATGAACATAGAACTGAAACGGGTAGAGGGGGAAGAGGACGTGGATACCCTGTGCCAAGTGGCGGCAAAAGCCTGGCACAGGGCCTATGACCAGCTTCTGCCAGAGGGCCAGGTGGACTATATGGTGGAAAAACTACAGTCTCCCCCTGCGGTTAAAGGGCAGATGGCCCGGGAAAACTATCAGTATTATCTGGTGCTGGGGGATGGCAAGCTCGGGGGCCTGGTGGGCTTTGCCCCAAGGTACCAGGGCCGGGAGGAGATGTTCCTTAGCAAGCTGTACCTGCTGCCAGAGCTTCAGGGGACCGGCGCTGCCCGGCTGGCCTGGGAGCTGGTGGAGGGGGAGGCTCGCCGCCAAAAGCTGCCCCGGGTCCGGCTGACCGTCAACAAGGGGAATACCCATGCGGCAGAGGTATATAGGCACTGGGGATTTCAGGTCGTGGAGAGCGCGGCCACAGATATTGGCGGCGGATATGTGATGGATGATTACATCATGGTGAAAGAACTATAGGATAAGAGAAGGGCTTCCGGCGGAAAGCGCGGGAGCCCCAGGGTCCATGAGAAAGGATGGAAATATGAAAAAATACGTGCTGGCTTACGCTGTGAATGATTCGCTGCCCCTGTTTACCCAGGAGGACCTAAACACCCTGACCCACATTAACCTGGCCTTTGGCCTGGTGAAGGGAGAAGAGCTGGACATGAGCCAGCTGACGAATATAGGGCATATCCAGCGGTTTCGGGAGTGGAATCCCCGGATAAAGATTGTGCTCTCTGTAGGGGGCTGGGGCGCAGGGGGATTCTCTGAAATGGCCATGACAGAGCCCGGAAGAGAGGCCTTTGCCCAGTCCTGCCTGGAGGCGGCGGAGCGGTTCGGACTGGATGGCGTGGATATAGACTGGGAGTACCCCTGCAGCAGCCAGGCGGGCATTGCCTCTGACCCCCGGGACAAGGAGAACTTCACCTTGCTGCTGCAGGCGCTGCGGAACAAGCTGGGCGGCCGCAGTCTGTCCATTGCCGCGGGAGC
>CAJUPK010000219.1 GCA_910588415.1 uncultured Oscillospiraceae bacterium | reverse complement strand
GTTCCTATAAATTGTCAAGGCTCCTCCCGGCGTTCCAGGTATGCCTCCAGATTTTCCACTGTGCGGGGAGAGAGAAAATGCTCAATCTTCTCGCACTGCTCCAGCTCCTCCTGGGTGCCGTTGATCTGGCACAGCAGCCGGTGGACCAGCTGGTGGCGGCGAAGCAGGTAGGCCCCCAGCCGCCCGCCCTCTGGGGTCAGGGTGATGTACCCATAGCGGGGAAAGACAATCAGCCCCTGGTCCCGCAGGCTGCCCGCCATTTTAGAGGCCGAGGAGGGCTGCACATGCAGGGCCGCCGCCAAAGCGGACACCCGCACCACCCCCTCGCCCTGGCCCTGCAGGCGGCAGATCATCTCCAGGTAGTCCTCCATAGAGGTGGTCAGCAGGCCCTGCTCCATCAAATCGTATCCTTTCAGGGTGTAAAATCCCTCTGGCTCCATGTGTTGTCCTCCCTTTCCGTCCCAAGCTGCCGCCCTGCCCTTCCCGGCCGCCAGCCAGGGCATGTGCCCGGCCCCGGGCGGAAGGGGGCCATACGCCTCTGTTTCTCCCCTCTGTTTTCCATCCCGTCCATCAAGCCATGCCCATTTTCGCCATGAAATATACGGCCAAGCCGGACACCACCGCGCCAATCAGCGCCCCCACCGCCGCCTCCCAGCGGCGGGCGGGCTTTTGTTCCAGGTCCCCCACCTTCCAGGCCAGTTCGTCCAGCTTTTGCATAATGGAATCGTATTGCACTTTAATCACCGCGCTGGCGGTCTCCAGGGCGTTCAGCCTGCTGTACATCTCCCGGTGGCTCTCCCCGTTTTGTGCCTGGTACTCGCCCAGCTGTTCCTCCAGGCGGCTGATATTCCCGGATATAGGGCAGTTTTGCCCGCAGCTGTTGTCCATGGGTCAGTCTCCTTTCGGTTTGGAGTAGGTCATGGCCTGGGGGCTGTCCTGCATACTGGCTGTGGTGGGGTCGTTGACCACCCCCAGAATGGCCAGCACCCCAAACAGCGCGTTGATAATGGCCGTCAGCTGCTGGTCCAGCAGGCCAAAGTCCCACTGGTAGCCAAAGGGAACCGCCACGGTCTGCACCAGCAGCAGCACCGCCGGCACCAGCGTCAGCCAGAAATGCAGGTTGCGCACACGGACTTTCCAGTTGATTTTCATAGGGTACCTCCTTACCCACAGGCCGGAGAGACTGGGCCCTCCGGCAAAGATATTGGCTGCCAGCCTGCCCTGGGAATATCCGGCAGCGGCCCTTCCAGCAAGGGGGACTAGAGTCAGTTTTCAAACAGACTCTAGGGCCGGGTGCGGCAGGCATGGCCCTGCCTGTGCGGGCACATTCCAGGCCCCGCTGTTTTTCAGCCACAGCCCCAGAGGGCCGCGTTGTTCCCTGGCAGGGCTGGAATGTGTCCTGTCCCAGAATATACAGCTGATTTTCATCTTGTGAATATCCAGATACCCGGCCAGTCCCGCCACGGGGTCTGCCCCCAGCCGCTCCTATGGCCCATCCTCCAGAATCTCCTTGACCTTTTGGCCAATCTGAGGTACAATCATTATTAAAGAAGAAAGGGGCTTTTCCATGTCATCTGAGAAGAAACGTCTGGATGTTCTCAAGTCCATGGCCTTTGATTTGCTGCAGATCTTCAAGGCGGAACCCGACAAAAGCTATACGCCGGAAGAGCTTGAAAAGCTGCTTGTAGCATACATCAAGGGTATTGAACAAAACTGACCAGTGCAGGGAGCGGGGAGACCCGCCCCTTTTTTTGTTCCCGGGATGGTCTCAGCCAAGCCGGCCCCCTACAGCTCCTCCGGCAGGTGGAAGCTAGAGAGGCTTTCCAGGTCCGCCAGG
>CAJUPK010000218.1 GCA_910588415.1 uncultured Oscillospiraceae bacterium | reverse complement strand
TGTGCTGAAGGTGGGAGACAACATCACCACGGACCACATCATGCCCGCCGGGGCCAAGATTCTGCCCTACCGGTCCAATATCCCCTATCTGTCCCAGTTCTGCTTTGGGGTGTGCGACAAGGAGTTTCCGGAGCGGTGCAAGGCGGAAGGCGGCGGCATGGTCATAGCCGGGCACAACTACGGACAGGGCTCCTCCCGGGAACACGCGGCCCTGGTGCCCCTGTATCTGGGGGTAAAGGCTGTGATTGCCAAGAGCTATGCCCGGATCCACGCGGCCAACCTGGCCAACACAGGGATTCTGCCCTTGCAGTTTGCGGACGAGTCTGATTATGACAAGATCAGCCAGATGGACCAGCTGTGCCTGCCCGCTGCCCGGGAGGAGATTGCGGCTGGGGGCGAAGTCACCCTGGCCAACGAGACCAAGGGGCTGACCATAAAGGTAAAGGCCGTGCTGACCCCCCGCCAGCGGGACATGGTGCTGGCCGGCGGCCTGCTGAACTACACGAAACAGGCAAGGTAAAGGGTTCCTAAGCCGCCGGAAGCCAGGAATACCATAAGAAAAAAGGAGGCAATACTATGAGCTTTGAGAAAATCCCCATGAAAACACCCCTGGTGGAAATGGATGGGGACGAGATGACCCGGGTGATCTGGCAGCTGATTAAGGACCTGCTGCTGGAGCCCTATATTGACCTGAATCTGGAATATTATGACCTGGGCCTGCGCCACCGGGACGAGACCAATGACCAGGTGACTGTGGATTCCGCTTTGGCTACCAAGAAATATGGAGTGGCCGTAAAGTGCGCCACCATTACCCCCAATGCGGCCAGGGTGACGGAGTATGGCCTGAAGGAGATGTGGAAGTCCCCCAACGGCACCATCCGGGCCATTTTGGACGGCACGGTGTTCCGGGCGCCTATTCTGGTAAAGGGCATCACCCCCTACATCCCCAGCTGGAGAAAGCCCATCACCATTGCCCGCCACGCCTTTGGGGACATCTACAAGAACACGGAGACCACTGTGCCCGCGGGAGCCAAGGCCGAGCTGCTGGTAACCCTGCCGGACGGCACGGAACAGCGGCTGACTGTCCACCAATTTGAGGAGAGCGCCGGGGTGTTCCAGGGACAGTTCAATGTGGACAGCAGCATTGCCAGCTTTGCTCGTTCCTGCTTCAACTTTGCCCTGGACACCAAGCAGGACCTGTGGTTCTCTACCAAGGACACCATCTCCAAGAAGTACGACCACCGTTTTAAGGATATTTTCCGGGAAATCTTTGACAGGGAGTACGCGGAGAAGTTTGCGGAGGCGGGGATCGAATATTTCTACACCCTGATTGACGACGCGGTGGCCCGGGTGGTGCGCAGCGAAGGCGGGTTTATCTGGGCCTGCAAGAACTATGACGGGGACGTGATGAGCGACATGGTGGCCACGGCCTTTGGCAGCCTGGGCATGATGACCTCTGTGCTGGTGGCCCCGGACGGCACCTGCGAGTATGAAGCGGCCCATGGCACTGTGACCCGCCATTACTACAAGCATTTGAAGGGCGAAGAGACCTCTACCAACTCGGTGGCCACGCTGTTTGCCTGGACGGGCGCTTTGCGCAAGCGGGGCCAGCTGGACGGCAATGACAGACTGACCGACTTTGCCGGGAAGCTGGAGCAGGCCACCATAGACACCATTGAGAGCGGTGTGATGACCGGGGACCTGGCCTCTATGTCCACCCTGCCGGAGGTGCGCAAGGTGAACACCCAGGAGTTTTTGCTGGCCATTAAGGAGCGGCTGGAAGGGCTGCTGGGATAGAGCGGAAGACGGATTTCTGCCCCACACACTGCAGGAAAAGAGGATAGCCAGGGCCATGTCCCGGCTATCCTCTTTGGCGTATGGCGAAGGCCCGGCACTCTTTTATGGGTACCGGGCTTTCCTGGCG
>CAJUPK010000217.1 GCA_910588415.1 uncultured Oscillospiraceae bacterium | reverse complement strand
CTCTCTATGGGCATAAAGGGGTCCTTCTCTGCCTCCCGCTGAGAGCCATAGCAGCCCCGCAGGCAGAAGTAGCTGTAGGGGCAGCGGTCGCAGCCCGGAGAGCACAGGATGCTGTCCTGGAGGAGGATCCGGGAGGCCATCTGGGGGTTGCGCTCTTCTATGCCCACGATTTTTCCCCCCTCCACCTGAAACCTGCCGTACAGCAGTTCCTCGTAAGCGGTGCGGTGGCAGGGCGGGATGGCCAAATCCCCCAGCCGGACGGTCAGCATATCGCTGACTGTGCAGCCCTGGAAGGAGTCTGCCTTTGTCAGGCCAAAGTTCACGTACCCGCTGCCCCCGGGGGTAAAGATGTCTGTTAAAAACAGGTGGTTGGTGAGCTTCTTGACGTCCCCGCCGCAGCGCTTGGCAAGAAATTCATCCACCAGAAAATCCAGAAATTTCTTGTAATCCTCTATATTCTCCTCTGTCCAGCCATCGTTGCGCACCTCCAGCATCATCACATCCCGAAAGGCGTCATAGCCGTACCGCGCGCACCAGTCCTCCCACCATAGGAAGTTCTCCTTCCAGTGCTTCACGTTTTCCGCTGACACCATGGGGTGGAACAAAAAGCCGAATTGCCGCCAAAAAGAGAAGAACCGGTCATAGAAAGGATCGCGGTTCTTCTCAACGGTGAGGCCTTCCTCGTTGCCTTTGCGGGTGATACCATCGGACAGGCCCCCGTCAATGGAGCCAGAGAGCTGCAGCCGGCACCCGGCCTTTTTGTAATCCTCTATCCGGTTGGCCATCTCCACCGCAGCCCGGTCAGACAGCACAAAGCTGGCGTTGGTAGGGATCATCACGCTCTCCATCCCCAGGCCCCGCTGGATGTACGAGAGCAGAATGTCCAGAATCTCCCATCCAAAGGGGCTGTGCCAGATCTCTCCGGAGAACAGGTCCACCTGGGGAAAGGAAAAGCCCTGCTCCAGGCACCAGTTCAAAAAGAGGCGCAGGTTCTTTTTAATGGTCTCTGGGTCCATGGCCTCCTGGGGGTACAGCTCCTTATGCCGCACCAGGTAGCAGTATTCGCAGTTCTGGTTGCAGGCCGCAGTGATGTACAGCTCCAGGTGGCTGTCTGGCCACAGGCTGGCCGGGTCTCCGGTGCAGCCCTCCCGCCAGGGGGCGAAAAAGCGCTTCTCCAAAATCGTTTCAAGAACAGACATGGTTATCCTCCTTCCGGCAGTCCGCCATAATGTGCTCCACCGCGCCGTTGAGCAGCAGCTTTATCATGCCCTCGGGCTGCAAACAGGTGGAGCCCGTCACCATGTAGTTGTCCCACAGACAGTTGCAGGTGCAGCTCTGGTACAGCTCTGCGCCGTGAAAAGCCCCCTCCTCGGTGGCGTACTTTTTGTCGATCTCCCCGGCTATCGCCAGGGTGCGGATAAAACCCGCCAGACAGCCCATGCGGCACAGGGAACCCTCTGCGTTGTAGTGGGCAATCTGCCGCTCATAGGACGGGTAGTCTGCCTCTGTGTGGGTGAACTTGTTGTGGGTGGGCTGAAACAGCTTGGGGTCAATGCTGGACTCTGGGTTTTGCAGAAAGTTTTGCTCATAGTCCTCCAGCACGTCCACAAAGCCGTTGTGGCAGGAGGACAGCAGCCGGCCCGGCAGGAACCCCAGATTGGCGCTGCCAGTGCCGCAGTTGAAGCAGGGGTAGTTGTAGGTGGCCTCCTCTTTGGGCCGGACATGGGTGGAGAAGGGGGTGATGTCCTGATAGAAGCGAAAGTGACCTTTCTCCTGGTTCTCCCACTCCAGCTCCCGGCAGTGCTTCACCAGCTGGGCAAAGAACAGGCCGTCCTCCTTACTGGCTGGGGCAGGCACGCCCATATTGGGCACCGGGAAGTTCACGCTAAGATGGGGCAGCTCCAGGTCAACCACCTTCTGAATCAGGCCCTCGAAAAATTGATAATAGGCCAGGATCTTCTCCTTGCTGTCCAGCTGGTACA
>CAJUPK010000216.1 GCA_910588415.1 uncultured Oscillospiraceae bacterium | reverse complement strand
GCCACCAGCGATGGGTATATTATCACCAACTCCCATGTGGTGCTCAACTCCAAAAGCGCCCTGGTGACTGTGACAACCTATGACGGCCAGGAGTACGACGCGGTGGTGGTGGGCGTGGACCGCACCACGGACCTGGCGGTGCTGAAAACCAATGACCACAATTTTGTCCCGGCAGAATTTGGGGACGCGGGCGAGCTGTCTGTAGGCGAATGGGTCATGGCCATTGGCAACCCGGGCGGAGCCAGGTTTTCCAGCTCCCTGACCAGGGGCATTATCTCCGGCCTGAACCGGGAGGTGGGCAAGTACAGCGAGAACGGCATGACCTATATCCAGACCGACGCGGCCATCAACCCGGGCAACTCCGGCGGTCCCTTGGTAAACATGTACGGCCAGGTGGTGGGCATCAACTCCTCTAAGATCATCACAGAGGGATACGAGGGCATGGGGTTTGCCATTCCCGTCAGCAAGGCCCAGCCCATTATCAACGAGCTGCTCTCTGGGGGCTATATCAAGGGGCGCACCCGGCTGGGCATTATGTGCCGGGAATTGAACGCCAGCACGGCTTCCATGTACGGAGCGCCCCGGGGCCTGCAGATCACGGAGTTTAACGAGGACAGCTCTTTTGCCGGGACAGAGGCCCAGGAGGGGGACGTCCTCATTGCCATTGAAGGGGAGCCGGTGGAGAGCCTGCGGGATGTGTCCAACCTGCTGCTGCGCTATGAGCCTGGCGACAAGGTGAAAGTGACCCTCTACCGCCCAAGCGGCAGTCCCCTTATCGAGGGACGGGAGCTGGAGGTGGAGATCACCTTGCTGGAAGATAAAGGCGAGACCCAGGACTGATCTTGGGAGTGCCGGCCCTTGGGGCGGCGGAAGAAATAGAAAAACAGGAAGCCCTGGGGAGGAATCCCCGGGGCTTTTTATGCACACAGGTAAAAATATTGTGATATCACAAAAAAGTGGTTGAATTTTTCTGACAAATGATTTATAATTGGATTATGCCTGACGGCAAAACTTGTGCAAAACTAATAATACACGGTCTGGGACATTAGCTGTTTCGTCCAAAAGTCTGTTTACAGAGGCGGCGTAGGGGGATTTTCAAGGGGATTTGTTGCCGAATGCGGAGCAAAACCTGCAGGAAGATTTGCTGTATTTCAGAATTTTGGCGCGGATGAGAGGAAGGACGGCACAAATCCGCCCCAAGGAGCCCCGCCCATGGAAGCTGGCTTGCAAAGACCTGTGAAAGGGGAAGCTTTATGAACCAATATCAGGAGAAAAATATCATCAACCTGGCTGTGGCTGGCCACGGCGGCGCGGGAAAAACCACTCTCAGCGAGGCCATGCTGTATCTGGCCGGCGCTTCGGACCGCCGTGGCAAGGTAGGCGACGGGAACACTGTGTGCGACTATGACCCGGAGGAGATTCGCCGCAAGGCCTCTATTGCCGCCGCAGTGGCCCCTTTGGAGTGGAAAGGGAAGAAGATCAACCTGCTGGACGCACCCGGTTTCTTTGACTTTGAGGGCGGCATGTGCGAGGCCATGCGGGCCGCGGACACCGCGCTGATTGTGATTTCCGGCAAGGACGGCCCCTCTGTGGGCACGGAAAAGGCTGTGGCCGCTGCGGAGAAGCGGGGCCTCTCAAAAATCTTCTTTGTCAATGGCCTGTGCGATGAGAGCGCCCGCTTCTACCGGGTGTTCGAGGACCTGAAGGCCCAGTTTGGCCCCTCTGTCTGCCCGGTAGTGGTGCCCTTCATTGAGGATGGCCAGGCAAACATATACGTCAATCTGCTGGAGTACCGGGCCTATGACTACTCCGGCGGCAAGCCTGTGCCAGTGGCCATCCCGGACATGGGAGACCGGCTGGAGGGCCTGCGCACCGCTATCTGCGAGGCTGTGGCCGAGACCGATGACGAGCTGTTCGAGAAGTATTTCGCCGGCGAGGAGTTCACTCCGGAGGAGATCATTGTGGGCGTCAGCAAGGGAGTAAAGTCCGGCACCATCACCCCGGTGTTCTGCGGCGACGCCATGCTTATGCGGGGCATGGAGCAGTTTATGGACGGCCT
>CAJUPK010000215.1 GCA_910588415.1 uncultured Oscillospiraceae bacterium | reverse complement strand
CCTTTCGCTTCCTAAAGCATATCCCAGCAAACCATCCCCTATAAAAAATCAAGCAAAACAGGCAGGGCCTTCCGGGTGGGAAGGTCCTGCCTGTTCTATCTGGCGGTAGGCTGCCTGCCTACAGCAGCACGGGCTGCAGCTGCCGCCCTTCCAGGGCAGCGGCCACGGTCTCCTCCAGGCGGGAAAAATCCGCCACCAACGAGAAGGGCTTTTTCACCGGGTCATCCTGGCCCAGGGGCACAAAGTACACGTTTTTGGTGTTCATCAGCCGGGCGGCGTTCTGGCCAGAGGCTGCCAGCGAATCGTTGCTGGCAAGGCAGATCACCACAGGCAGGCCCACCCGCAGGGAGGACTTTACTGCCATGGTAACCGGCGTGTCCGTAATGCCCAGGGCAATTTTGGACAGGGTGTTTCCTGTGCAGGGGCACACCACCATGGCGTCTACCAGGCCCTTGGGGCCAATGGGTTCCGCCTGCACAATGGTGTGCAGCACCTGCCGTCCGGTCAGGTTCTCCGCCTGGGCTATAAAATCCTCCGCTTTGCCAAACCGGGTGTCCGTCTCATATACATTTTGGGACATCACAGGCAGCAGGCTGTATTTTTCCTTTAAAGCAGACAGCTGTTTCATGGCTTTATCCAATGTGCAAAAGGAACCGCACATGGCAAATCCCAGCGTTTTCATTCCAACCATCTCCTTTCCTCTCAGGATGGCGGCAGCTCAGGGCCGCCGCGGTTTTGGGCTTCAGCCCTCCTCCAGCATCCGGAAAACCGTCTCCTTGATCAGCTCTCCAGAGGCTTTGGGAGACATCCGCCCAGGCAGGGAGGGGGCGGGCAGCACCCGCAGGCCCAGGCTGCCCGCTGCCTCCAGGTCAATGCCACCGGGGGCAGAGGCCAGCTCGATCAGCAGGCTGTCCTGTCTCTGCCTGGCCAGCACCTCTGCCCCCAGCACCTGGGCGGGCACTGTGTTAAACAGCACCTGGAAGGGCTGGGCCAGCTGGCTGTACTCCAGGGGCTGGCAGCCCAGGGCCCGCACCGCTGTTAGGTCCGCGGCTTTTCGGGCGCTGCAGAAAACCTGGGCCCCCATGCCCCGCAGCATACCGCACAGGGCCTTGCCAATGCGGCCAAAGCCTGTCACCAGGCACCGGGCACCGCCCAGGCTGCCCTCGTACTCCTGCACCGCCAGGCCCACGGCCCCCTCGGCTGTGAGAAAAGCATTGCCGGTGACCAGCTCCTCCCGGGCATAGTAGTCCCGGCAGTCCACGCTTTGCCAAAGGGGGGAGGAGGCCTTCAGCTTATCCATCATCCCACCAAACACCTGTTTGCCCACAAAAAGCTGGGCAAAATCATCGTCCAGCCAGATTTCCAGGTTGGACAGGGGGGTATTCAGGTAGCGGCCGTCCCGGGTGGCCGGCAGGGGAAACAGGACCACCTGGCAGCTTTCGGCCAGCTGGTGCAGCCCAACCTGGGGAAGCCCCGCTGTGCAGGGGGCGTTCTCCAGGCAGCTGACATACACCTTGCAGCCCTCCTCCTGCATGGCCCGGGCCAGATACAGCTGCCGCCGGTCCCCTCCCATAATTCCAAAGCCAGTTTGCCTGGCGCTCTGTATGCCATACATGGATAAAAACTCCCTCTTCCCGCTGTCTCAGATTGGAAAAACCTGCGCCTAACCTGTGTGTGCTGGTCCCGGCTCTGCCCGCTGCAGGCAGGAGCCGCCGATTTGCCTGGCCCCCGCCCGTTCCTCCGGTTTTCTCAGCCCTTTTGATTGGCCTGCAGGTTTTTTAAGGCTATACCGCGCCATTCTAAGTGCCGTATTGCGCCGTCAAGATGCAAACAAGACGGTACCGAAGGCGTTTGCCACGAAGGGTGCGGTGTTGCCTTAAGGCTTGCCCCGCCCTGCGGCGGGGATATTCCATACTATGGAAAACCGGGGTTTCGGTGCATCCTCCTGGGCCGGGCAGGCAAAAAAAGAGAGGGTCCCGGAAAACCCCGGTCCCTCTTGCACGGTATATGGTTTTGTTTGACCCTAGAGTCTGCTTGTGTTTGCTGGGATTTACTTTAGGAAGCGAAATA
>CAJUPK010000214.1 GCA_910588415.1 uncultured Oscillospiraceae bacterium | reverse complement strand
TGACGCCGCTCTCCCGCATCTCCCGCCACAAGTCGTTGCCCTCCCGGCTGCGCTCTCCCACGCCGGTAAAGATGGAGTAGCCGCCGTGCTCCATGGCTACATTGTGGATCAGCTCCTGGATGAGCACGGTCTTGCCCACGCCGGCGCCGCCAAACAAGCCGATCTTTCCGCCACGGGGATAGGGCTCCAGCAGGTCGATGACCTTAATGCCTGTCTCCAAAATCTCCACTGCCGGGCTCTGCTCCTCAAAGGTGGGCGGGTTGCGGTAGATGCTCTGCACCGGTGTGCCTGCTGGCACTGGCCCGGCCCCGTCTATGGGCTGGCCCAGCACATTGAACATGCGGCCCAGGGTGGCTTTGCCCACAGGCACCTGGATGGTGTGCCCCGGCACGTCCACAGCCAGCCCTCTCTGCAGCCCCTCGCTGGGAGACAGCATGATGCACCGCACCGTGCTGGCGCTTAGATGCTGGGCCACTTCCATGACCCGCACCTGGCCGTCCTTTTCCACGGTCAGCTCTTCCCGCAGGCGGGGCAGGCGGCCCTCAATCTCCACGTCCACCACTGGGCCTGAAATCTGAACGATAATGCCTCTTTCCAAATAGCTCAACCTTCCTTCTTTTGGCGCTTCTGGCGCTGGGCCTTGGCTCCGGCAGAGACCTCCGTGATCTCCTGGGTGATCCCCGCCTGGCGGACCCGGTTATATTGGAGGGAAAGCTCCCCCATCAGCTTCTCGGCGTTCTGGTTGGCGTTGTCCATGGCCGTCATCCGGGCGTTCTGCTCGCAGCAGAAGCTGTCAATCAGCGCACTGTAAATAAAGCCGGATACATAGCTCTGCATCATATTGTCCAGCACTGCCTGCACGCTGGGCGAAAACTCAAAAGGCTCGGTCACGGTCTTCTCGTGCTGGGCCGTGTCCGCAAAGTGGGTGCGGTGAAAGGGCAGCAGCCGGGTACACCTGGCCCGGAAGGACATACTGCTCTCCATGTCCGTATACACCACAAAAATCTTTTCCAGCTCTCCCCGGTCAAAGCCGTCCAGCAGCAGGGCGCTGATCTCCCTGGCCCGCATCATGGTGGGGTTTTGGGCTGTATAGAGAAAGCTGTGTTCAATCTCAATGTGGTGCTGGTCAAAAAACCTCCGGCCATACTCCCCCACCACAAACAGCTTGGTATTCGGGTGCTGGTCCAGCAGGGCCATGGCCTCTTTAATGGCGTTTTGGTTATAGGCTCCCGCCAGGCCCTTGTCCGCGGTAATCACCAGGCAGGCATAGGCGCCGTCCAAAGGCGGCGCGCCCTCGGGGGGATAAAAATACCGGCTGTCCACATCATGGGCGGTACGGAAGATCCGCTTGATCTCCTCCTGCAAGGCCTCAAAATAGGGCCGGGTGTTGTCCAGCTCCTGCCGGGCCTTCCGCAGCTTGGTAGAGGCAATGAGATACATGGCGTTGGTGATCTTCTTGGTCTCGCCCACGCTCTGCATGTGGGTTTTGATCTCCTTTGTCCCGGCCATATCAGCCACCGCGCTTTCCGCCCGCCTTGGCTGGCTTCATAAAGTCCGCCCGGAAGTCCCCGGCCAGGTCGGCAATCTCCTCCCGGTCCTCTTCCAGCAGCTTGCCTGTGCGGTCCAGCCGGCTGCAAAGATCCGGGGCCTGGTCCTCTATATAGGCAATCAGCCCTGCCCTGAAACGGTCCAGCTGGTCCAGGGGCACATCCTGCATCACATGGCCCATGGCCGCCACCAACACAATCACCTGCCCATGATGGGAGAAGGGGGAATACTGGGGCTGCCGGAGCAGCCGCATCAGCCCCTGCCCATAGCGCAGCTGGCGTTTGGTGGCCTCGTCCAAGTCGCTGGAAAACTGGGTGAACACCTCCATCTCCCGGTACTGGGCCAGCTCCAGCCGGATGGCTCCCGCCGCGGACTTCATGGCTTTGGTCTGGGCGTCGCCGCCCACCCGGGACACAGACAGGCCCACGTTCACCGCTGGCCGCTGGCCGGCAAAGAACAGGTCGCTCTCCAAAAAGATCTGCCCGTCGGTGATGGAAATGATGTTGGTGGGGATATAGGCGGACACGT
>CAJUPK010000213.1:1777-2191 GCA_910588415.1 uncultured Oscillospiraceae bacterium | reverse complement strand
GGATTATTGGGGTTTGGTGCCGGTGGCCGGACTCGAACCGGCACGGTATCGCTACCAATGGATTTTGAGTCCATCACGTCTGCCAATTCCATCACACCGGCATATAGAATAGGCAAAAAAATCACCCATTGCTAACAGAATTATTATACTCCATTCTGGCAAAAAAATCAAGTCTTTTTTGCACATGCCAGAAAAGAATCCTTTCCTGCCCGGGCCAGGGCAAAAATCACGCACCCCAGAGGGTTGCCACGGGCCTCTGAGGTGCGGATGATTCGGACCTGCTATAGTGTGTGCAGTGTATATGCCGTTCTTCCAAGCCGCTGAAGGGCTATTCCTCCGAGCTGGCCACCGTGATGCCCAGCTCTTTCAGCTGCGCCTCCGTCACCTGGCTGGGGGCGCCCATCATCACGTCCT
>CAJUPK010000213.1:0-1767 GCA_910588415.1 uncultured Oscillospiraceae bacterium | reverse complement strand
GGGGCCGCTCCCGCATGGGGGGGCGCGCCGTAGCAGAAGGCGTTGTACATGGCGGGGAACTTGCTCCGCACGTCCTCTTCGCAGAGCCCCACCAGCTCAAAGGCCTTCACCATGATCTCCGGGTCATAGTTCCGCTCCGCGCCAGAGGCCAGCTCAAAGCCATTGCACACCAGGTCATACTGGTGGGCCCGCAGGTCCAGGGGGTCCATCTCGCCCCGCTCGGCTTTCAGCAGGGCCTCTTTGCCGCCGTGGGGCATAGAGAAGGGGTTGTGGCCAAACTCCAGCTGGCCGCTCTCCTCGCCGATCTCATACATGGGAAAATCCACAATCCAGCACAGCTCATACTTGGCCTCGTCCATATGCTCCGGGCATGCCGCGCCCAGCAGCTTGCGGGCCACGCCGGCCGTCTTTTGGGCCACAGCCTTTTTGCCCGCAGCCAGCATCACCAGGGTGTTGGGGGTCAGGTTCAGGGTTTCGATAACCCGGGCGGCCAGGCCATCCGTTCCGTTGATAAACTTGGCAATGCCCCCAGCAATCTCCCCTTTCTCGTCCAGCTTAAACCAGTAGGCCTTCTGGGCCGTCTGCACCTCGGTCTCCGCGCAGATTTTGTCGATGGCCTTGCGGGTCAGACTGCACCCGGAGACAGGGATGGCCTTGACCACCCCGTTCTCAAAGGGGCCAAAACCGCAGCCGCCCAGCAGCTCTGTCACATCCTGGACCAGCAGGTCGATGCGCAAATCCGGCTTGTCGCTGCCATAGTCCTCCATGGCCTGCAGAAAGGGGATGCGCCGGAAGGGAGCCGGGGACACCCTGTCCCCGTAAATGCCAAACTTTTGGAAGACCGGGGGCAGCACCGCCTCGATGACAGCGAAGACCTCCTCCTGGCCGGCAAAAGCCATCTCCATGTCCAGCTGGTAGAACTCCCCGGGAGAGCGGTCGCCCCGGGCGTCCTCGTCCCGGAAGCAGGGGGCAATCTGGAAGTATTTGTCAAAACCAGAGGCCATCAGCAGCTGTTTGAACTGCTGGGGAGCCTGGGGCAGGGCATAGAAATTCCCCGGGTGCTTGCGGGAGGGCACCAGGTAGTCCCGGGCTCCTTCCGGGGAGGAGGCGGTGAGGATGGGCGTGCTGATCTCCAAAAAGCCCTGCTCCTCCATGGCCCGGCGCAGGGCGGAGACCGCCTGGCTGCGGGTCACAATGTTCTGCTTCACCTGGGGGTTGCGCAGGTCCAGGTACCGATAGCGCAGCCGGGCAGTCTCGTCCGCCTCCCGGGAAAAATTGATCTCAAAGGGCAGTTCGTTGTACTGGCAGCCGCCCAGCACAGTGATAGAGCTGGGCGCAATCTCAATATCGCCTGTGGCCTGCTTGGGGTTCTTATTGGTGCGCTCCCGCACGGTCCCTGTCACAGAAATGGTGGTCTCCTTGTTCAGGCTCTTCACCTGGGCCAGCAGCTGGGGGGTCTCCACCACCACCTGGGTGGTGCCGTAAAAGTCCCGCAGAACCAAAAAGGCAATGCCTCCGCCCACTTCCCGCAGGTTTTCCAGCCAGCCGGACAAGCTGACGGTCTGTCCCACGTTCTCCAGCCGCAGCTGGCCGCAGGTATGTGTTCTATACATAGTGATCTCTCCTGTTGATAATGGTTAATGAAGCGGTCCTTCTGAGAGCGAAATGGAAAAGTTTCGCCAGCCTTTTCAAAGGCTGCGAGGTCGGATGACTTGCGCCCTGAGGGGCGCAAGTCACGGAGTTTTTGACGTTGGGCTTCGCCCAAGT
>CAJUPK010000212.1 GCA_910588415.1 uncultured Oscillospiraceae bacterium | reverse complement strand
TGGAATGTATTCAGGGAACACTGACCTATGTGCGTCTGTTCCGGGATGATTTCACACAGGAAATGCTGGCACAGGACGAGGCCAGCCGGAAAGCGGAGCTGACGCAGAAGCGGAAAGCTTTCTCCGGGGCGCAGAAGCGTATGGAGGATTTGGACAAGATCATCCAAAGGCTTTATGAAGATTCCGTGCTTGGGAAATTAAGCGACCTCCGCTTTCAAAAGCTCTCGGCACAGTATGAGACGGAGCAGGCGGAGATTCAGCGGCTTGCTGTTTCACTGGAACGGGAAATTGAAAATGAAGCCGGACAAATTGCCGATGTGGGGCGTTTCCTCCAGCTTGCTGACCGGTATTCTGATTTGCAGGAGCTGGACGCAGCTACGGTAAATGAGCTGATTGAAAAAATCGTGATCCACAGCCCGGAGAAAATCGGCGGTAAGAAGCATGTCACGATTGAAGTCTACTTTACCTATGTGGGTAAAATCCGGATTCCGCTTGGCAAACCGGAGCTACTAACAGATACGGAAAAACCGGCGTGATCTTTGCCACACCGGTTTTTCCGGAAATTCTATTTACTTCCTTATTGGCATCCGCCGAACGCCCGTCTCTTTTTTCGCGGCGCCCTGGGAAGAGGGCCCGAAATTCCGCCCTGGCTGTTGCGGCTGGGGCGGTTTTGTGTTACAATACTATATACGGCTCTTTCGGGCCCGGCATACCGGACTGTAACAGATGGACGGCATATCAGTATGAGGTGACTATGGATACAATCATTGACATTCTTTCCCAAGAGCTGCATGTGCGGCCCCAGCACGCCCAGGCAGTGGCAGACCTGCTGGACCAGGGCAACACAGTGCCCTTTATCGCCCGCTACCGCAAGGAACAGCACGGCGCCATGGACGACCAGACCATTCGCGCCCTCTCAGACAGGCTGGAGTACCTGCGGGGCCTGCAGCAGCGCAAGGCCGAGGTAAAGGCGGCCATTGACGGCCAGGAAAAGCTGACGCCCCAGCTGGAGCAGGCCATTGACAGCGCCGCCACCTTAACCGAGGTGGAGGACCTGTACAGGCCCTTCCGGCCCAAGCGGCGCACTCGGGCCAGTATGGCCCGGGACCGGGGCCTGGAACCCCTGGCGGCCATGCTGCTGGCCGGGGCGGACAGCCAGGGCAGGCCCCTGGACCAGGCCGGGCTGCTCCAGCAGGCACAGGGCTTTGTGGACCCGGAAAAAGAGGTCCCCGACCAGGAGGCCGCCCTGCAGGGGGCAAAGGACATTTTGGCCGAGGACTTTTCCGATGACGCGGACACCCGCAAGGGCCTGCGGGAGAATATCCAGCGCCAGGGCAGGCTTTCCAGCGCCGCCGCCACAGAGGAGGACACGGTGTACAGGCTCTACTACACCTTTGCGGAACCCCTGAAAAAGCTGCAGAGCCACCAGATTCTGGCCATGGACCGGGGCGAGCGGGAGGGGGCGCTGAAGGTCTCTGTGCTGCCCGGGGAGTTTGGCCCGGCCCAGGTGATTCTGCGGGACTTCCGGCCCCATCACCCCTTCCGGACTCTTTTGGAGGAGGTAGCGGAGGACGCCTGGGACCGGCTGATCTTCCCCTCCTTAGAGCGGGAGGTGCGCAAGGCCCTGACAGACCAGGCAGCGGAACAGGCCATTCGCACCTTTGCCCTGAACCTGCGGCCCCTTTTGATGCAGCCCCCGGTAAAAGGCAAGGTGACCCTGGGCTTTGACCCGGCCTACCGCACAGGCTGCAAGCTGGCGGTGGTAGACGGCAACTCCAAGGTGCTGGACACAGCGGTCATCTATCCCACCAAGCCCCACAACAAAACCGAGGAGGGCAAGCGGGTGCTGAAGCGCCTCTGCGACGCCCATGGGGTCAGCTGCATTGCCATTGGCAACGGCACGGCCAGCCGGGAGTCTGAGCTGTTTGTCAGCGAGTTCATCAAGGAGTATGGCCATGGCCTGTCCTACATGGTGGTCAGCGAGGCCGGGGCCTCTGTGTACTCCGCCTCCAAGCTGGGGGCCGAGGAGTTCCCGGACTTTGATGTGTCCCTGCGGTCCGCGGTGTCCATTGCCCGCCGCCTGCAGGACCCTCTGGCCGAGCTGGTGAAGATTGACCCCAAGGCCATTGGCGTGGGCCAGTACCAGCACGACATGCCCCAGGCCCGGCTCTCCGAGACCCTGGACGGGGTGGTGGAGGACTGCGTAAACGCCGTGGGCGTGGACCTGAACACAGCCTCGCCCTCGCTGCTGCGGCGGGTGGCGGGGGTCAGCCCCACAGTGGCCAAAAACGTGGCCGCCTACCGGGAGGAGCAGGGGGGCTTTTCCACCCGGCGGGAGCTTTTGAAGGTGCCCAAGTTGGGCCCCAAGGCCT
>CAJUPK010000211.1 GCA_910588415.1 uncultured Oscillospiraceae bacterium | reverse complement strand
TCTCCCCTCGCGTGAAACGCTCGGTATTCGCTCCGCGAAAATGCGGAGTAAACTCTCCAGGCTCCGTGGAATTATGCACATGGCACGGACCGGGATGTTTTATATAGCTTAGTACGGCCGTGTACGGGGACATTTTTTAGAAACATTCGGCCGGGCCCATGGCGGTGCTTCCGGCCAGCCTGGACAAAGGAAAGGAATTTATTGGGAATGAACGATGTATTTGTGGAGCGCATGGTAAAAAAGAAGTTTGAGACCACAGACCTGCTGGTGGTGCTGGGGATTGTACTGGGCATTATTGTGCTGACGCTGGCAGCCTTTGTGATCGGCTTTCTCATTGTGGGGGTCCCCATGCTCTTTTTGCTGATTGCCGGCGGCGCGGTGTTTGGCGGGTACAAGCTGATGACCATGCGGATGCTGGAGTTTGAGTACAGCCTGACCAATGGATTTGTGACCGTGGACAAGATTATGAACCGGGCGTCCCGCAAGCGGCTCACCTCTTTTGAGTGCGACTCCTGCGAGGACATTGGCAAGTATACAGAGAACGAGGCCCGGCTGAAAACCCGGTCCTTTGACACCCGGATTTTCGCCACCCAGTTTGCGGACCACCGGGATTCTTGGTATATGATTGTGCGCAGCGGCAAAACCGGCAAGACTTTGGTGGTGTTCGACCCGGATGAGGACCTGCTGGCAGCTGTAAAACGCTTTATCCCCAGGCCCTTGAAATTCGAGAAGTTTGGGCGGAACTGACCCCTGAAGCACAGTGACGGATAATAGAAAAAAGCCAGGCTCTCCCCGCCGGAGAGCCTGGCTTTTTTCTATGGATTCTGCGGCACAATAAGCGCCGGGCTGCTGCCGGATTTACGGCAGCAGCTGGTTATAGATGCTGTCTACCCGGCCATTTTTCATATACACCCGGGGGACCCGCTTGGAGACCGCGCACACCACCTCATAGTTGATGGTGCCCTCCCAGCCAGCCAGCTGGGAAGCGGTGATCTCCTCCTGACCGTCCCGGCCAATCAGAGTGACCTGGTCCCCTCTATGCACAGGCCCCAGGGCGGTCACATCCACCATCAGCTGGTCCATGCAGACCCGTCCCAGCACAGGGCAGCGCTGCCCGTGAAGAAGGACCTGGGCCCGGCCGTTGGACAGGGCCCGGGGGTAACCGTCCGCATAGCCCACTGGCACTGTGGCCACTTTGGTTGCCTGTTCCGCGGTGAACTCCCGGCCATAGCTGACCGTGGCCCCAGGGGCAATGGTCTTCACATGGGACACCACAGACCGCAGGGACAGAACAGGCCGCAGCTTCAGCTGGGCCCGCAGCTGGCTGGAAGGGGCCAGACCGTACAGCACCACCCCGGCCCGCACCATGTCCAGATGGGAGAGGGGGTAGTCGAACACAGCGGCAGAATTGGCGCAGTGGCGTACCGAGAACCGGATCCCCTCCCGCTGCAGGGCCTCCATAATCTCTTTAAAGCAGCCAAACTGCCGCATGGTAAAGGCGTCTCCCTGGCTGCCTCCATCGGACACAGCAAAGTGGGTAAAAATACCCTCCGGGTTCAGGCCGGGCAGGGCGCACACTGCTTTCACCTCTGCAATGGCGCTCTCATCCCGGCTGATGTCCTGAAAGCAGAAACCCAGACGGTTCATGCCTGTGTCGATTTTCAGATGGACCTTCACCCGCACCCCGTCCGCCGCGGCCTGGCAGGAGAGGGCCTGGGCATAGTCTGTGGAGTACACACACTGGGAGATCTGCTTTTGAGCCAGGGTCCCGGCCTCCTCCGGGGGGGTGAAGCCCAGCACCAGAACAGGCTGGCGGATTCCCTCCTGGCGCAGCTGCAGGGCCTCCTCCAAATTGGACACGGCAAACCAGCCTGCCCCCAGCTCTTGAAACTCCCGGGCAATGCGCACAGCCCCGTGGCCATAGCCGTCGGCCTTTACCACACAGCACACTTGGGCTTTGGGGTCCGTGGCCTGCCGGACCTGCCGGAAGTTATGGCCCAGGGCGTCCAGGTCGATCTCTGCCCAGGCCCTTCGCAAAATCTCTTTCATATATGTACGCCTCCTTATGGCGGATTGACTGGTTTAGGCGGCTGGACCTGCCCAGCCGGATGGAACGCAAGCTGTGATACCATATTCTTACACCATAGGTTTTGAGGGCTTATTGCGCGGTCCAGGGGCGGGGACGATTGCCAGTGGCAATCGTCCTGACCCGACCGAGCCAACCAGTTGGCGTGCCAACTCGACGAGACAGACCCCTGGTAGGGTGTGGGGTGAGCGTCTGCCAGGTACTTGGCTTTGCCAACTTAGTTACGGCCTTCGGCCGTCTTGCCTGACGACGTTTTTGGCGCTAAAGCGCAAGACCGTGGAGCTCTGCTCCACACCTCGCAAGGGGAACCAGTTCCCCTTG
>CAJUPK010000210.1 GCA_910588415.1 uncultured Oscillospiraceae bacterium | reverse complement strand
TGATGGCCGACTGCTGCTGCGAGTGCATGGGCGGCGACCTGATTCCCTGCTGCTAGAGGGAAAGGGGGAGCGGTCATGAGAAAAAGTACCATGAAGCTGGCCATGTGCGGCATGGCGGCGGCCCTGACTGTGGTGCTGATGCTGTTTGAAGGGCTGGTGTCCGTGGCCTCGATTGCCATTCCGGCCATGGCGGGCTGTCTGCTGATTCCTGTGGTGGCCCACGGAGGGCTGGGCTATGCCGGGGGGACCTATGGGGCCGCGGGGGTGCTGTGCCTGCTGCTGGCCCCGGACCGGGAGGCAGTGCTGATCTACCTGCTGTTTTTTGGGTATTACCCGGCGCTGTTCGCCCTGCTGAGCAAGATAAAAAACCGGGTGCTGCAGTGGGGGGCCAAGCTGGCGCTGTTTAACGCCGCTGCCATTGCAGAGGGCTTGCTGGCTGTGTATGTGCTGGGTATTCCCTTGGAACAGTTTCCCCTTCTGCAGGGCTGGGGACCGGCGGTTTTGTTGTTGCTGGCCAACGGGGTGTTTGTGGTGTATGAGTTTGCGCTGAAAAGCGTGATTGGGTGGTACTACCAACGGCTGTACCATAGGATGGGACGATACTTTTGACATTGCGCCCTGAGGGGCGCAATGTCCCGTTGACGTTGCCTGCGGCAAGTCACGGAATTTCCCTCCATCGTGCGAAGCGCTCGCTTTTTGCTGCGCAAAAGTACGAGGAAAATTCCTACCTGGGCAGTTCTGGGGTAGTTGGGTGGTAGCAGGTTGTGGCTCTATGGCAGCTGGATGATGGCTAAATGCGCGGTCCAGGGGCGTTAGGCCCCTGGTGGGGTTTGGGGTGAAACCCCAAGGCCTTGCCCTTAATAGGCGGCGCATACAGAGAGTGGGGAAGCAGAAAGCTTTACACCGCACACTGCTCCCTTTAGACCACAATGGGAGCGCCGCCTAGCAGAGCAGCGCTTTGGGCACAACGTGCCCAATAGCGGCCCACACCCGTCCATCTTCCCAAGAAGCAATGTGCAGGGGCCCATCCTATGGACAGCAGCAGGTTGTGGGGCAGTGGGTACCTGTTGTTCATTCCGTCCGTTTTCACTTGATGAAGTAAGTGGATATCCCCATGAGCAGACGCTTTTTAGTGCCTCCCCGCCAGCCTCCTGGGACCTTTTTTGCTTCACCTGGCCAAACTGCTCCAGCCCCTGCGGGAAACTCCGCACACTGCGGCGGCCGTCCTGCCGGCGCCAACGCCAAATGGAGGAACGTATACGATACTGCAAATCGCAGGCTTTTCAAAAAGGCTTTGCCGCACCTTCTTCCGCACTGATTTTAGCGGAGAGGTGCTTTTTTCATGCCAAAAAATAGGAATACCAGGCACATCCATCGCCAAGGGGGACTGCATCCCTTTGGACCAGCCGGAATTTTTTAGTGGGAGGGGGATGATTTCCGCCCGGACTGTTCGGGTGTGCTAAATTTCCATTGACAAACCTTGGAGGATGGCTTATACTGTACATAGGCAATGCGGTACAAAAAGGGGAAGCTCTTTTCAACTGTGTTTGCCGTGGCACTATATCATAGCCAGGGCTGGTGCCCTGGTGAGACGGGAGCATCTAATTTGGGCATTATAGTACGCACCAACACCAAATTGAGGAACGAATAAGGTATTGCAAATCATAGGCTTTCCAAAAGAGCTTTGCTTTGCTGTACCTTTCTTTCGTACTGATTTTAGCGGGAGAGGTGCTTTTTTCATGCCCAAAAATAAGAATACCAGACCTATCCATCCCCAAGGGGAGACTGCGCCCCTTTGGGCCAGCCAGAACTTTTTAACGGGCCGGGGGGTGATTCGCCGCCTGATTGGTCTGTCTGACATAGGGGAGACTGACCTGGTGGTGGAAATTGGCCCCGGCAAGGGGCATATCACCCGGGAGCTTCTGCCCCGGTGCGGCAGACTGCTTGCCGCTGAGCTGGATCCGGCCCTGTGCCAACGGCTGAAAAGCCGCTTTGCCGGGGAGGACAAGCTGCGGCTGTACCAAGGGGACTTTTTGCGGACGCCCTTGCCCAAAGGGGACTATAAGGTGTTTGCCAACATCCCCTTTTCCCAGACCACGGCTATCATCCGGCGGCTGACCGAGGGGCCTAACCCACCCCAGGCTGCCTGGTTGGTGGTGGAGCTGGGAGCTGCCAAACGCTTTGCCGGGGCCGGCCGGGAGAGCTTGGCCTCTCTGGGGCTGAAGCCCTTCTTTGATCTGCGCGTTGCGGCCCGGATCCCCAGAGGGGAGTTCCACCCCATGCCCCGGGTGGACGCAGCTCTGCTGGAGCTGAAACGCAGGCCTGTGCCAGACCTGCCCCCCAAAGAGAGGGGGCGCTATCTGGCCTTTCTGCGCCAGGCACAGACCCAGGGCCTGCGGAGACTGCTGACCAAACGGCAGGCCGCCACGGCCCTGCGCCTGGCCGGACTGCCCCCTGTCGGGGAGGACGCCAATATGAAATATGTCCAGTGGCTGTGTTTGTTCCGATATACCTTTGACATTGGCCCTTCGGGCCAAGTCACGTAGTTTCGTCTCTTCGCGCGAAGCGCTCGTTTTCCTTCGGAAAATGCAGACGAAAC
>CAJUPK010000209.1 GCA_910588415.1 uncultured Oscillospiraceae bacterium | reverse complement strand
TCAACGGCGACCCGTACGATTTTCGCAGTCAGGTCAAATATTACTGGTGGGTGGACGCCAGGAAGTACAACAACAATATTCAGGAGGATGATGACGACATGACCCAGGAAAAGTTCAACGAGATGTTCAAGACCGCCATGAGCGCCTACCGGCAGGAGCTCCGGGACAATGACTGCGGCTCCTGGAGCAAGGAGGCCCGGGAATATGCCATATCCTCCGGCCTGTTCGCTGGCAGCGGTACCACACCGGACGGCCAGCCCAATTTCATGTGGGAGGATCTGCTGACCAGAGAGCAGTGCGCCCAGCTGTTCTACAGGTTCGCTCAGCGGAATGGGCTGGTGTGATGGCAGGCACAGTGGCAAAGCGGGTATCACAGCCCAAACGGCAGGAATTCTCCAAACGCCTCATCTCCGATATCCGCGCTCTGCTCTGGGTGGTCACGGTGGGCGGACTGTTGCTGGCGGCCTACTGCATCCGCGTCGGCTACATGGGCGCTTTGCCCTGGCTGTCAGCGATGGTGGGCCTGCCTTGGACCGCCCACGGGACCGTCTGTGCGTTCTACCTCAATATGGCGAAGTCAGACCACAGGGAGGGCGGGATCACCTTCGAGGCCGCAAAGGCGGAGAGGTTTGGCAGCGGCAGCGAGAATAGCCCCAGTATATAACCGCCCCAGTACAGCACATCTTAGACAGCCCTCCTTGCAGGTTCGATCTTGCAAGGAGGGCTGTTTTTTTGGAGTGGGACAGTGGATGCCGTTTCGATTTAAGTGTCTCTCCTGATTTGCATCTCGCCTACAGCTCTGTAGGCTGCGGCAAGTCTGCTTTCAAGATCTGAAAACGGTATTTCTTGCAAGTCGCTCTCAGAAATCAGGTGGGCGCATTCCGTCTTGATGCGCTGAATTGGGGAAAGCGCTTCGTGGATGGCCTCGGTCAATTTCATTGCCGCCACTTCATTCAATTCATAAGTTCCCATACATTTCCCTTTCCTGCCCTCGTAACCTCCGGGGCGGGCGTCTTGTTTTTCCTTCGGTAGTGTATTTATCACTCTGAAGCGAGATAATAGCAAGTCATTTCTGAGAATAGACTACACAATTTTTTCGGACCATATTTGTGCAGATTATGACCCCAACTCTGACCCACAAAGAATTAACTGGCTGATTAATATGGCAAAGGTTTAGGCATTGAAAAAATTGACGGCCCAGACGCACAGGCATCCGGGCCGTCAATTTGTCCACCTCCGTCTGCCGTGCGTGGTGGGCTATAAAATTCTACTGTTGCCAGGTCTCCTTTGGTGTCTATTCTAACAGGGAGACTCTGAATTTTTTGTCGTGTTTTGCGCCGGTTTTACTTACTATAGCCTTATTTTTTATCAAAAGCAAACCAACTTGGCCTATGGGAGACAGGAATATGCAGATGCCCTGATGAATTGTATGCCAGACTGGATTCTTCCATTTCTGCTGATCGGGGCTTTTGTTGCTGGCATTGTCGGCGGGCTGATTGGACGTAAGATTTTCAAAAAACACTTTGAACGGGCAGGAATTGTGTAATGGGTGTTGAATTGCTGGCAAGCAAGAGGAACAAGAGTGGGATTTGCTTTGATCCACGTACGAAACTGGCAGTTCTGGTTACACTGGCAGTCCTGATTTTGGGCGGTTCTTTCCAGACAGCTTTTTATTATTTGCCGGCGTGTTTTCCGTTTCTTATGCTGTTGGCTTCTAAGAAATGGAAAGGTGCAAGAGTGTATTGCGGGGTATTCAGTGTATGCCTGCTTTTACAAGAGTTTGCACTTCCGCACATTTCAGGTATTCCCGGCTATCTGCTAATGCTGGTCGTTGTGATGCCTTTATATTTCAGTCCGAGTTTTGCGGCGGCATATTTTGCTGTTACAACCACAACAGTCAGCGAGCTGGTTGCAGCTATGGAACGGTTACATATTCCCAAACAGGTTACGATTCCAATGGCTGTCATGTTCCGCTTTTTCCCTACAATGATGGAGGAATGGGCTGCCATAGGGGATGCCATGAAAATGAGGGGAATCCACCTGTGGGGCGGGAAAGCAGCTTCGATTTTGGAATACAGGCTTGTGCCTATGCTTATGTGCTGTGTCAAAATCGGGGAAGAGCTTTCGGCAGCTTCTTTAACCCGTGGGCTGGGTGGCCCGGTCAAACGGACAAATATCTGTGAGATAGGGCTTCATGTACAGGATATTCTTTTACTCTTTCTGTGTCTTTTGGGACTGGTTTATCAGGTGATTCTCTGGGTTAGGTGGTGAAAGTATGATTGAATGTAAGAATGTCAGCTTTTCTTATTCCAACCGTGAGGGAGGTAAGGGATTGCAGGAGGGCGGGACATTAAAGAATGTATCCTGTACGATTGCAGACGGCTCTTTTGTATTGCTCTGCGGAGCTTCTGGCTGCGGAAAGACAACTCTTACAAGGTTATTCAATGGGCTGATTCCCCATTATTATGAAGGGGAACTGTCCGGACAAATCCTGTTGGATGGAAAGGAATGTAAAGATTTATCACTGTTTGATATTTCCGGGAAGGTCGGCTCTGTCTTTCAGAATCCCCGCAGTCAGTTTTTTAAGGAACCTCTGAAAAAAGCCCATATCAAAAGGCATGAAGGCAAAGGGCGAA
>CAJUPK010000208.1 GCA_910588415.1 uncultured Oscillospiraceae bacterium | reverse complement strand
AGGTTACAGCTGAGTGTTACGTGCAGGATTGGCAGTAAACCCTATGTCAAAAGGAGTCGCCTGTTAGGCGGCTCCTTTGTGTTCTTGCACGAGCTATCGTTTTTGATAGATTCCATTCTCTGTGCAGCGTACCCCCACATTCGAGTAGACCCTGCGCAGCGTATCAATAGAGTAGAGACATTGGAATCTATAATCACACTTGGATATATTCCATGTAACTTCAATATCTGTCTCCGGGATCAGCCGGAAGCTTTTCCTCTTGGCAAAATACCTGCTGCTTATGGCATATAGTGCAAAGTCAGCGCCCGTGCTGCGAAGCTCAAGAAGGGTCTCCATTGCCAGCAGTCCAAAGGGCGTGGTATAGTCGGTAATGAAGGTAGTAATACCTTGCTCTCGGGCCCAAAGGTAGCTTGACCGGATATATGTACGATAGCGCCTCGCTGTCAGAAAATTGCAGCGGCGACGGTGATGGCCACTGGTAAATAAAATGGTAGTCTGAGGGTCCAAAACTGGCTCGGAATTTATATGCTCCTCATATTCTTTTGCTGCCATTTGGGAAAATTCTTTGAGTTCTTCGGAACAATCAGCATCTTCAAATTCAGATGTATCTACGTCTATATTTTCCTGACAATGGGGCAAGTGCTCCATCAAAAATATGCTCAGCTTGGAACAGGATTTGTGAAACCAAAACCTTAAACGCGCGATTTGATTCATCATTGACTACACCTAAAACCTTTCTTTACAATTTGCTTATTTTCCAAAAGGGCTGCTATGTCTGATATGGCAGTTCTTTTGCTGTCACAAATTTAGCTGCACAACACTGGGTCTACAGTGTCTGCAATGAATTGCGATGCCACAATCCGATTGCTGGGTATATTTGAATTTATGAAATGAGTATTGAACTCACCTGACACCATATTAAGTAGAACGATTCCCAAGCGCGTCTCTATTATACATGCTATGGATAATAAAATCCATCCATGGCCGTTTTATTTTTTGTGCTATAGCGGGTAGAATATTGTGCCATAGGAGGCGGATGTAATGGACGAGTTTTTATGCGAGATGGGAAAACGCATCTCAACGCGCAGGAAGGGGCTCGGAATGACACAGGAGGACTTGGCAGAAAAAGCAGGGCTGACAAGTCAGACAATTTCTACCGCTGAAACAGGCACCAAGGCTTTGCGGCCCCAGAATATTGTGAAACTGTGCAAGGCATTGGAAACCAGTGCGGACTATGTGCTATTCGGAGAAATCTCTAGTGTGGATTTGGGGCTCTTGTCAGGAGAAATTTCCGCTCTTTCTCCGGAGCACTATCGGTATTGGGAAAACATCACAAAAAGTTACCTTGCCGCCATCAAAATAAGGAAAAGCCTGCCGGAAGATGACAGCTTCCAACAATTGTGACTATTGTAGAAGCACTGTGGCCATCCTAATATGGGCGGCCACAGTGCTGTCACTTGGAAAAAATATGCCGAATATACAGATTCACCCTACCAAAATGCGTATTTTTATGATATGCCGATACTGTAAAGTTCTTGTATGGGTCGGGAGGAGGTTCAAATGGGCGATCCGCTTGGTATTGGGGCAAATTTACTGGCCATTATCTCAGCCTTCAAAGACCCGAAAGAGCTGGTTGCCAAGCTAAGGAGTTTGAGCAGACGCCAAAAGGTACTGACTGCAGTTCTTCTGGTCTTGAGCATTGGACTCACCACTTTTATATGGGCTCTCGTAACCGGAGAATTTACTCCCACTATAACGCAGGTGATGCTCAGTGATTACTCTCTCAACATGAGTACTGGCGATGTAGGTACACTGTCTGCGACAGTCCTATACTCTAACAATACAGAAGGCAGCGATGTTCTCTGGGTGTCCAGCAACAAGGGTGTTGTCCAGGTTGATGAAAATGGTCAGCTCTCCGCCATGTCGGCAGGCAGTGCCATAGTCACTGCGCAGGCAGCAAATCGGAAGTCTTCAGAGAGCGCGAAATGTGTCATCACGGTTGCCGATCCTCTGAAGGGGTATTCTATCTCAGTACAGCGTACAACGCTGGAGAATTATGTCTATATCTATGTCCACCCGGAAGATGATGATGTCACGCAGATTACTCTCTATGCACAGGCCCCGTCCGGTGAAGTACATACTCCGAAGATGGGCGGAGCTAATCTTTACCATTTCTATACGGAGACAGGCACTTGGACCATCTACGCCACATTGAAAAGCCAACGTGGCACATATGAGGCCAGTAAACCTGAAGACTTTGTAGCAATCGAAGTAAATGATGTTTCACCCACCGAGGTGGATGCGTTGCTTGCGGGGCTGCCGGTTATTCGCTAGGCTCTACGCCATACCCGGCCCATTCGGTAATGTAGGGTTTGGGAATGATGGATAATAGGATATAGAGTCCCACTGAGGAGTGATTTTGTGGACAAGTCTCATTGCTCAAACAGGGTTAAAGGAGGCTGCTTATAAGCAGTCTCCCGCAGCGATACTCGCTGCGGGAACTTAATGAAACTATGGCCACCTATAAAGCTAATCCATTTTTCAGCACCCGTTAAATTTGGAGACTCCGCAAAACAGCACCTTTCAAGCCAGGAGGCTAACACGGCAACCTTTTCCAACGCAGTGACCTGCAGATCGAAAATGGGGTGATT
>CAJUPK010000207.1 GCA_910588415.1 uncultured Oscillospiraceae bacterium | reverse complement strand
CCCCTCCCAAATCTCCCACATGTCCGGCTCCTGGTCCCCGTGGACCACCTTTCCCCTCTGGCAGGGCTGCCAGGGCTTGTCCTGGGGCTCTCTGGCGTCCACATGCCACTCAATGGCTGCCCCCAGGCCCCCCAGGAACAGCAGCAGGCCCGCCATTCCCGCTGCCAGAAGGCACAGGCTGCTCATGACCCAGCCTCCCCTTGCAGGCGGCTCAGACCCCGCCGGACCAGCACAGCGGCCTTTGCCTCGCTGCGGGTCAGGCCCAGCTGGCCGTTGCCATTGCCCTGAAGGATCCCCTGTTCGGATAGCCAGCGGATATCCTCCCGCCAGTAGTCCGGGACCTCTTCTAGGGTGTTGTACACCCGGGGAGACTGCTCCTCCATCTTCTTTTCCAGCTTGTCCGCGCTCTTCTGTACTGCGCTGGCGATGAGCTTTTCCACTTCTGCTTTTGTCATGGGTACATCCTCCTGTAAAATCGTTTTTACTCTTGCTTTAAAGGCCTGCCACTCTTCATTTTGTGCCCCTGCCATCTGGGCCGGGCAGTTCTTGTGTGTCACGTCCCAATGGCGCAGGACATACTTGTCCACGCTCTCTGGGCCTATCCCCAGCAATATGCACAGGCTGGCACACAGCTGGGCGGCGTTTTCCTTTGTTTTAGGGCTCACCCGGTACTCGCCGGATGTACACATCTCCACGCCTATGCTGTTCCAGTTGCGGCAGGAGGGATGGTAATAGGTCCCGTCCGTGCCGCAATGCCAGGCCATGTCCCGCAGGTTCACGGACTGGTACAGGCAGCTCTCATCCACAAAGAAGTGGGCAGAGGCCCAAATCCCGTTATTATTGTGAAAATATTGGGCGTTTGCCCGGGCCGTGTCCGCCTGGTTGCCGGTGTAGTGCAGCACAATATAGCTGACTTCCCAGCTGCTCATGCTGTCGTAATTTCCTGGGTTGCAGGGCAGGCTGTGGACTATGGCAAGGCCCCCTGCCCCGGTGTTGTACAACCCTGTGCTGATTGTTTTGCTCATGGGTGCTCCTTTCCTATATCCTCTCCGCCGGTCCCAGGGGCGTCATGACTGCCCGTGGGCGGCGGGGTTTTGTCTCCCGCTTTTTGGTGGGGCCAGTGTTCTCGTCCAGGTAGTTGTCAAGGGCCTCCTGGCTCACCCGCAGGAACCTGCCCGCGTGTATGGGCTCTCCAAACTTCCCCTGGCACACCCACTGCCGCGCCGTGTAGCGGGATATCCCCAGCAGATTTGCCAGATCATCCGTGCTGTACAGCACAGGCCCCTGGACCTCCTGCTTCTGCTCTCCAGCAATCAGGTCTATGTAGGCCATCAGGTTTTCCGCCAGGGCCTGGCAAATCTCTTCTTTGCTCTTTGTTTTGCTCATTTCTATGGCTCCTTTCCCTAGGCTGCTGTTTTTCTGTGGGCATAATCGAGTTATCTATGCCTTTTGCCTTGATGAAGATTCCTCCGTCATGGATCCGTATGGCCTTCACGGCTGCATTAAGCGGCTTGCCATAACCATCCATGATGATGTTGATAATATAGCTTTCCGCCGTGTTTCTGGTTACATCTACAGATTTTAGGAATGTGTTGACGGTCATGGTTTCCCCCTTGCCTTTTTGTTCGTGCCGTGGTATGCTTTTAGAAAAAGGAATGATAATATATGGCGATGTACTCAAGCGACGGTGTCAAAATATGCGATACTACCAACGGCGACATTGTCTTACCCAATTTGGAAGAAGTAAATCAGCTAAAGCGCATGGCAGATTCTCTTGAAGAGCAAGTGCAGCTTGCTAAGCAGGAAGCGGAACTAGCTTATAAAGAAGCTAAGAAAGCCCGTCGTTCCGCGTTCTGGTCAAGAGTTGGAGCCATCGTTTCCGGTCTTATTGCTTTTGCCGCGCTGATAGAATCGGTGTTAGCGGATATAGGCTTTTTGTCACTTATCCTACCGCACGAATGATCATAATTCTTAGGACGATTTTAGCTATGATACATGCCAACACCGCCACCAAGACCATGACAAGTACTACATTAAGAAACCATTCTGTGTCGCGTGGCTCTTTGCCGTTTCGCACGTGTCTCCCTCCCTTCATGGAATTGCTATATCTAGCATTTGGTACCGCCGCTTGCTTTTTGTGGTCTGTGGTATGCTTTAACTGAAAATCTTTTTGAAGTCCTGGTAAGACTTCACTCCCAGAACGTCAGCGATTCGGATGGCCGTCCGAGCGCCGGGTACGTTCTGACCGTATTCGTACCGTTGATATACCTGTACGGATATACCAACACTTTTGGCGACCTGCTCTTGCGTCTTGCCGGACGCTTTGCGGGCTGCTCTCAAGTTTGTATTCACGCACTCCTCTCTTTCCAGAGTAACACAACTTTTTTGTTGTGTTCTAGCATTATTCTAGCACAACATTTTTGTTGTGTCAATACCTCTTGCAAATTATTTTAGGGGGAATTACAATGTACGATTTAGCCGCACAGTTCAAAAAAGTTAGAGCTGAAAAGGGATATACTCAAAAAGATGTGGCGGAAGGTATTGGCATCGCGGAACAAGCATACCAACGATATGAATATGGGAAGTCTGTTCCGTCCGCTCTCGTCCTCCTCGCCCTGGCTGACTTCTTCGATGTGTCACTCGACTACCTTGTGGGCCGCAGCGATATTGCAGAAAGGCGGTGAGAGAATGATAGAAATGAATG
>CAJUPK010000206.1 GCA_910588415.1 uncultured Oscillospiraceae bacterium | reverse complement strand
TGCAGCTGCAGGCCCTTGCCCAGTACTTTGGGGGCAGAAGTCTCACCAGCCTTAGCGTTGATAACCAGGTTACCATCTGCGCTAGTGGAGGTGGACACGCCAGCCGCATTCAAAGCAGCGGTCAGATTAGCTGTTGCACCACCAGCAATGGCCACATAGGTAGTGCCATTGGCGGTACCTGTGTTCTTGTCGCTGAAGGTGTAGGACTTGCCGTCAATTGTCAGCACGTCGCCTTCTTTCACTTTGGCATCGGTGATCTTCAGCTCGGTGCCTACGCCAGTGGAAGCCGTCTTGAAGGAGACCAGGCTCTTGAAGCCGTCCAGGGTTTCCATCTTCTTCTGCATTTCGGCAGAAGCCAGGCTCTTGCCTGCGCCGTCCGTCTTTTCAGCCAGCGTCAGCTTACCCGGGGTACCGGCATCCTGGCCAACGGAAACATGCTGGTTGCCAGCAAATGCCTGGGTGATACGGTCCATCAAATCTGCCTTATCAGCAGCCTGGGTTAAATCCAGGTCATCAATCTTGATATCCTTGCCAATGACCTTGGTCTCGCCAGCTATGGTCATCTCTACACCATCGGTCAGCTTCTCAAGATCAAGCGTCAAGAATGTGTTACCAAACTGCGTTTCACCAGGCTTCTTGGGTGTCTGGGTCTTGGTACCATCAATGTTGGGCGTGCCACTTAAAGTCTTGACATTAGCAGCAGTTTTAACTGCAACGGATACACCAAAGCCCGTGCTTACGCAAGCACCATCTGCAACATCAGCAGTGGGAAGATTCTTATCTAATGCTTTCCAGGCTGTTCCATCGCTATACTTGGTCGCAGTAAATGTAAGTGTACCGTCTCCATTGTCGGTCACTTCATACAGCAAAGCACCCTTGTTGCCAGTTGCAGCTGTGGTACCTTTTGCAACAGCACCACTACCATCTACCATAAGACCTGCAAAACCAGTCAGCTTATCAAACTCAGCTTTAACCGCTGTGGCAATCTGCTTG
Organism: uncultured Oscillospiraceae bacterium; assembly: GCA_910588415.1. Lineage (GTDB taxonomy): Bacteria > Bacillota > Clostridia > Oscillospirales > Acutalibacteraceae > Acutalibacter. The sequence continues at coordinate 1,734 of CAJUPK010000206.1, read as the reverse complement.
CCGTTCATGGTATCACCGTTGTTAGCCGCTGCAATATCAATGCCAACGCCACCAATGGTAACGGTCAGATCACCCTTCTGTCCATCAGCACTTACCATATTGAGCTGGCTCAGGTCAACAGTAAATGTACCTGCCTGAGCTTCGCTCCCGGACTTGTGCAGGATGGTATCAGTGCCAGCAGCACCACCTGCAGCTCCCAAATCTTTAGCTGCTGGCATATTGGTAGTAATAATATCCGTGATGGGAGTGCCATCAGCCGCCGCGGTAGAACCAACGACCTCAAAAGCATCTGTGTTCAGGCCCATCTTGCCGTCCAGCAGCTTAATGCCGTTGAAGTTTGCGCTATCGGCGATACGGTTGATTTCAGACTTCAGCTGCTCAACCTCGTCCTGCAGAGCCTTGCGGTCCACCTCGTTGTCATAGGTGCCATTGGAGGACTGGGTGGCCAGATACTTCATGCGGCCCAGCATGTCCTGAATCTCCTGCATGGCGCCCTCGGCGGTCTTTACCAGGGAGGTGCCGTCTTTTACGTTCTTGGAAGCAGCTTCCAGGCCCTTGATCTGGGCACGCATCTTCTCGGAAATGGCCAGACCAGCGGCGTCATCGCCAGCGCGGTTGATCTTGTAGCCGGAGCTCAGCTTTTCCAGGTTGGCAGCCAGGGCCTTGGTATTGGTGTTGTAGTTGCGGTAGGCGTTCATCGCCAAAATGTTGTGTTGGATACGCATAATTTTTTCTCCTTTAATGATTTTTGCGTAAATCCGGCGTTCATCGCCGGGGTGTGCCTGGCCCGCCCACCGGCCGAGTGGACAAGCTCCGGCACTCTATATTTCAACCAGCCTAGGACCGGGTGAAACCAAATGATAGGATTTAGGTAGCGCTCTCTCCGTTCAGCCGGGAGATCTGCTCCCGCATGAACAGGATGTCCTGCTGCCATTCGGGGTTTCGGCTTTCCATCTTGTCTAGTACCCTGTAGAGCTGCTGGACAGCGTCTGCACGCCGGGCCAGGGTTGCTTTTCGCCTGGCATTGGCGTTTTTCTCAGACAGGCTTTGGGTGCGGTGTTCCCGCAGGCCATCGGGCTTGCCATTCTGCTGCTCGTACACTTCGCCGCGACAGATGGGCACCTCTCTGGGCGCTTTCACAGCCACCTCGAAGCAGTTTCCCTTTTGCCGGAAAACCTGCACAGCAATGGTGTCGCCAATGGCCACGTACTCGCCGGACTTCAATCGTAATGTCAACATAGGGTTCCCTCCCCGTTATTTTTCGGCAAGCTTCATGCTCCGCCGGGCCGCATCATAAAAAGTCGATGGGGGCATGCCGCAGAGCTTTGCGGCGTCCTTTAGGCTTACTTCTTTGTTTCGCCACGAACGGCATACCCGCTCAAAATTCTCCGGCAGTGGTTTGGGCTGGGCGCCAAAGTGAACGCCTCTGGCCTTTGCCGCCGCAATTCCCTGGGCCTGCCTTTGCCTGCGGTCCTCTTTCATGGTCTGCTGGGCCACAGCGGCGAACAGCTCGGAGACAAACAAGCTGAGCAGCTCGTGGGTGTGGGCCGGAGATTTTGCCTGTATCTCGGTCACAATACTCTGGGCTAAATCCCGCAGCTGGACTTTCGCGGCTTCCTGCGTCCACTCCAGACTGGCGGGGTTGGGCATTACGGCCAAGCGCTCCTCTTGATTTTCCAAACAGGGAAAAGACATCAAAATCCCTCCGTGCCCTTATTTTTCGGAGAAGTATAG
>CAJUPK010000205.1 GCA_910588415.1 uncultured Oscillospiraceae bacterium | reverse complement strand
ATCTGAAAGAAGCGCTCAATTCCTGTCATGCCCTGCTGGAACTGCTCGGCAAACTGCACCAGCTGGCGGATAGAGGTGATCAGCGTGCCCACATACAGCATATAGGCCACCAGGTCAGCGGGCTGCACGCTGCCGTTCATCATGAAAATAGCCCCTGCCAGCAGCACCAAAAAGTGCATGAGCCCGTCAAACATGCGGTTAGAGGCCTCAAAGCCGCCCATCAGGTAGTAGCGGCCCCGCTTGATGTTAAAAAACTTCCGGTTGCCTGCCTCAAACTTCTCGGTCTCCACCCCTTCGTTGGCAAAGGACTTTACCACCCGCACGCCCAAAAGGCTGTCCTCCACCTGGGCGTTGATCTCCCCAATCTGGGCCCGCTGCTGCCTGAACTGGCTGCGCATTTTCATGTTGAACCAGGCCGCGGCCAGCACCATAAAGGGCACCACGGAGAAGACGATCAGCGTTAAGGGCACATTCACCCCGCAGAGGATGACAAAGGCCCCCACGATCTTGATGCCCGCCATAAAGATCTCCTCCGGGCAGTGGTGGGCAAACTCCGTCACGTCAAACAGGTCAGAGGTGATGCGGGACATAATCTGCCCCACCTTCATGTTGTCAAAGTAGTGGAAACTGAGCTTTTGCAGGTGGGCGAACAAATCGGTGCGCATGTCCGTCTCCATGCGTGCGCCCATGATGTGGCCGATGGAGGCCCGGAAAAAGGTGGCCCCTGCGTCTACCAGGCACAAAAACAGGTACAGGCCCCCAATCTTCAACACCACCTGCAGGGTCAGCGCCGCCAAATTGTTGATGCCCATGTCTGTGACATACCGCACCAGCAGCGGCAGCGTCAGCTCGCACAGGGTGGTCAGCGCGGCGCAGAACAGGTCAAACACCAGCACCCAGACATATTTCTTAAAATACGGCAGAAACCGGACCACCAGGCCCTTCCGCCGTTTCTTCTGGCTTTCCTCCATATTCCCTCTCCTTTTTTAAGACAATACCGCGCCATTCAGCGCCGTATTGCGCAGTCAGATTTTTCTTCAGAGTGTACGAGCGCCGCCCATCTTGCGATTGGCAAGGGAAAGCTGTGCGCTAGGACGAAAAAGATGCAAATAAGATGGTACGTAAGGCCTTAGCCTCAAATTGTGCGGTGTTGCCTTGCGTATCTGCGCCTTGCGGCAAGAAAAATCTTCACTTCCCCTGCCCATAGTAGGCATTTTTGCCGTGCTTGCGCAGGTAATGCTTATCCAAAAGTTCCTGCTGCATGGGGGGCAGGTCCGGGTCCATCCTCTGGTTGTGCCAGGCCATAAAGGCCAGCTCTTCCAGCACCACCCCGTTGTGAACCGCGTTTTCGGCGTCTGTGCCCCAGGCAAAGGGGCCGTGGCTGTGGACCAGCGCGGCGGGAACCTGCTCTGGGTCCCTGCCCGCAAAGGCCTCCACGATCACCCGGCCGGTCTCCAGCTCGTATTCCCCGGCAATCTCCTGGGGGGTCAGCTTTCTGGTGCAGGGAATCTCCCCGTAAAAGTAGTCCCCGTGGGTGGTGCCCAAGGCCGGGATCCCCTGGCCCGCCTGGCTGAAAATGGTGGCCCAGCGGCTGTGGGTGTGTACCACGCCGCCAATGCCCGCAAAGCTTCTGTACAACTGGCAGTGGGTGGCTGTGTCTGAGGAGGGGTTCCACCGGCCCTCCGCCTTTTGGCCAGTGGCAATGTCCACCAGCACCATGTCCTCTGGGGTCAGGGCGTCATACTCCACCCCGCTGGGCTTAATGGCCATCAGGCCGCTGGCCCGGTCTACGCCGCTTACATTGCCCCAGGTAAACACCACCAGGCCGTGCCGGGGCAGCAGCCGATTGGCCTGGCATACCTGTTCCTTCAGCGCTTCCAACATATTTCTATTCCCTCCCTATGGGTTTTATCGCTTATCTCTATTATGGTTTCCACTCCGCCGCCTGGGCCAGCACCCGGCCCAGGTCCTCCCGCAGCACCAGGTCCGCCCGGCTGTCATAGGGGGTGGGGTCCTGGTTGACGATCACCAGTTTGGCCCCAGGGGAGATGTAATTCACCAGCCCCGCCACCGGGTACACCACCAGGGAGGTGCCGCCTACCAGCAGCAGCCCGGCGTTTTCCACCAGGGCCATGGCCCGTAGCATGTCCCGCTGGTCCAGGGGCTCCTCGTACAGCACCACATCCGGCTTCAGCTGGCCGCCGCACTGGCAGCGGGGCACGCCCTGGCAGTCCAGCACATACCGCATATCGTACTGCCGCCCGCAGGCCTGGCACAGATAGCGGTCCTCGTTGCCGTGCAGCTCAATGACATTTTTGCTGCCCGCTGCTTGGTGCAGGCCGTCTATATTCTGGGTGATCACCCCGTCCAGCCTGCCCTCTGCCTCCAGCTTTGCCAGGGCGAAGTGGGCCGGGTTGGGCTTTGCCTCTGGGTAGAGCATGACATGCCGCAGGAAGTCATAAAATTCCTCTGTGTGGGTCTCGTAATAGGTGTGGGAGAGCATTTCCTCGTAAGAGACGCCCTGTTTTTTCTGCATATACAGCCCGTGGGCGCTGCGAAAGTCCGGGATGCCGCTGGCAGTGGAGACCCCCGCGCCGCCTAAAAACACATTGCTCCGGCTTTCCCCCAGCCAGGCCTTCAGCCTTTCTATGTCCGCCATATCCTGTTTCCTTTCTTATTTGAGAAGCAGCCGGAAGGCCCGCCGCTTACTGTACCACCAGCCCCACCGGGCA
>CAJUPK010000204.1 GCA_910588415.1 uncultured Oscillospiraceae bacterium | reverse complement strand
AGGTCATGCGACCATAAAGGAAACAGCCGACACCTATACGCACGTATTGGACGACCTGAAACAGAATGAAATTCTAAAACTGGATAGCGCAGTAAATTATTGAACAAAAATATCGGGTAGGGGTAAGGTAGGGGTTAAACGCCAAAAGGAGTTACCACCCACAAGCGGTAACTCCCAGAGTTTACAACATTTTCCCGATAGAAAATTGTATCAGACGTTAAATCTAAAAAGCACAATGTCCCCGTCCTGCATCACGTACTCCTTGCCCTCCGAGCGCACAAGGCCTTTTTCCTTGGCGGCCGCCATAGTGCCGCAGGCCATCAGGTCGTCATAGCTTACCACCTCTGCCCGGATAAAGCCCCGCTCAAAATCCGTGTGAATTTTTCCCGCGGCCTGGGGGGCCTTGGTTCCCTTTTGAATGGTCCAGGCCCGTACCTCGTCCTTCCCGGCAGTCATGTAGGACATCAGGCCCAGCAGGTCATAGCAGGCGGTGATCAGCCTGTCCAGGCCGGACTCGCTGAGGCCCAGGTCAGAGAGGAACAGCTCTTTTTCCTCCAGGTCCATCCCGGCAATCTCTGCCTCTATCTCCGCGCAGATGGGCAGAACGGCAGCGCGCTCCTTTTCCGCCGCGGCCTGTACCGCCTGGAAGAAAGCGTTGCCCTCCACGCCGTGTTTAAAGTCTTCCTCGCTGAGATTGGCCGCAAAGATGATGGGCTTGTTGGTCAGCAGGGACACAGAGGCCAGCAGCTCTGCCTCTTCCCCCTCGCATTCCACGCTGCGGGCGGAGTTTCCGGCCTCCAGGGCCTCCCGCACCCGCTCAAAAAAGTCCAGTTCGCCCTGGTATTTTTTGTCGGCCTTCAAAAGCTTTTTGGTTTTGTCGATGCGCCGGTCCAGCACCTCGATGTCCGAGAGGATCAGCTCCAGGTCAATGGTCTCAATGTCCCGGGCCGGGTCAATGCTGCCCTCCACATGGACAATGTCCCCATCCTCAAAGCAGCGCACCACATGGACCACGGCGTCTACCTCCCGGATATTGGAGAGGAACTTGTTGCCCAGGCCCTCCCCCTTAGAGGCCCCCCGGACCAGTCCGGCAATGTCTACAAACTCAATGGTGGCCGGGGTAAACTTGTTGGGCTCGTACATGTCCCGCAACTTCTCCAGGCGCTTGTCCGGCACGGTGACCATGCCCACATTGGGCTCTATGGTGCAAAAGGGGTAGTTGGCGGACTGGGCGCCCGCGTTGGTGATGGCGTTGAACAGGGTGCTTTTGCCCACATTGGGCAGCCCCAAAATACCTAGCTTCATAGGGATCTCCTCGCTTATCCATAATTGAAATATCTGTCGGTATGTGTCCAGACAAGGACTTGCTTTATTCCATGTCCAAACGGCCGTACTCCGTGCCGTCCAGTTCCTTCCAGGTGAACTGGCTGCCCTCCCAGGTCATGTATCCCCGGGGGCTGTCCTCTTTGGGCAGGGAGACGGAGCCGGGGTTCAGGTACCACCAGCCGCCAGGCTGCCGCTCTTTGGCGGGCACATGGGTGTGGCCATGCAAGAGCACGTCTCCTGGGGATAGGGCCGGGGGACTGCCCAGGTTGTAGTGGTGGCCGTGGGTGGCAAACACCAGCCGGCCCTCTGCTTCCAGCAGGCAGTAATCCGCCAGCACGGGAAAATCCAGCACCATCTGGTCCACTTCGGCCTCGCAGTTGCCCCGCACGCAGAAAATCTTCTCCCTTACCCCGTTGAGCAGGGCCGCGACCTCCTGGGGGGCGTACCCCTCCGGCAGGCGGTTCCGGGGCCCGTGATAGAGCAAGTCGCCCAGCAGCAGCAGCCGGCCAGCCCTCTCCCGGGCAAAGGCCTCCAGCACCTGGCGGCAGAATAGGGCCGAGCCGTGAATATCAGAGGCGATCATCCATTTCATCTTGTCATTCTCCCTCCTGTCAAATCCATCTGTGCGCTTTGGCCGGGGCCAATGGCAGCCTCTTAGCCGTATCTTTATAGTATACCTGAAAACCCTGCCGCCTGCAAGCGGGGGAGCGTAAAAACCTGGAAAAACCTTGGAAATGGCAAAAACCAATAAAAAACATATAAGTAAAGGAGAGACTATCATGGGACAGTATCTGTACTGGGACTCTCCCGTTGGCCCGCTGACCTTGGCGGAGGAAGACGGGGCCCTGACCCACCTGCTGTTTGGCTGGCAGGCCCTGCCGGGCCGGATGGAGGGGGAGAACTCTCTGCTGCGGGAGGCCAGGTCCCAGCTGGAGGAATATTTTTCCGGCCAGCGGCGGGAGTTTGACCTGCCTCTGGCGCCCCCAGGGACTGCCTTTCAGCGGAGGGTCTGGGCGGCTTTGCAGACCATCCCCTACGGAGAGACCCGCACCTACCGGGATATTGCCCAGCTGGCGGACTGCCCCCGGGGTTACCGGGCAGTGGGCCTGGCTAACAATCGCAACCCCATCTCCATTATCATCCCCTGCCACCGGGTCATTGGAACGGACGGCTCGCTGACCGGATACGGCGGGGGCATAGAGCGGAAGCGCTGGCTGCTGGACCTGGAGGGAGCGGCCTTTTAGCCCCCTTGCCAAAGGCTGGGCAAAGTGGTATAGTATTGTATGGGTTTTGATGGTTGGTTGATGAGAGCAAAAGGGAAAAGTTTCGCCTTCTCATCGAGTTGGCACACCAACTCGTCGGTTCGGTCAGCTCGGGACGGTCCCCACTGGGGACCCTCGCCCTTTTCAA
>CAJUPK010000203.1 GCA_910588415.1 uncultured Oscillospiraceae bacterium | reverse complement strand
GAGGGCACCTGCTCTGCCAGGACCTGCAGATCCGGCTCTGCCAGGGTAATCAGCGCGCCCATCAGCAGGCTGACCGGAACGATGACAGCGGTCCGCTTGGTTTTGGCGGTTTCCACGCCAATGCCCTCGCCCAGAGGACTCATAGCCATTTCAGCCCCCAGCTGGAACATCCCCATGCCCACAATCAGCATAACGGCTCCCACAAAGAACATGACCACCGTGCCCGTATCCATAGGCACCAAAAAAACGCTGAGAGCCAGCACAATAAAGGTGATGGGCAGGACAGACGACAGGGATTCGGAGATGCTCTCTCTCAGCTTGGGGTTCATGGCCGCCTCCTTTTACGGTTCTAATTCGTGGTGTTCATTGCTTGATCCAGGGTCTCCAGCAGCTGGTCAATATTGATGGGCTTGGCAATGTGGCCATCCATGCCGCAGCGCAAAGCCTCCTGTTTATCCTCGTCAAAAGCGTTGGCCGTCATGGCGAAAATGGGGATACCCGCATACCGGGGATCTTCCATATCGCGGATCAGCTTAGTGGCCTCGTAACCGCCCATAACAGGCATTTGCACGTCCATAAGAATCAGGTTATAGTAGCCAGGCTTAGCGGCCTTCAGCATTTCCAGTGCAATGCGGCCGTTGCTGGCAATTTCTGTGGTAAAGCCTGCCTCCTCCAAAATAGCTACGGCGATTTCCTGGTTCAGCTCGTTGTCCTCGGCCAGCAGAATCCGGCCGGACTGCCGCCGGAGAGATACTTCCTCTTGCGGCACACTTTTTTCAGGGGGAGCTGCCTCCCGGTTGACTATGGACCGCAGGCAGCTGCGCAGCTCGGATGCAAACAGCGGCTTGCGGCAGAAGGCCGACACACCAGCCTCTTTGGCCTCCTCCTCAATATCGGACCAATCGTATGCCGTGAGAATCATAATAGGCGCGTCGCCGCCCGTCTCTTTGCGGATACGCCGGGCCACCTCCACGCCGTTCATGTCCGGCATCAGCCAGTCGACAATATAGATATCATAGCTATCGTTGCGGGTAATGGCCTGGCGGGTGCGCAGCACAGCCTCCTTGCCGGAGAGGGTCCACTCCGCCCGCATACCCATCTGCTGCAGCATATAGGAAACGCTGTCACAGGTGTTAAAGTCATCGTCCACCACCAATGCCCGGCAGTTTCTCAGCTCAGGGATGGTCTGGGGCTCTTTCGGTCCAGCACTGAGCCGGAAGGAGAAGGAGACAATGAACTCTGTGCCCTCTCCCTGCTTACTGCGGACTTCAATTAAACCGTTCATCATGTCCACAATGTTTTTTGTGATAGCCATGCCCAGGCCAGTGCCCTGGACGCCGCTCATGGTGGAGTTTCTCTCCCTCTCGAAGGGCTCAAAGATATGGGCCACAAACTCAGGGCTCATGCCAATACCCGTGTCTTTGATGCGGAACTCATAGAAGGCATGACCGTTGGGCGCCCCTGTTTTCTGGGTGATGCGCATACTGACCGAGCCGCCCGCGCTGGTGTACTTTACCGAGTTGCTCAGCAGATTCAGCAGCACCTGGTTCAGCCGCAGCTTGTCGCAGTATATCTCCTCGTTGGTAATATCCACTGTGTCCACAGAGAAATCCAGCTGCTTGGCCCGCAGGTCTGTCTGCACAATGCTGTGCAGGCTGTGCAAAATCTCCGGCAGGCTGCACAGCTCCTCGTCCAGGTGAATCTTGCCGCTTTCTATACGGCTCATATCCAGAATATCGTTGATCAGGCTGAGCAGATGGTTGCCAGATGTCATAATCTTTTTCAGGTACTCCTCCACCTGCTCCTGTTTATCCAGATGGTTCAGCGCCAATGTGGTAAAGCCCACAATAGCGTTCATGGGCGTGCGGATATCGTGGGACATATTAGAAAGAAAGACGCTTTTAGCCTTGCTGGCCCGATTGGCCTGGGAGAGAGCATCCTCCAGCAGGGTCTTCTTTTCCATCTCTGTCCGGGTCTCCTCGTCCACACTGCGGAAGCCCATTACCACGGCGCGCTGCTCATCCCAAGAGCCCGCCCGCACAGCCTTTAGCTGGAAAAAGCGCATTTCTCCCCCGCACAACGTGCGGTAATTCACATAAAACCGGTTATTCTCTGTCAGCTCCCGTGCCAAGCGCTCCGCAGTGCAAGCCTGGCGCAGCAGTTCCCGGTCCTCGGTGTACACGCAGGCCATAATGTACTGCTCCAGGCAGTCCTCCATAGAGAGCTGTCCGGCAAAGATGGTGTCCAAAATGCCAAAGGGGCAGTCGCTGATCCGCAGCGCGCTGCCAAGCCCCGTGTCCAGGTCAAACACGCAGGCCAGGCTGTAATCTATACTCAGGGCATGGACCAGCTCCATCTGCCGCCGCTGGGTCATCTCCCGCTCTTTTTCCTCCTGCAGCTTTTGAGCCGTGCAGTCTAACAAGAAGCGCTGGTAGAACAGCTTGCCCTTTTCTTCAATCAGTTTCACATTGCCCATAACATGCAGTTTTTCGCCGTCTTTGTGTACCACCCGGTACTCCACGCCCACACTGTCCCCCGGCTGTTTCAACGCTTGGATGGCGCTGCGCAGGGCCTCTTTATCCTGCTCGTCTACTGTACCGGCCACTGTGTCAAAATTGTCCGCCAACAGGTCCTCCTGGCTCTCATACCCCAGAATCTGCAGGGCCGCCCGGTTGATGCTTAACACCTGAGAGCCGTCCAGAGAGTGGCACATGACGCCGCAGTCCATGGTGGTGAAAATGGTCTCCAGCATCTGGCTTTTGGCCAGCAGTTCTCTGGCATAGGCCCGCTCCTGGGTCA
>CAJUPK010000202.1 GCA_910588415.1 uncultured Oscillospiraceae bacterium | reverse complement strand
TTACGCCGGAGCCCTGCCGTATCGATAAACACATATTCCTTTCCATTCCAGCAGTACGTACACAGTTTGCATTTATCAATCCCCACCGACTTGACCATATCATCCAACCGGTGGTACCGCAAAGACGTGAAATTCAGTTTTTTCCCAATAATATCAACCATAGTCTGATATTCCTCGGTTTCCGGATCCGAATAGCGGTCCAGATTATCCGGCTGATTGGTGCCCTCCAGCTCGGCAATGACCCGACGGGAAATTAGGTCGTCCAGGGAAGCGGAGCGGGAGAAGTTGAGATATTTGCAGCCAAACAACGGCGGGGGACAGGCCGGACGCACATGGACCTCTTTGGCCCCGCTACGGTAGAGGAAGTCCGTGGTCTCTCTAAGCTGCGTCCCTCGAACAATAGAGTCATCAATAAGCAGCAGGCTGCGGCCTTCGATCAGGCCATGGACCGGGATCAGTTTCATATGGGCAATCAAATTCCGCTGGCTCTGCATTGTGGGCATAAAAGAGCGGGGCCAGGTGGGCGTATACTTGATAAAGGGACGGGAAAAAGGAATACCAGAAGCATTCGCATATCCCACTGCATGGGCCGTGCCAGAGTCAGGTACACCAGCCACATTGTCCGGTGCAGTCTCTGCCGTAAAGTTGTCCCGCCTTGCTAGGATGGCTCCGCAGCGGTAACGCATCTCTTCCACATTGACCCCTTCATAGGAAGAAGTTGGGTAGCCATAATATACCCATAGAAATGTACAAATTTTCATCTCCTGGCCAGGAGATGCCAAAGTCTGTACCCCTTCTGGCGTAATAGCGGCAATCTCACCAGGCCCCAGCTCCCGGTCCATGGTATAGCCTAAATTGAGGTAGGCAAAGCTCTCAAAAGAACAGCAGTAGGCGCCGTCTTTCTTTCCAATAGACACAGGCGTCCGGCCCAGCTTGTCTCTGGCGGCAATCAGGCCGCGGGGGGTAAGCAGAAGCAAGGTCATGGAACCATCAATCATTTCCTGTGCATACTGGATGCCCTCAATCAAGTTTGCCTTTTGGTTGATGAGGGCGGCAACCAGCTCCGTGGCGTTGATATCTCCTCCACTCATTTCCATAAAATGAGAGAGCCCCGATGTGAACAAACTGTCTAACAGCTGATCTACATTGTTGATTTTTCCTACAGTGACAATGGCATAGGCGCCATGATGAGAACGCACAATCAGTGGCTGCGGCTCGTAATCGGAAATGCAGCCAATCCCAAGTCTTCCGTGCATTAGGGAGACATCTTTATCAAATTTGGTGCGAAATGGGGAATTCTCAATATTGTGGATGGCCCTGTTGAAGCCTTCCTCCTGGTTATATACGGCCATGCCGGCCCTACGGGTACCCAGATGAGAGTGATAGTCCGTACCAAAAAACAGATCAAAAACGCAATCTTCTTTGGAAGCTGTACCGAAAAATCCACCCATAATAGTTCTGTTCCGCCTTTCTGGCATAAAGTGTTTTTGTTTGAGCATGAAATTTAGCATAAGGCTCAAAGTCTGGATGCTTTTGCCAAATGTCCGAGAAAGTTTCCGCTTTTCAGGGCTTCTGCCCATAACGGGCTTTTCTTATATTATAGCACAGTTTTGAACCCAGCGCCATACCCAAAACAATGCAATGACCAGATTTTGTCGTGAGACCCATAAAAGCTATTAGGTTGCACAGAAAAGCCCTTCAATAATCAACAGAATGGTGCAAAACATAAAACATGCAAGAAAGCGAAATTCAGCTTGCAATTTAGAGCAAGATATATTAAAATATAGAGAGTTTGACAGCAAAAAATGAAGAATAAAACTGTGTAATCATTCAAAGGAGATGTTTGGATGAAACTAACTTCCATGAGCGTCAGCGAGATTAGAACTATAAACCAAGAAGCACAAAAACAGTATGGTGCCTTTAAAGCTCAAGGATTAAATTTAAATATGGCAAGGGGTAAACCCTGTGTAGAGCAGTTGGACCTGGCCTTAGGGGTTTTGGAAGCCCTGCACGCCAGAAGCGAGTTTGCCAATTCCAATGGAGATGACTGCCGTAATTATGGCGTATGGAATGGGCTGCCGGAAATGCGGGCAATTTTTGCTGAACTTTTAGGTGTACCGGCTGATAATATCATTTTAGGGAACAATTCCAGCTTGCAGATGATGTTTGATACGATTTCCCAGGGCTATACCCATGGGTGCGGCGGCTGGGAACCATGGTGCAAACAGGGGGAAGTAAAATTTCTCTGTCCTGTCCCTGGTTACGACAGGCATTTTGCGGTAACAGAGTATTTCGGAATTAAAATGATTCCTGTCCCCATGCTGAAAACTGGCCCCGACATGGATATCATTGAGCGGCTGGTACAGGACGAGAGTGTGAAAGGCTGCTGGTGCGTCCCCAAATATTCCAATCCCACTGGCATCACCTACTCAGATGAAACAGTGCGACGGTTTGCCAGGCTTCATCCTGCGGCCAAAGATTTCCGAATCATGTGGGACAATGCCTACTGTGTCCATGATTTGGCGGATGAGCCAGAGGAACTGTTGAATATTTACGAGGAATGCCTGAAAGAGGGCACAGAGGATCAGGTAATTATGTTTGCCTCTACCTCAAAGATCTCTTTCCCTGGAGCTGGCGTGGCAGCGCTGGCTTCCAGCGCGAAAAATATTGCCAGTCTGAAAACCAGAACTACTGTACAAACCATTGGTTCTGACAAACTCAATCAGCTGCGCCATGTGCTGTTCTTACACGATGCCGATGGAGTGCGCAGTCTCATGAAAGGACACAGGAAAATCCTGGAGCCCAAATTTAATATCGTGCTGGAGGCA
>CAJUPK010000201.1:761-2959 GCA_910588415.1 uncultured Oscillospiraceae bacterium | reverse complement strand
CCCATGGCCATGCTGCCCTTCTGCGGCTATCACATGGGCGACTACTTCCAGCACTGGATTGAGATGGGCGAGAAGCTGGGCGACAAGGCTCCCAAGATCTTCAACGTGAACTGGTTCCGCACCGATGCGGACGGCCACTTCATTTGGCCCGGCTTTGGCGACAACTTCCGCGTGGTGGAGTGGATCATCAAGCGCTGCGAGGGCAAAGTGGACGCTGTGGAGACCCCCATTGGCTTTGTACCCAAGGCCGAGGACATCAACCTGGAGGGCCTGGACTTCTCCATCGACACCCTGAAGGAGATCCTGACCATCGACAAGGCTGCCTGGGCCAAGGAAGCCGAGGGCATCGAGGAGTTCTACAAGCAGTTTGGAGACAAGCTGCCTGCCGCCTTGAAAGAGCAGCTGGAGACCCTGAAGGCCAACTGCAAGTAAGCCTCTCAAATACCAGCAAATTGGCTGGCTAAAAGCGGAATCTTTGGCCAGCATACAGGAGAATAATCCATAAAAAGCCGGACGGTACCCGCAAGGTGTACCGTCCGGTTTTCGCTCTTTCTGCCCCTCGCTTCTCGGCCGGATATCCCGCACAGGCAAAGGGAGAGCAGCCCACTTTTCCAGGGCTGCTCTCCCTTTTTGCTCTCTATCCCAGTCAAACACCATATAGCCGAGCGTTGGGCCTATCTCCTGGAATCCTATAGTAAGCACGCTGGCAGTAAAGCTGCCTGGTTCAAAGAGGCAGATACCTCTTTTGAACTGCGTTAACTATTATCTCTGCTCGCCGTCTTCGCCATATAGAATCTCCCGAAGCAGTTCGGTGGTGTCAAAGCTCTCTGTCCGCTCTTGGGGCGGCTGCGGCGCACCACGCCGGGGCGGGGGAGCGCTCTGGCCCCTGGGGCTGGCCTGGGGGCGCTGGAACTGGGCTGGCTGCTGCCCTTGAGACGGCTGAGCCAAGCCCTCCTCCGGCAGCACAAACTCCTCTGTATACATGGAGGCTTCCTGGCTGGGAACAACAGGCTGAGGGGCCTCCCGGGAGACCGCGGGCGGGTCAAACTCCTCTGTGTACATAGAAGCCCCGCTGTACATGTCCTGCTGGGGCAGCTCAAACTCTTCTGTATAAAGGCTGCCATTCATGGGCACAGCCAACGCCTCTGGGTCCGGGCTGTACAGGCTGCGCCGGCTGTTCTGAGACTGCAGGCTCTCATAGCCCTGGGGGGCCGCATAGCCAGGAGCAGGCTCCTCTGCATAGCCATCGTCCCACTCATCCAGGCGTTCATTCTCTCCTGTGTCTCCTCGTGGGGGAGCATAATCCGGGGGCGGGTTTTTCCCCTGCATGGCTTGAGCCTGGGTCTGGGGCGGGACATGAACCGGCCGCAGAGGCTGGCGGGTCTCCGCCTCCGCGATCTCCTGGAAAATCCCGTCCCGCTCATCGATACGCCTGCCCCGGATTATAAACACCGCCAGCAGCACCAAACCCAGCGCCCCTACGCCAATACAGCTGGCGCCGCTGTAAAACAGCACCACAGACATGGAGTTGTTCTTCTGGTTGACCCGGGCAAAGGTAATGTACCGGGGTTCTACCGAGGAGGTATCCCCTTGGCTGGAAGCCGCAGGTGTGGCCGCAGGGGCAACCGTCGCCCTGGGAGAAAAGGAGGGCTGCTGAATCTGCGTGCCCCCCACTCCCCCTGGCACCCGGGGCGTTGAGGAAGAGGACTCATAGTCTGTGGTCCCCCAGGTGCTGCCGCCATTGCCGCCGCTATCGCCGCCTCCGTTGTCCCCGCCCCCACTGGGCTCAGAGCTGGACGGTTCCTCGGTAGGCTCCGGAGTCGAGTCTCCTGCTCCCGGGGTGGGATCTGCCCCATCGGGAGGCGGAGTAGGGTCCTCCACCGGAGGAGGCGTGGGATTGTCCTCGGGAGGAGCGGTGGGGTCATCCACCACAGGGGGAGCCGTGGGGTCCACCACCGGAGGGTCTGTAGGGTCTGTCACAGGCGGGTCTGGATTTGTTCCAGGGTCCCCGCCCGGGTCGCCTCCTGGGTCATTATTGCCAGGATCCTCGTCTCCGCTGGGCTCCACATCCAGGAAAGCGGAGTCCCCATCCAGCGCGGCGGCAGGCAGGGCCAGCCCGTACAGGCATGGCAGCAGCGCCACAGCCATCGCCAGAAATACACATACAAATTTCTTCATAGCAGACCTCTCTTTCATGG
>CAJUPK010000201.1:0-751 GCA_910588415.1 uncultured Oscillospiraceae bacterium | reverse complement strand
CTTTTGCTGAACAGCTTCCGGCCATTTCCTGCCCGAATGGTTTTGGTGCATAGGGGACCCTTCAGCAGGATTAGAACGTCCCCACTCTCTCCTGCAAATATCTCTCCAGCCCTTCCACAGGCACCCGCTCCTGGGCCATGCTGTCCCGCTCCCGCACAGTGACGCAGTTGTCTGCCGGGGTCTTCTCATCCCCCACGGTCTGGAAGTCAACGGTCACGCAGAAGGGCGTGCCAATCTCGTCCTCCCGGCGGTAGCGCTTGCCAATGGACCCGGTCTCGTCAAAGTCAGCCATCATGGAACCGCTGATCTGGTCGTACACCTCCAGGGCCTTGGGAGAAAGCTTTTTGGACAGGGGCAGCACAGCCGCCTTGTAGGGGGCAAGGGCCGGGTTCAGGTGCAGCACCACCCGGCTGTCCTTCTTGGCCTCGTCCAGCATCTCCACATCATAGGCCTCGCACAGCAGGGCCAGCACAGTGCGGTCCAGGCCATAGGTACTCTCTATGATATAGGGAATAAACTTCTCGTTGGTCTCTGGATCCAGATAGTCCATCTTCTGGCCGCTGTACTCCTGGTGGCGGGTCAGGTCAAAATCCGTGCGGTTGTGGGTGCCGTTGATCTCCCCCCAGCCAAAGGGGAACAGGTACTCAATGTCGCAGGCAGCCTTGGCATAGTGGGCCAGCTTCTCGTGGTCGTGGAAGCGCAGCCGCTCCGCGGGCAGGCCCAGGTCCTCGAAATATTGTCTGCCATACTC
>CAJUPK010000200.1 GCA_910588415.1 uncultured Oscillospiraceae bacterium | reverse complement strand
ATCGATTATTTGCCAGCGGATACACCGGCGGCCAGCCTGGCCAGGGTGCTGCCCTGCTGGAGCTGAGCGGCGCGGGGCTGCAAAAACTCTATGGCTGGGAGGGGCTGGTGAATCCCTCTTACCTGCTGCCTGGGAAAGACTGCCTGTACGCTGTGGAGGAACAGGAGGCCAGGGCCGCGGTGGTAAGGCTGCCCCTATTCAGCCAGGAGATACAGCGGTTTTGGGTGCCCGGGGCAGGACTCTGCCATCTTTGCAGCCAGGGCGGGTACCTGTATGCCTCTGGGTACGCAGGCGGCACGCTGACAGGCCTGGACCCAGAGACCGGGGAGGTGTGCGCCTTTTACCAACACCAGGGCTGCGGGCCAGACCCTCTGCGCCAGGAAAAGGCCCATGTCCACTCTGCCCTGCCCTCGCCGGACGGCCGGGAGCTGCTGGTGGCGGACCTGGGCCAGGACAGGCTGTTCCGCTACTGCCTGGACAGCCAGGGCGGGCTTTCTCCCAACCCGGTGCAGCCCTGGACAGCGGCTGCTCCCGGCCAGGGGCCCCGGCACTTGGCCTTTCACCCAGGGGGCAGGTGGCTGTATCTGGTCAACGAGCTGAAAAAGACCCTGTACGTCTTCCGCTACCAAGGGGCGGACCAGAAGCTGGCCTTTGTGGAGGAGCAGGACATCAGCCAGCCGGAGACAGCGGGTTCTTTGGCAGCGGACGTGCATTTTACCCCGGACGGGGCGCGCCTGTACGCCTCTGTACGGGGGACGGACCGAATTTTCTGCTTCAACTGGCGGGAGGACGGCTGTCTGGAGCCTGCCGGGGACTTTTCCAGTGGCGGGCAGGGGCCCAGAAGCTTTCACATCAGCCCGGACGGCCAGTTTTTGGCGGCAGCCAACCAGGTCTCTGGCACCATTGCGGTGTTCGCCCTGAACAGGGCCACAGGCGCCCTGGGAGAGAAAACCGCGGAGCTGGCCTTCCCGGCAGCGTCCTGCGTGAAGTTTGCCGGATAGTCTGGTTGGTGCCTCGGGCGGCTGGCCTTTGGCAGGGGAGTTCCCGTGCTGCTAGGTTCAAAAGGGGTTATACTTTTTTTGAACTGCGTGAACGATAATCCTCCTTTTGGGCAGTCCGTTTCTGAATTTATAGCTTGACAATTCTCCCCAGCTTGTGGTACTATATATGCGGTACAGACCGGGAGGGCACATACGGCATATACAGCGCCTCTGGTTGTGTACGGGAAGATTTCTCTCTTCGCGGCGTTGGCTGCGGCAATCTGCGGTATTTGTTTTTGTTTTGCTAAAGGTGCAGAGAAAACTCCCCAGGTTCTTAGAGTACAATATTCTTTTATGAAAAGGCGGTGAGCGGAATGAAATTTGTATATATCAGAAGGACACGGACGCTCACAATGCCTTTGCCTGGCCGGTAATTTTGGCCGGGGAAAAATTTGCATGGCAGGTCCAGCACTTCTGTTTAGCAGAGGGGCTGGATTTTTTGTTTAAAGGAGGTATGTCTTATGAGAGACAGAATGACCAGAACAGCGTACAGGAAGGCAGACAAGAATGACAGGGCCTGGAAGGCAAAGGGCCTTTTGCTGGCCTATATACAGGAGGATTGGAATGATAGATTTACAAGAATACGGCTTTCCGGCCGAGCTGATGCCCCCGGAGGGTCAGGCCGCCCCGGCCCGGGTGACGGCGGTTTTTAAAGAGCGCTTTCAGCTGATTACCCCGGAGGGGGAGCGCTATGCCCGGCTGAAGACAAAGGAATATTTTTATGAGGGTGGCCAGGATTTTCCCACCACAGGCGACTATGTGCTGGCCCAGCCCGCTCCTGGCGACTGGCTGCTGCTGCGCACCCTGCCCCGGAAGAGCTTTTTCTCCCGACTGGACTCTTGGCACGGCACCGAGCAGGCAGTGGCCGCCAACATGGACCTGGTGTTTGTGGTCCAGTCTTTAAACGAGAACTTTAACCTGAAGCGGCTGGAGCGTTATTTGACCCTGGCCTTTACCAGCCGGGCTCAGCCCGTGGTGCTGCTGACCAAGGCGGACCTGCCGGGGGATCATGGGGCTATGCTGGCCGCTGCCCAAGAGACGGCAGGCAAGGCGCCTGTGCTGGCGGTCAGCTCTAAGACCGGGCAGGGCATGGAGGGGCTGGAACCCTACCTGCGGCCTGGGGTGACAGCAGCTTTTCTGGGCTCCTCGGGAGTGGGCAAGTCCAGCCTGATTAACCGCATGGCTGGGGAAGAGGTGATGGCGGTGAGCGGCATACGGGAATCGGACAGCATGGGCCGTCACACCACCACCCACCGGCAGCTGCTGCGGCTGGAGTCTGGGGTGCTGGTGATTGACACTCCCGGTATGCGGGAGCTGGGCATGTGGGACGCGGCCCAGGGTTTGAGCGAGGCCTTTCCTGATGTGGAGAGCCTGCTGGGCCAGTGCCGCTTTTCCGACTGCCAGCACGAGAAGGAGCCGGGCTGCGCCATCCGGGCCGCACTGGAAAGGGGAGAGCTCTCTCCCCAGCGCTGGAAAAGCTGGAAGCAGCTGCAGGGGGAATCCAGCCGGGGGCCCAGAAGAAAGCAGGGCCAGCCCAGCAAGTCCCTGGCCAAACAGCGGCGGCAGGAGAGCAAGTACCGGCAGAGGCATTAGCCCCAGCCATGGGGAAGGATTGTATAGGAAACGCGCTTAACAATCGGTACAGACCGATTGTTAAGCAGGACAGCCAAGCGGTCTGGTTCCAAAGAGATACATACCTCTTTGGAACTGTGTTACCTATATGAAACAGCAGAGGGAGCGGTTCCAGCAGGGACCGCTCCCTTTTTCGTGTGGTTTCGTGTTGTGCAGGAGGCCCGCAGGATTCTTTGCAAATAGAATTTGCAGGAAATGCCCATCCTAGCAAGGAGAGTAAAGCGTATATGGCCGGAGAGATGAGAGACCGTGGTGCGGCTGTCCCTACTGGGACAAGGCGCTGTTCGCGGTGTGCGGCTATACGAAGTTTGTTCGTTACGTCAGTTCT
>CAJUPK010000199.1 GCA_910588415.1 uncultured Oscillospiraceae bacterium | reverse complement strand
CGTGTGCTCTTCCGATCTGGGATTCCTCCACTTCAGGCTTGCAATTTGACGGGCAATAGGATATCCTATATATAGCGCTGGCAGAAGCTCAGCCGCTGCCGCCGGACCCCTTCCCGGCAGGGTCCGTCTCCTGGCCTGTCCGGCCCCGCAGGTACTGGGAGGGGGGCGTGCCGCAGCTCTTCCGGAAAAACCGGCTGAAAGACTGAACCGAGTCAAAGCCCAGGGCCTGGGACACCTGGGTGACGCTGTTGGAGCGTTCCAGCAGCTCCACTGCTTTTTCAAAGCGCCTGTGCTGGTAATAGCTGCCCAGGCTGCCGCCTGTTACAGCAGCAAAGGTCTGGGCCACATAGGAGTAGCTGTAGCCTGTCTGGGCGCTGATGTCCGTCAGCTTACTGATGCCCAGCAGGTTGTTGTCAATGTAGTTGATCACATCGTACACCAGCCGCTGGCGAAAGTCCTCTCCCTGGGGTAGCTGCCTGCCTGGGGCCGCCCCGGCCTGATAGCACCGGCGGGTCAGCAGAAGCAGCTGTTCCAGCTGGCCCTTCACCAGCAGCCAGCTGCTGCTGTCGTTAATCAGCAGCTCGTTCAGCAGCAGGGAGAACACCTGGCGCACGCTGCTGTGCCGGTCCGGGGCCAAGGGCTCCTTCACCCCGGCGAAAAACCCCGGCAGCTGGGCAAACTCCTCCGGGCCAGCCAGGGGGTCCAGCATAAAGCCGCAGTAGCTGTACCGCAGCGGGTCGTGCCGGCTGGACAAAATCTTGTGCAGGCTGCCCAGGGGAGAGATGAACAGATCCCCGGCGCGCACCCGGTACCCCTGGCCGTTGTGGAAAAAGCGGCCCGTGCCGGAGATAACGCAGGATATCTCGTGGCAGACCTGCTGGTGGGCAGGCACCTGGGCGCCCTCTTGGCACAGCCGGTCCCCCAGCTGGTAAAGGGCCACGCACCCATATTGCCGGGGGGCCTCTATATAGCAGTTGTCAAAGTGAAATTTGCTTTCTCTGGTGGTCATGGGGCACCTCGCTTTTCAAGGGGCAGACAGCGGGAAAAGATTCCGTTTTTCTCGTCTCTTCACTTGCTCTTTGGGTACTTATTTTTTGCTTCTTTCTTGCCATCCCTATTCTATCACGTTTCAGCCCGTTTCGCAACCCGGCAGCCAGAAAGGCGCGTGTCCAACACAAAACCACCGCCTGCTCCTGAACCGCCCAGGCAGGAGTTTTCCGGTACTTTCCCCAGGAAAGGCAATCGCTTCGCGGTGGAGGGAAACTCCGTGACTGGCCAACATCCAAGCTTCTCCCAGGCTGCCTTGGCGGGAGGAGTTTTCCTCGTACTTTTGCGCAGCAAAAGCGAGCGCTTCGACTTGCCGCAGGCAATGTCGCTGCGACGGAGGGAAACTCCGTGACTTGGACGAAGTCCAACGTCAAAAGTATATCTTTCTTTAGGAGAAATCATCATGGAAATCAAAAAAGTATGGGTTATTCACAAGACCCACCTGGACATCGGTTTTACCGATTCCGCCGCCGCGGTCCTGGACCGCTACCTGAACACCTTCATCCCTGGCGCCATTGCCACGGCCCGGGCCTGCAACCAGGGAGGAAAAAAGAACTTTGTCTGGACTGTGGGCTCTTTTCTCATCCAGCTGTATCTGGAGCAGGGCCGGGACCCCGGCCTGCTGGAACAGGCCATCCGGGACGGGGTGGTGGCCTGGCACGGCCTGCCTGTGACCACCCACACAGAGCTGATGGACGGCAAGCTGTTCCAATATGGCCTGGGCATCTCCCAAATGCTGGACCAGCGCTTTGGCCGCCGCACCATTGCCGCCAAAATGACCGATGTGCCCAGCCACACCCATGCCATGGTGCCCTATCTGGCCAAGGCGGGCATCCAGTACCTGCACATTGGCATCAACGGCTCCTCCAAAATGGTGAAGCTGCCGCCTTTGTGCCGCCTGCGCTATGGCGAGGACGAGATCATTCTGGACTATGCGGCCCTGTACGGGGCCTCCAGCGTGTGCGGGGATGTGGCCATGGAGTTTGCCCACACCCCGGATAACAGCGGCCCTCCCTCTCCGGAAAGCGTGGCCGCGGAGATGGCCCGCCTGGCGGAGAAGTACCCGGGGGCAGAGATCGTCTCCGGCACCATGGACCAGTTCGCCCAGGTGGTCCTGGCCCATAAGGAGGAGCTGCCTGTGGTCACCGAGGAGCTGGGCGACACCTGGATTCACGGCGTGGCCACAGACCCCTACAAAACCGCCGCCTACTGCCAGCTGCTGCGGCTGCGGGACCAGTGGGAGAAGGAGGAGCCCGCTGCCGCTGGCTCTTCTGCCTGGCAGGGGCTGTGCCGCAACCTGCTGCTGGTGGCAGAGCACAGCTGGGGCCGGGACGTGAAGCGCTGGCTCTCTGACTGGCGCAACTGGGAGAAACCGGACTTCTATGCCGCCAGAGAGCGGGACCACATCACCCCAGAGGATGTGCTGCCCGCTGGCAAAGAGCTGCGGGAGTTTACCCTGCACCACGAGCCCACCTTTGTCCAGGGACTCTGCTCTTACAAGCTGATGGAGGATTCCTGGAAAGAGCAGCGGCAGTATGTGGAAGAGGCTGTAAACTCCCTGCCAGAGCCCTGGCAGCAGCAGGCCCGGCAGCAGCTGGCCGCCCTGCGCCCCCAAGAGCCGCCCCAGTGCGCACATCCCACAGACCAGCGGGCCTTCTCCCTGCATGGCTATGAGGTACAGGTAGAGCCGGACGGCAGCCTGACTGTCACCGGGCGCCAGGGCCAGCCCCAGGCCGGCGTCTGGCTGGGCCGGCTGGCCTACCAGGTTTACAGCGCCCAAACCGTGTTTGATAACCTGGAGGCCTACAACCGGGACCTGGAGCACACCCGGGTGTGGGCAGAAGGGGACTTCTCCAAGCCCGGCCTGGACCAAGTGCCCAATCTGCAGGACAAGACCTATGCCTACCAGGTGGACCAGGCGGAGCAGTCCAAAGACCAGCTGCGCCTGTGGCTCTCCGCT
>CAJUPK010000198.1 GCA_910588415.1 uncultured Oscillospiraceae bacterium | reverse complement strand
GCTCCATCCGGGACAACCAGCTGCTGGACGGCATTGACGAGGAGGAGAGCAAGCGGTACATCCACCACTACAATTTCCCCTCCTACTCTGTGGGCGAGACCCGGCCCAGCCGGGGCCCCGGCCGCCGGGAGATCGGCCACGGCGCTCTGGCCGAGCGGGCCCTGGTGCCTGTGGTGCCGGACCTGGACCAGTTCCCCTACACCATCCGCCTGGTCAGCGAGGTGCTGTCCTCCAACGGCTCCACCTCCCAGGCCTCCATCTGCGGCTCCACGTTGGCCCTGATGGACGCAGGCGTGCCCATCAAAGCTCCTGTGGCAGGCATCTCCTGCGGCCTGATCACCGAGGGGGACCGCTGGATGACCATGGTGGATATCCAGGGAGTCGAGGACTTCTTTGGGGACATGGACTTTAAGGTGGGCGGCACCAAGAAGGGCATCACCGCCATTCAGATGGACCTGAAGATTTCTGGCCTGCTGCCCGAGATGGTGAAAGAGGCCCTGGAGAAAACCCACAAGGCCCGCAACTATATCATTGATGAGATCATTCTCAAGGCCATCCCAGAGGTACGGTCCGAACTGTCCCGTTATGCCCCCAAAATGCTCTCTATGCAGATCCCCGTGGACAAGATCCGGGAGGTTATTGGCACAGGCGGCAAGGTCATCCAGAAAATCTGCGCTGAGTGCGAGATCACCATGGATGTGGAAGAGGACGGCCATGTGTTTATCTCCGGCCTGGATATTGACAAGTGCCGCCGGGCCATAGACATTGTAGACACCATTGTCAACGACCCAGAGCCGGGCAGCTACTACAATGGCCGGGTGACCAGGCTGATGGACTTCGGCGCCTTTGTGGAGATTGCCCCGGGCAAAGAGGGCCTGGTACACATCTCCCGGCTGGACGTGAAGCGCACGGACAAGGTGACCGATGTGGTGAACGTAGGCGATGTGGTGAAGGTGAAAGTGCTGGAGATCGATGACAAGGGCAGGCTGAACCTGTCCCGCCGGGACGCGCTGATCGACCTGGACGGCGCTGTGCCGGAGAACGATATCAGCGACCGGCCTCCCCGCCGGGACCGGGACAGCGGCCGGGACCGCCGCCCCAGAAGAGACTCTGACCGGCGCTGAGAGGCCTTGAGAGAGAATGATGGAGAGGCTTCCTCTCAACGGCGTTTTCAGTGCCGGAACGGGGAAAAAGCCAATAAAAATGAGACGCGCCTCTTGCAAATTCTATAGAATCATGGTAGTATATAAGATGTAGCCTGCTCAAAACATGCCCAAGGAGGAAATGAACATGACGGTTTTTGAAATCATATTTGCCATCGCGCTGCTGGTCTTCTCTGTGGCCATCATTTTGGTGGTGCTGCTGCAGGAGGGAAACCAGAAAAACATGGGCGTTGTCACTGGCGGCGCAGACTCTTTCCTATCCAAAAACAAGGCCCGCTCGGTAGACGCCTTTCTGTCCCGGTGGACAAAGGTGATTGCTGTGGGCTTCTTCGTGCTGGTCCTGGTGTCCAACGCGGTGATGTACTTTGTAAAATAATGTCCGGTCTGCTTTAAGAAGACTGCCTCGCGGCTTGCGGGGCTTTTTTCTTTGAACCTCCCGGCAGGGGGGCAAATGGACGGAAAGGAGGCGGCAGGGTGATCCGCTTTGTACAGGACCAGAGGGAACAACAGGATTTTTACAAGATCTGCCAGGGTTCTGCCTTTGGCTGCAAGCTGGCGGCCATTGCCCTGGCCTATGGCTTTCACCAGCCCTTTGCCCAGTTCTGGCTCAGTGAATCCGGGTCCAGTCAAAGAGCCCGGGCCGCTTTCTGCCTGCTGGACGGGGTTCTCTCTATAGCGGGTGTTCCCCAGGACCAGGCCGAGACCATGGGATTTGTGCGGACTCTGGGAGCAAGCCGGGTGTTCTGTTCCGCCAAAGCAGCGGAACGCCTGGGCCTGTGGGCAGCCATGGGCGGCCCGGTGCTGGAGAAGCGCCTGCCCCCAGGAGCGGGAGGAGACCACCAGGGGCTCAGCCCGCCAGAAGCGGTTCCCAGTCTGGTCCGCATCCACCGGCTGCTGGAGAGGGCTGGCATGGCCCTTGCCTTTGAACCCTTTTACCTGGACCTGTCCCACAGGCTCCGCCATGGCCAGGCCCTGGCTGTGGGCGAGTACAGCTCCTCGGGTAGTCTGACGGGCTGCGCGGTGGTCTCCGCTATTACAGAGGAGGCCGCGGTGCTCTCCGCCCTGGCTGTGGACAAGCCCTTCCGGCGGCAGGGCCTGGGGACCCGCTTGATGGGCCGGGTGGAACAGCAGCTGCCAGGCCGAAAACTCTATGTGCTGCGGCAGGCTGGAGAAAACCAAGAGTTTTACGCAGGCCTGGGCTTCCGGGAGAAAGGCCGATGGGTGGAAGCAGGTGATGGTTCTATGTTGGCTGAGCGGCAGCCAAGAAAGGGATCAAGGGAAACTTGACATTGCGCCCTGAGGGGCGCAAGTCACGGAGTTTCGTCTCTTCGCCCGACATGGCCTTTGGCAAGTCGCCGCGCTCGTTTTCCTTCGGAAAATACAGACGAAACTCCTACTTGGGTGGTTTTAGGGTAGTTGGGCGGTAGCAGGTGGTGGTTCTATATTGGCTGGGCGGCAGCGCCAGAAACGTCGCCAGACAAGACGGTCAAAGGCTGTCACTGAGTTGGCAAAGCCAACTCATATCCATTTTCTTTGAAAATGGATAAAAACGCTTACGCACTGTTAGGCCTCCGTGCGCACAGGCCGCGCACTCCGGCAAGGCCTTGGAGGCTTTGCCTCCAAGCCTAGAGTTATGCAACGCATAACTCTTCCACTTTTTCCTTTGCTCCCCAAAGCTGCAGGAGAGACCGCTTACAAGCAATTTATCTGGATGATAAGGAGAATGATACCATGGAAAACTATCCTTTTTTTACAGTGGAACCCCAGCTGTTACAGCTGGCGGAGGAGGCCCGGGCCCAGGCTGCGGAGAGCTTTGCCCAGATTGAGGACAACCAGCGCTGGAACCAACAGAAGATGCTGG
>CAJUPK010000197.1 GCA_910588415.1 uncultured Oscillospiraceae bacterium | reverse complement strand
AAAGTACCGTTGACGTTGCCTGCGGCAAATCACGGAGTTTCGTCTCTTCGCGCGAAGCGCTCGTTTTCCTTCGGAAAATACAGCCGAAACTCCCGCCTGGGCGGCATGGTGGCAGCTGGGTAGTAGGAGGTAATGGTTCCATGCTGGCTGGGCAGCAGTCAAGAAAGGAGTCAAGGGGAACCAGTTCCCCTTGCGTGGTGTGGAGCGGCGCTCCACGGCCTTGCCGGAGGACGCGTCCTGTGCGTCCGCAGGCCTACCATTGCGTAAGCTTTTTTAGCCATTTTCTTTGAAAATGGCTAAGTAGCGGCTTTCGCCGCTTGTCTGACGACACTTCTGGCGCTATCGCGCAAGACCGTGGAGTCTTCGCCTCCAAACCTAGAGTTATGCAGCGCATAACTCTTCCACTTCTTGAAAAAGTGGACAAAACTTTTACCTTTGCTCTCAAAGCCCACGATATAAAAAAGGACCCAGGCAAATCCCCAGGTCCTCCTGCCCATCTATAGGTATAGTAAAGGCAGAGCGGCGCGGGCACACCCATGCCGCTAGGTTCAAAAGAGGTTATCCCTCTTTTGAACTGCGTTAACTATAAATCCTCTATTCCTCCTTTTCCGCCGCCTCGTTTTTCGCCCGGCTGATAATCTCCTCCATGCGCCCGCTGATCCTGTCCTCGGCCTGGCGCATCAGGTGGCCATAGATATTGGTGGTGGTGGCCACGCTGGAATGGCCCAGCCGGTGGCTGACACTGATACTGTCCACGCCGCTGAACAGCAAAAGACTGGTCATGGTATGCCGGAAGGCGTGGGGGTTCAGGTGGGGCAGATTGTGCCGCTTCTCAAAACGGGTCAGCCAGTTCCCCAGCTGAGAGGGATTCATGGGGCCGCCATGTTCCCCTGTGAATAGGTAAGGCGAGGGCTTCCAGCGCTCTCCCTGGCAGGCAATCTCCTCCTCCAGCCAGCGGCGGTAAGCTCTCAGCAGGTCCATGGTCTCCTGGGGCAGCCGGATGGTGCGCATAGAGTCCCGCGTCTTAGGCGGGCCTTCGTACAGGCCCCGGTCAGCGGCATAGTGCATGGCGCAGTCTATCCGAATGGCCCGCCTCTCCCAGTCCACCTTTTCCCATTTCAGGCCCAAGAGCTCCCCCCGGCGGCAGCCAGAGGCCAGCAGCAGGTTGATGGCCGCCCGCCACTTGATGGGCTCTGCCTCCAACGCGTTGAGGATTGCCCCCACCTGCTCCTCCTGAAAATAGTTGGGGTCCAGCACCTCTCCCCGTTTAGGCGGCACTGCCCGGCGGGCCGGGTTATAGGGGATCAGCAGCTCTTTTTCCGCCTGCCCCAGCACAGCGGATACCAGCAGATGGCAGTTCATCACAGTGCGGGAGCTGAGCGTCCGCTCTTGGCGCACCGGGGTGAACAGACTGCTCACAGGCATGTCCAGCACCTCCGCGATCCGCTGGGCAGTCGAGGGTTTCACGGTCTTTCCCGCCCGCAGGCGGGCCAGGCTCACCCGGCCGCCCCCTTTGGTGGGCAGGTCCCCTACTACGCCCCGCTCCTCCAAAGTTTTCCATAGGATTGGCTTCACCTGTTCCATCTCGTTGTCATTGCGGGCCTCGGGGGAGGACAGGGCCTGGTACAGCAGATTGAGATGCTGGGGCCGGATATCGCACAGCCGCATGGGACCCAGCACAGGCAGCACCCGGTTTAGGCTCTGCCGGTAGTGTATTTCTGTTAAATGCTTCATGCCCATGGTGGTCTTGCACTCCATCACATATTCCGCGTACTCCGCAAAGGTCTGGCGGCCGTCTGCTGTACCTCCCTGGCGGCAGCGGCGCTCAAACAGGACCGCCTGTTTTTCCGCCTCCCGCCGGGCACGCTTTTCTCCCCAGCCCTCTGGCACCCGCCAGGTGCAGGAGTAGGGGGTAAGCTGCCTGCCGCTTTCCGGGTCCCGCCCGCGGTACACCCGAATACTGTAGGAAATAATCCGTCCCTCTTTGTTTTTTCTTGCCTGAATGTTTGCCATGCTGAGAACACCCTTTCCCGCGGGCGGCCAGAACAGGCAAACAGACTCTAGGGCCTGCCGTCCGCGCCAGCCCGCTGATTATAAATTGGATGGTCAAAAACCCGCAAGTCCATGGATTTGCAGGTTTCCTAACCCCATAGCCAGGAGGGCAGGGCCTGCGGCTCTGCCCGCCAGCTATATGCTGTATAGGATAGTTAACGCGGTTCACAAAGAGGCATGTATCTCTTTTGAACCAGGCAGCTTGGTTGCCCAGCTTAACAATCGGTCTGCGCCTGGCTCTCCCAGAGCTTGGGATTTGGCCGGTTTCTATGGTGAAAGGCACGGAAAAACCCCGGTACATACGTACATACCTCTTTTCGCTGCGTTCACTCTATTAGGATAGCAGGGGGCGGCTCCGCATGTCAAAGCACAGGGGAGACGGGGAGGGAAACCCGCCCATATTCCGGCGTAAAGAACCGGAACAAAAAAGCCGCAGGGCAAACGCCCCACGGCCTTTCTCATACATGGTTTCTTTTTCCTATTGCGAATCTCTCGTGAATACCTTTCAAAAGCAGGCTTAGGTTTTTGGCTGGCAATAGATGGCTGTTCCCAGCACATCCTCGGGCACCGTGGCTTCCAGCGCCGCAATACTTGCCTGATTTACACTGATCTGTCCACTGGTAAAGCTGTGTACTGGCAGCTGGGAGACATCTTTGCCCACTGCCAGCTGCACGGCCATGTCCGCGGCTTTATTGCCCGCCTCGGTGTAGTCAATGCCAATCGAAGCCATGGCCCCCTGCTGGACCGTGTCCTGGGTAGAGGTATACCAGGGCTTGCCAGCCTCCTGGGCGGTCTTGGCCGCCTCTTGGGCAGCAGCAGCCACTGTGCTGTCCACAGGGGAGAAGACAGCGTCCACCTGGGGGCAAAGCTCTTCCATGCGCTGCTTTACCTCGCCCCCATTGGCGGCTTGTCCCTCTACAACCGCAATCTCCATCTGCGCGCAGGCATTTTTAAAAGCCTGCACATAGGCCGTGCCAAAGGGGCAGGCCGGGTCATAGAGAAG
>CAJUPK010000196.1 GCA_910588415.1 uncultured Oscillospiraceae bacterium | reverse complement strand
AAATGTAAAGCCCGGCGACGTGGTGGTGGCCGGGAAGAACTTTGGCTGCGGCTCCTCCCGGGAGCACGCGCCTATTGCGCTGAAGGCCAGCGGGGCCTCCTGCGTTATTGCCAAAACCTTTGCCCGCATTTTCTACCGCAACTCCATTAACATCGGCTTCCCCATTCTGGAGTGCCCGGAGGCGGCGGAGGAGATTCAGCCGGGCCATGTGGTGGCCGTGGACTTTGACAGCGGCCTGATTACCGATGAAACCACCGGGAAAACCTACCAGGCCCAGCCTTTCCCGGAGTCCATTCAGAAGATCATTCAAAGCGGCGGGCTGCTGGAATCCCTGAAAAACGGATGACAGCGGGGCTTGCAGGCAGGCAAAAAGAAAAAGGCATGGACCCCAGGGCCCATGCCTTCTATTATTAGGGATTATACCCAGTGCAGCTTGCTCATGTCCGCCATGTCCTCAAAGGTGATGGAGCGCTTGAGCATGTCGCAGGCCTTTACCAAGCCTTCGTTCTTGCTCATCATGGCGTCCTCATGCTCAATGGACAGCACATAGTCATAGCCCACCAGGCGCAGCTGGCTGACAAAATTTTTCCAGAACATCTCGTCATGGCCATAGCCAATGCTGCGGAAGATCCAGGAGCGATGGCTCATGTCCGCGTAAGACAGGGTGTCCAGGGTGCCGTTGACAGCTGTGTTCCAGGGGTCAATGCTGGCGTCCTTGGCGTGTACGTGGAAGATGGCGTCGCCGCCCAGCTCGCGAATTACGGCCAGGGGGTCCATGCCCTGCCAGAACAGGTGGCTGGGGTCCAGGTTGGCGCCAATCTCCGGACCCACGGCTTCCCGCAGGCGCAGCAGAGAGCGGCTGTTATGTACGCAGAAGCCCTGGTGCATCTCAAAGGCGATCTTGTTGACCCCATGCTCTTTGGCAAAGGCCACAAAGTTCTTCCAGTAGGGGATGAGTACCTCGTTCCACTGCCACTCCAGCACCTCGGTGAACTCGGTGGGCCAGGCACAGACCACCCAGTTGGGGTTCTTGCTCTCCGGGCAGTCGCCGGGGCAGCCGGAGAAGGTGTTGATCTGATGGATACCCAGCTTCTCGGCCATGAGTACCGCGTTGTGCAGGTCGTCGTCAAAGGCTTTGGCGATCTCTTTGTTGGGGTGGATGGGGTTGGCATGGCAGGAGAGGGCGCTGATCTCCAGGCCGGACTCCTTCACCGTGGTCACAAACTCGTTAAATTTCTCCTCGTCATGCAGCAGCACCTGGGGATCGCAGTGGTCCTTGCCCGGGTAGCCGCCGCAGCCGATCTCCACCATCTGGGCGCCCAGGGACTTAAAGTAAGCCAGGGCCTCCTTCAAGGGGGTATCGCCGATGACGTTGGACAGAATACCTAATTTCATTGGTATGCACTCCTTATATTGGTATTGGGGCGGCATTGCGCCCTATTTGGTTCTGGTAATATTATACAGAATCCTTCTGGAAAAAGCAATGGGATTTTTTAAAATATTTGTGCCCTATTTGGGGGCAGGCGCATAGTATACCGATAGGACCCAGAGGCTTTGGCCGGCCATTATCCCCATCGCCCGGCCTGCTGGCACAGGCGTGGGCCTATGCTGAAGGGCCGCAATTGACAGCTTACATGTTCATTTTCCTTGGCTTTTACGGGTGGTCTTTGCCGCGGCAGTCTTGCCGCGCTGGCCAGGACCCGTCAGGCGATTCATACAGGGCCGGGTTGATTTCCCCCTGGCCCTGCCCTGTCCGGTTTATTCATTGACTTTCCTCCTTTTCTTTGCTATAATACCGCTAATTTGCCTTTTAGGAGTGATCTTTTTGACTGAAACCCTATCCTACCGCAGCACCCGCATGGCCTGCTACCGGGGCTACATCGTCCAGGGCGTGGTCAACAACCTGAGCCCCCTGTTTTTTGTCATCTTCCAGCGGGAATTTGGCGTGTCCTATGCCATGCTCTCCTCCCTGATCCTGTTCAATTTTGTCACCCAGATCTGTGTGGATGTACTCTGTGTGCGCTTTGTGGACCGCATCGGCTACCGGGCCGCCACGGTTTTTGCCCATGTGTGCTGCGCCCTAGGGCTGGTCCTGCTGGGAGTGCTGCCCCAGGTGCTGCCTTCCGCCTTTCTAGGCCTGGCCATTGCCA
This sequence comes from uncultured Oscillospiraceae bacterium, assembly GCA_910588415.1. Taxonomy (GTDB): domain Bacteria; phylum Bacillota; class Clostridia; order Oscillospirales; family Acutalibacteraceae; genus Acutalibacter. Next base: position 906 of record CAJUPK010000196.1, on the reverse strand, counting down.
CTGTCGTGATGGCAGTGGGCGGCGGTGTGATAGAGGTGGCGGTCAGCCCCATTATAGACTCTCTTCCCAGCGAGGCCAAGGAGGCCAAAATGAGCCTTTTGCACTCCTTTTACTGCTGGGGCCAGGTGGCAGTGGTGCTGCTTACCACCTTGGCCGTGCGGCTGATGGGCCAGGGTCTTTGGTGGATTTTGCCCATTGTGTGGGCAGCGCTTCCCTTCTACAATATCTTCTCCTTTACCCGGGTGCCGCTGCGCCCCACGGTATCGGAGGAGGAGAAAACCCCTTTGGGAGAGCTGTGCCGGTCCAAGCTGTTTGTGCTCTCTATGGCGCTGATGCTCTGCGCCGGGGCCTCGGAGCTGGCCATGAGCCAGTGGAGTTCCCTGTTTGCGGAGCAGGCTTTGGGAGTGGAGAAGCTGTGGGGAGACCTGCTGGGGCCCTGCCTGTTCGCGGTATTTATGGGCATTGGCCGCACCATCTACGGGGTCTTTGGGGTCAGGCTGAATCTGTACAGGTCCCTGCTGGCCACAGCGGTGCTGTGCGTGCTGTGCTATATGGGCGCGGCCCTGCTGGCGGCTCCGGTGCTGTCCCTGCTGTGCTGCGGGCTTTGCGGGTTCTCCATCAGCCTGATGTGGCCAGGGGTGCTCAGCTCCACGGCCGGGAAGCACCCCAAGGGGGGCGCGGCCATGTTTGGCCTGCTGGCTGTATGCGGAGACCTGGGCTGTTCGGCGGGCCCGGCCTTGGCGGGCATGGTCAGCGAGTTTGCCGGCCTGCGGGCTGGGATGCTCAGCGCGGCGGTGTTTCCCCTGGCCATGGTCCTGTGCCTGGGGGCTTTCCGGCGTAGGTAGGGTGTTTCTAGGGCTTGTTTGAAAAATAAATATTGCACAAATTGCGGGTTAGTGCGAAAAT
>CAJUPK010000195.1 GCA_910588415.1 uncultured Oscillospiraceae bacterium | reverse complement strand
AGGGCCTGCTCCATGGTCTCGTGCAGGCGCACCCGGCCCCCGGGCAGATACCAGTGGGCGATGCGGTCCTCCTTCATGGCCAGCAGGCGGCCATCCCGCACAAACACCCCTGCCACCCGATAGTTGAAGCGGCCCTCTGGGGACGCAAATTTGCAGTCCATAAAAAAACCTCCTCGCTGCTGTCATATTTTGAAATAGGCTCTACTGAAATGTCCTGGGGACATTATACCACAAAAGTACGGGATGTTTTCTCTGCACTTTCGCAAAGCGAAAGCGAGTGCCGCGAAGAGAGAAAACTCCCTGTACACGGCCCTATAGGCTATATCTGCCATATTGGTCCGCGCCGTGTACATTATAGCACAGCGGGGAGGTTAAAATGTAAATTTTTTGTTAATTCACTCTCAGCCGTTGCCTGCCAGGCAGCGCTCTCCAATCCGGGCCAGGGAGCCCACATCATCCGACAAGTTGTGGAGATACCCGGCGATGATGCCCAGCGCGTCGGCCATTTCAAGGGATTCTGCTCCCTTTTCCAGCACCCCCAGCGCGGAGATGCCTTTGCTCAAGGCCTCGTGAATGTCCTGCAGCTCCTGAAAAATCTCTTCCAAAGAAGTGCCCTGTTTTTCTTCCATACCATTTTCCTCCTTGAAATTCCCCCAGAGGCCTGCTATAATGAATGTATCCTGCCTCTTAGAGGTTTGGTGTAAAAGGGTGTCGGCCGCGTTTGAAGGGGGGCTGACATCCTATTTTTGTTTGACCGCTTCTATCCCTTCCCGGATAAGCCCCAAAAGAGAATATCCCTTTTCTTTTGCAAAAGATAGAATTTCTGCTTTTTCCTGAGGGGTAAGCCTTATATACAGCCTCTCCGTTTTAGGATTTTCGATTGGCGGCCGTCCACGGGCAACGGGCATTACTCCACCTCCTTTTTTGTCCGTACACTTATTATATAATGCACGCACACAAAAGTCAAGAGCTTTTTCAAAAAAATGAAGGGTGCTCAAGCAAATTTCTTGAGCACCCGTTTTTTGTCCTATGTCTTCTTGGTCCCGTTTGGGGGATGATAGGCGCGGCCCGGCCTTTGGGCTTCTCTCCCCGCGCTTTTTTCCGCGCCAGCCGCTGGCTTTTTTGCCCTAGCTCACCCCTTTTTGCTTGGAATAATCGGCTTCTCCTCGCCCCGGAGCAGCCTGCCGATGTTGGCCCGGTGCATGAACAGCACCAGCCCGCCGATGAACGCCGCTGTCCCGGTGACAAAGATGAGCTGGCCCAGCGAACAAAAGCCCTTGGCGTAGTTCAGGAAGAACACCACCAGGAAGGTGTATGCCGGGTACAGGGCCGCGCAGGCCACAGAGGCCAGGGAGATGATCTTCTTCCACAGGAACAGCACCCCGAAGGTGGCAATGACCAGCAAAAACACCCGCCAGTCCGCCAGGGCAATCATGGCCGCTGCGGCCACAATGCCTTTGCCCCCCCGGAAGCCGTAGTACACCGGGAAGATGTGCCCCACCACGCAGGCCGCGCCTGCCAGATAGCGGGCCACCTGCAGCTGCTCTCCGGTGGGAGACGTATTCATCAGGGCCAGAAGCACGCTGTTTGTGATCAGCTGGCTCAGCAGGACCGCTGCCACGTTTTTCAGAAAGTCCCCCACAAAGGTCAGCAGGGCCGGCAGCTTTCCCACACTGCGCAGCACGTTCGTCATGCCCGCGTTGCCGCTGCCCTGGTCCCGGATGTCCTTTCTCTGATAGATGCGGGTGAGAATGATAGCCCAGTTAATCCCCCCCAGCAGGTAGCCCACAAGTATGGAGCCCAACAGGGCCAGAGCAAATGGCAGGTTCCAAATCATTTTAATCACCCTTTTTTCTTTTTTCACCGCGTCTATTACATGGTACGGAAAGTTAGCGATAGTCTCGCGTCAACTATACTCAACCTTTCGGTCTGCTGGACTTCCCCACCGCGACGCGAAACTTCTCCAACAAAATGCCGGCAGCGCGTGTCCTTTGCGCGACTCCGCGAATTGGGTCAAGCGTCACGCTTGTCGCGGATCATCAGCCGGACAGGGGTACATTCCAGTCCAAAGGTCTCCCGGATGCGGTTGACAATGTACCGCTGGTAGGAGTAGTGGAACAGCTCGTGGTCATTGCAGAAACACACAAAGGTGGGCGGCTTGGTGCTGGCCTGGGTCATATAGTAGATCTTCAGCCGCCGCCCCTTGTCCGTGGGGGGCTGCACCCGGGCCGTGGCCTGGGCCAGCACATCGTTCAGGGCCCCGGTGGTCACCCGCATGGCGTTGCTGCGGGCCGCCATGTGGATCAGCTCAAACATCCGGTCCAGCCGCTGGCCTGTTTTGGCTGATATGAAGATGATCGGCGCATAGCTCATAAAGGAGAAATCCTCCGCCAGCTTCAGCCGCATCTCCTCCATGGTCTTGTCGTCCTTCTCCACCGCGTCCCATTTGTTCACGCAGATGACGCAGCCCTTGCCCGCCTCGTGGGCAATGCCCGCCACCTTGGAGTCCTGCTCTGTAAAGCCCACGGTGCCGTCAATGAGAATCAGGCACACATCCGCCCGCTCTACAGCCATTTCCGCCCGCAGATTGCTGTAGTATTCCACAGAGTCCTCCACCTTGGACTTTCTCCGCAGGCCAGCGGTGTCAATAAAGGTGAAGGTTCCGTGCTGATTTTCAATGGTCATGTCCACCGCGTCCCGGGTGGTGCCAGCTATGTCGGAGACAATGCACCGGTTCTCCCCAGCCACCCGGTTCACCAGAGAGGACTTGCCCACATTGGGCTTGCCAATGACCGCCACCTTGATGATCTCCCCGCCCGGCTCCTCCTCCTGGGTCTCGGGCAGCATCTCCACCACCCGGTCCAGCAGGTCCCCGGTGCCGTGGCCGTGGACAGAGGATACCATCACCGGGTCTCCCAGCCCCAGGTTGTAGAACTCGTAAAACTCTGGGGGCGGGTCTCCCACACTGTCGCATTTGTTTACACACAGCACCACCGGGCGGCCGCTTTTCAGCAGCAGGTCCGCCACCTCCTGGTCCGTGGCCGTCACGCCGGTGCGCAGGTCTGTCACAAGAATGA
>CAJUPK010000194.1 GCA_910588415.1 uncultured Oscillospiraceae bacterium | reverse complement strand
GTCGCTTTGCCCTTCAATTCGTCAAAAAATGCCATAGTGCAAACCTCCTTAAAAATACGGTTCCCCGTGTGCTGGCACTATTTTAACCCATTTCGCCGCTGGGCGCAAGACATCTCGCTTCGATTTAATCATTTTTTTATGTTTCTTGCACCTGGATTTAAGTTTGTGTATAATAGAAGCAGTTTCAGTCAGAAAGGATGAACTGTTTATGAATCAGACCCGGCTGGGTTCCCTGGGTGAGGGCGTGTGCCTGCTGTGCGCCCTGGGCTTTTGCGGCTTGATTTTGTTCCAGTGTCTCACCCGTGCCGCCGCGCCTCTGGGCGCAGTCGTGCTGGCAGGGGCGGTCTGTGCCGGCGTGGTCCTCTGGCTGGGAGGCCGCGTCCTGCTGCCCACCGGTACTGCCCTGGCGGGGCTGTTTCTCCTGCGGTTTGCGATTGCCCTGGGGGTCATTTTCCTGGTGGGCGGACAGCCGGTCCAGGACTTCCAGACCATGTACGCCGCCGCCCAGGAGCTGGCCCGCGGGGAACACGGCTATCTGGACCAGCTCTACTTTTTCAACTGGGCCTATCAGACCGGCTTTGTGGCCTATGAGGCCCTGGTCTTAACCCTTTTCGGTCCAGGGCAGCTCCCGCTTCAAATCATGAACGCCCTCTGGATGGCCGGGACCGGCTGTCTGGTCTACCTGCTGGCCCTGGAGTTCCTGCCCCGGTCCGCCGCCCAGCGTATCGCTCTGCTGTACGCGGTGTACCCCGCCCCCTATTTTCTGGCGGCGGTGCTGACCAACCAGCATTTGGCGGTGTTCCTGTTCTATCTGGCCTTCTATCTGCTGGTTCGGCCCAGCGCACCCCGGCTGCTGGCGGCGGGAGGCCTGCTGGCTCTGGGCAACGCCGTGCGGGCCTTGGCGGCGGTGCTTCTGCTGGCGGCGGTGCTGTGGCTGTTGATCGGCGGTCTGCTGAACAAGGAACGGGGGCGGGACTGCCTCATGCGCTGCGCCGCCCTGGCGGGGACCTATTTTCTGGTCTTTGCGCTGTTGAGCTTTGGCATAAAAGCCTCCGGCATGAACCCGGAGGGCCTGTCCAACAATCAGCCCATGTGGAAATTCGTGCTGGGCCTCTGCCAGGAGTCCAACGGGAGCTGGAACCGGGCGGACTATGACGCGTATCTGTCCCTGCCCACCCAGGAGGCGGACGCCGCAATGCGGGAGGCAGTAAAAGACCGCCTGTCCGCCGGGCCGGTGAGGCTGGCGGGACTGGCGGTCCGGAAAAGCGGCGTAATGTGGGGAGCGGACGAATATATGTACTGGGGCTTCGGCCATCTGGACCCCCAGGCTGGCTTGGGGCCTCTGACCATAAACCAGTGGACCCAGGTGCTGGCCCGCGGGGACAAGGGCGTTTATATCCTGGCCTTTGCCCTGGCGCTGGTTGGCTTCTGGAGCTGGCTCCGGGACGGCACCCACGGCGGTCTGCCCCTGCTGCTGACGCTGGTGTTCTGCGGATATTACGCGGTCCATCTGATAATCGAGGTCCAGTCCCGCTACCGGTATTTCCTGATGCCTGCGGTGTTCCTGGCGGCGGGGGCGGGCCTTATGTGGCTGTGGCCGGAGCGGAGCAGCCGGTCCCGTAGGATCTCATTCTAAAAATCTCCGGAGCAGAAGCCAGCCCAACAGGCCGTATTCCAGCAGGGTGAGGGCGGGGAAGCCCAGCACAAAGCTCCAGTGGCGGGTTTTGTGGTGAAAGACGTACATCCCCAGCCAGCCGCCGGGGCCTCCCCCCAGCAGCACCGGCAGAAACAGTGTTTTTTCCGGGATGCGCCGGCGGTGGCGGCGGGCCAGGCTCTTGTCCCGGCCCATCAGGGCAAAGGCGGTCAGGTTGACCGCAAACAGGTAGATGCAAAAGTATTTCATAGTGCCTCTGTTATTTTTAGGTGGAGGTGAGCGGCGGGGGTTTTCACCCTCAACGATTCAGCAGCTTCTGCACCAGCTTCTGCTGGCCCAAAATCAGCACCGATCTGTCCGCGTCCAGCACCGTTTCCGGAGTAATGTTCATGTGCAGCCGCCCCTCCGCCCGTACTCCCAGTACGTTGATACCATACCGCTTGCGCAGGTCCAGCTGCAAAATGCTCTTGCCCTGCCAGGGCTCCGGGATGGACAGCTCAAAAATGGAATAGTCCTCGTCCAGCTCAATGTAATCCAAAATATGCTCCGAGGTACACCGGATGGCCGTCCAGGAGGCCAGCTGCTTTTCGGGATATACGACCTCGTCCGCCCCGTTGCGCAGCAGGAACTTTTCCTGTACCCCGCGGGAGGCGCGGGCAATGACCTTTCGTGCCCCCAATTCCTTGAGCAGGTCGGTCGTCTCCAGGGAGTTTTGGAAGTTATCCCCGATGGCTACGATGCACGCGTCGAAATTGCGCACCCCCAGAGACGACAAAAACTCCTGGCTGGTGCTGTCCCCGATCTGAGCGTTGGTCACAAAGGGCAGGATGCTGTCCACCCGCTCCTCGTTGCTGTCCACGGCCATGACCTCGTGGCCCAGGCTGTAGAGCTTTTTGGCGATGTGCCGTCCGAACCGGCCCAGGCCAATCAATAACACCGATTTCATCCAAATACCTCCTAATAACCCATAATTCCTGCCGCCGTCCGTCAGCCTACGATCAGCTTTTCTCTGGGCAGACGGGCCGGCGGCGCTTTGCTGTCCGACAAAGCGGCAAATACCAGCGTCAAGGCCCCCACCCGTCCGCAGTACATCAGTAAAATCAAAATGCACCGGGACAGCTGGCCCAGCTGTGGGGTGATGCCCAGGGTGACCCCCACAGTCCCCACCGCCGACGCGCTCTCAAACAGGCAGGTGAGCAGGGGCAGGCCCTCGATGCGGCTGATGCAAAAGCCGCCGAAGAAAAACAGTGTCAGGTACAGAGCCAGAATGGCCATCGCACTGCGCACCGTATCCTCCTCGATGCGGCGGCCAAAGAAGTGGGTGTCCTCCCGGCGGCGGAACACGGACAGCGCCGTGGAGAGCATCACCGCCAGGGTGGTCACCTTCATGCCTCCTGCCGTGGAGCCGGGCGCTCCGCCGGTG
>CAJUPK010000193.1 GCA_910588415.1 uncultured Oscillospiraceae bacterium | reverse complement strand
CTTCCTGCCCAAGGGCATGGTGCTGAAAAACACCCTGCTGGACTACTGGCGGGAGGTCCACAAGCGGTATGGCTATGTGGAGATCAGCACGCCCATCATGCTCAACCGGGCGCTGTGGGAGCGCAGCGGCCACTGGGACCACTATAAGGACAATATGTACACCACAGAAATAGACGAAACGACCTTTGCCGTGAAGCCCATGAACTGCCCGGGCGGAATGCTGGTCTATCAGAGCGAGCCCCACTCCTACCGGGACCTGCCCCTGCGCGTGGGCGAGATTGGCCTTGTACACCGGCACGAGCTCTCCGGCACCTTGCACGGGCTCTTTAGGGTGCGGTGCTTCAACCAGGACGACGCCCACATCTTCATGACCCAGGACCAGATGCTGGACGTAATCCAGGAGACCGTGCGGTTGTTCGACGAGTTCTACTCTGCCTTCAACCTTCGTTACACCATTGAGCTGTCCACCATGCCCGAGGACCATATCGGCACTGTGGAGCAGTGGGAGAAGAACCAGGACATCCTGAAGCAGGCCATCACGGCCATGGGCAAGGAGTTTGTGGTGAACGAGGGAGACGGCGCTTTCTATGGACCGAAACTGGACTTCCACCTGGCGGACAGCCTGGGCCGCACCTGGCAGTGCGGCACCATTCAGCTGGACAGCCAGCTGCCCGAACGCTTCCAGCTGGAGTACACCGGGGAGGACGGTCAGAAGCACCGGCCTGTAATGATCCACCGGGTGGTGCTGGGCTCCATCGAGCGCTTTATCGGCGTGATCACCGAGCACCTGGCGGGCAAGTTCCCCCTGTGGCTCAGCCCGGTGCAGGCCGTGGTGCTGCCCATCTCCGAGCGCCACCACGCCTATGCCCAGGCTCTCACCTCCAAGCTGGAGGAGGCTGGCCTGCGGGTAGAGTGCGACCTGCGCAGTGAGAAGATCGGCTATAAGATCCGGGAGGCCCAGGTCCAGCAGACCCCCTACATGCTGGTGGTAGGGGACAAGGAGATCGAGTGCGCGGGCATTTCCGTGCGCCACCGCAAAGAGGGCGACCTGGGCTCTATGAGCGCGGAGGACTTCTTGGAAAAGGCCAAGGCTGAGATCAAGAGCAGGGAGATCAAGTAAAAAACAGGGGTGAAGACCCTCTATAAGCAGAGCGGCGCGGCCTCCATCCAGGAGCCGGCGCCGCTTTGCTTCGCCTTCCAGACAGCCAGGGTTTTGTCCGGCTTTTCCCTGTAATCCCGAATCTGCGGATAGGGAGAAAGGCCGAAAGTCCCCGCCAGTTTGGTGTTGACAAAAAAACAAATGTTTTGTATGATATAGGGAGTAAAAATCAGGAGAGGAGGGAGACGGTCCCATGGCGTCTAAAAAGAGACGGCCCCAGCCAGGACCCCCAGAAGAGCAGCGCACCCTGGAACTGCTGCGGGAGGCCCTGGGTTTTGTACTCTCCCGGGAGGAGGCAGACCAGGCTGTATACAGCGTGGAAAACCGGCTGGGCGGCGTTGCCAACGCCCTGCGCACGCCCCTGCCCCAGCTGGAGAGCCTGCCCGGCATGGACAGCCGGTCGGCCCGGTTCCTGGCTCTCATTTTAGAGCTGACCGCCTGCTGTATGCGGGAATCTACCAGCGGGCTCAAACGCATTTTGGACTTTCCTTCCGCTGTCCGGCTGCTGCGGCCGGAATTTGTGGGCCGCCGGGTGGAGTGCGTGGGCGTGATTTTGCTGGACGGGCGCTCTACCCTGCTGTACAGCGGCGTCATTGCAGAGGGCTCTACCGGCACGGTGCCCCTGTCCCTGCAGCGGGTGGTCCGGCTGTGTGTAGAGCACAACGCCAGCATGGTGGTACTGGCCCACAACCACCCCACGGGCAGCGCCCTGCCCTCGCCAGAGGACGTGCTGGCCACAGACCAGGCCATCTATGCCCTGGCGGGCATTGGCGTCTCCCTGCAGGACCATCTGATCTTTAGCCAGGACGGGGAGTTCTCCTTTGCGGACAGCGGGCTGCTGGCCCCTTTAAGCAAAGCGGTGTACGAGTCCCGTCAGGCCTGCATACACAGTGCCAGGCAGCTGGTCCGCGGCTATATGAGCGGCTGCGCCGCCCCGGCCCCTTCCGGCCCAACAGAACCAGGCCAGGACACTTTGGAATCTGATCACCCTTTGGGAGGGTATGACTATGGACTTTAAGCTTTCCTCAAAATTTCAGCCCACCGGCGACCAGCCGGAGGCCATTGACCAGCTGGTGCGGGGCGTTGGCAGCGGCATGAAGGAACAGACCCTGCTGGGCGTCACGGGTTCTGGCAAGACCTTCACCATGGCCAATGTGATTGCCAGGCTTAACCGCCCCACCCTGATTCTGGCCCACAACAAGACCCTGGCCGCCCAGCTCTGCTCGGAGTTCCGGGAGTTCTTCCCGGAAAACGCGGTGGAATATTTTGTCTCCTACTACGATTACTACCAGCCAGAGGCCTATATTGTCCAGACCGACACCTATATAGAAAAGGACAGCGCCATCAACGACGAGATCGACAAGCTCCGCCACAGCGCCACCTGCGCCCTCTCTGAGCGCCGGGACGTGATCATCGTGGCCTCTGTGTCCTGCATCTACAGCCTGGGCGACCCCATTGATTACCGCACCATGGTCATCTCCCTGCGGCCAGGCATGGAGAAATCCCGGGACGAGCTGCTTCGCAAACTGGTGGAGCTGCAGTATGAGCGCAACGACGTGAACTTTATCCGCAATAAGTTCCGGGTGCGGGGAGACGTGGTGGAGATTTTCCCGGCCATGTCCAGCGAAAGAGCTGTGCGGGTGGAGTTTTTCGGGGATGAGATCGAGCGTATCCGGGAGTTTATCCCTCTGACCGGAGAGGTCACCGGAGAGCTGAAGCACATTGGCATCTACCCGGCCTCCCACTATATTGTCCCTGGCGACAAAATGAAGACCGCCATTGCCAGCCTGTACGATGAGATGGAGAAGCAGGCGGCCAGCTTTAAGGAGCAGGGCAAGCTTATCGAGGCCCAGCGTATCACGGAGCGCACCCGTCACGACATGGAGATGCTCTCGGAAATCGGCTTCTGCAAGGGCATTGAGAACTACTCCCGGGTGCTCTCCGGCCGGGAGC
>CAJUPK010000192.1 GCA_910588415.1 uncultured Oscillospiraceae bacterium | reverse complement strand
TTCTGTGTTCAAATCCAGTGCAATAGTCGATTCCAGTCAGTTCCCGATACCGATCAATCCATTCGCGTGCCTCTTCGGTATCCTTAACCTCATTCTTTGTGAACTGTTCCGAAAAAAGCTTGTAGTATTTTTCTGTTCCCAGCCTTTGTGCCAGAATATCCCATTTCGGATCAAAGACATCAAAAGATACAGAGAATTCCTTATCTATATTCTCTATCATCCATATCAGTGTCCGCGGTTGTGTAGGCCGCAGGCTATCCTTAATGGCTTCCCAAATACCTTCATACCCTTGATATTTTACCGAAAAGCTGCTGTACTTCACCAAGAGCCATTTTAGGTAGGAAAATTGCTCTTCATCAAATGGCTCCGTACTGTTGATGAGGGATAGCGATAGGTAATCCTTTGAAATCATCTCCAGATTTTCCCCCGCTTCACACCGGACATGAGCGTTTCCGCTCATCCGGCGTTCCATCGTATTACGGAGTTTCCATAATGTATCGATTTTTCAACAACCAAGTTTTTAGATTGGGTCGAGAGTCAAACGCTTTCTCAACCTGTTCAGCCTATCCTTTTGCTTTGCGTTTAGAGCCAGCTTTTCCACATAGTGTTCTATGGTGGATTCCCACAGAGCATGGAGCAAGATGTGTGCATCCCTGCAAACTAAAATGAGATTTGAGTAACTGTCATCTCCGCCATCAACCCTACGAACTTTATGATGGCAATGAATATCACCAATCTCAAGGGGCTTGCCCGTTATAGCGCACTTTCCCTGCTGGGCGCAATAGAGCGCCAGACGGTTATCGTTGTACTCAATGCTCTCATTCCTCACGGGATGTTCCATCAGATAATGCAAAATGGGAATGTTGACTTTTTCCAACGCTTTATGGACTGCCGCCCGACCCTCTGGTGTATACACGCACCAATCCCGAGGTCTGTGCTTCGGCGGCCTTGTCTGGACATAGGATATCGGCAGGACAAACAGCCCTCTAATATAACGAAGCTGTTTGCTCTTACCGTACATTTGCTGAATAAATGAGGGCAGAGTATTTCCCTCACGCTTTAATCTCTGACCTAATCTGCATTTCATGGTCCTTTTGACCGGAAAGCCGATTTCCGCAAAATCTTGACTTACATGAGTCGCTATGCGATAATAATTATGGACTCCCATCACATAGGAATTGTAGCCCATAATGGATTTGTGTTCTTCAAACCTATCTGCGGAGAACTTGATTTTTTCTACCATCTCAGCGGCGCGCTTTTTGATTTTCTCTTTGCGCTTATCCGAAACATGGGAGACCACCGTATACTTGGGCTTGCCGTTCTTTTCACCTTTTTTGCAGACCTTCATTTTGAAGCCGAGAAACTCCGAATAGCGCCGTTTCAAATTGACGATCTGAGATTTCTCCGGGCTGATGTCCAGCCCCAGCCTCTCCTTGAGCCATTTCTTCGTGGCAATGAACAGCTTTTCCGCATCCTGCCGTTTTCGGCAGAAAATACGGAAATCATCCGCGTAACGCAAACCGTAGCACTCTTTCAAATTGGTCTTTTCCCTTAAAACATGGTATACGTACCCCTTGTCCTCTACACCGTTATCGTTGCGGATGTGAGTGTAATTCCTGCGCATGGGCATATTTTCCCACTGGCTGGAAATCCACCGATCCAATTCGTTAAGGACAATATTGGACAATAGCGGAGAAATGACACCGCCTTGCGGGGTGCCCTTTTCCGGGAAACCTATTCCCGCAACCTCTGTTTTAAGCATAGCCGAAATAATGGACAGTAGCTTCTTGTCCCGGATACCCAACGTCCACATCTGCCGAAGCAGTTTACCATGGCTCACGTTGTCGAAGAACCCTTTAATGTCAAGGTCTACAACAAAATGCAAGCCTTGGCGCTGGGCCAAAGAATAGGCTACGGCTACCGCGTTTTCCTGGCTGCGGTTTGGGCGGAACCCAAAACTGCGGTCATGAAATTTTGCTTCGCATATGGGCTCCAGCACTTGCAGAAAGCACTGCTGTACTAGCCTGTCCATGATAGTCGGTATACCTAGCGGGCGTGTTTTGCCGTTATCTTTGGGTATCTCCACCCGGCGCACGGGCTGGGGGATATACCATTCCAGGCGTTTGCGCACATAGCGCACCAAATCAGGCTCTTTCCACGTTTCAAGGTCTTTTATGGTCTTTTTATCTGTCCCCGCTGTCTTGCTGCCGCTGTTCTTTTTCAAGTTGCGGTAAGCAAGACGTATGTTCTTTTCGGAAAGTACCAGTGGCATGATTTTAGTAAATATCTTGCCACCTTTGCTTTCTGAATACAGTCTGTCGAACACAGATTGCAGGTCATAATATTCCGCATTTCTTAGCTTTTGTTTTTTCGGTTTCTTGTTTGTTGTCATAGTCAGCCAACACCTCCGAGCGGAAGGCGGCTTTTCTTAGTCTTACTCGAACCTATGAAATGAATCGATATTTATTTTATTCACATAATACGACTAATGCCTATCCCTCCACGGCTTATTATCACCGCTTCACAGGTACTGTGGCATCACTCTCAACCGGACAAAGGCAGGTTATGGATTCCCTGCCAGCATTTCACAGCGGTGCAATCCGCTCCATGCTCCGGCCTTTCCACGTTCCGATATCCCTATCTGTACATATACCTTTAGGCTGCCCTTTGGCCCTGTATGCTGGACACCACCTGTAATGGTGTAAGGGTTTTCATAGCACAAAATTTTACTCGCCCTCACATACGCCGCAATTATACGGCAGCGGCATTTCTGCCGCCCATTCGTCTAGAGCCGTTCATTCGGGGTTTCGTCAGTCTTAAAAGACATTCTCACCATGGGTATTTTATAGACCTCCGGCATATCATCTGCACAGCCTGCCTCCAGGCCGGTTTCCACAGCGGCTAAATTACAACAGCCCTGTTTGGACAAACTTCTGCCGACTTTGCGAGCTCTCAGACAGAGCGCCTATTGCACGGCTCCCCGCCTGTCGCAGTTTCAAGGTAGGCGTTTGGGGGCGTTACTCCTTCATTCCACCTATCGGGATATCAGTTCTACAAGTTTTTGATAGAAACTCCTTTCAATTTTCTATAGCTAATCTTGTGTCTAAGCTTTTCACTTAGAAACGTGTCGCACAAGTGCC
>CAJUPK010000191.1 GCA_910588415.1 uncultured Oscillospiraceae bacterium | reverse complement strand
AGAGGATAAGCCTTTTCGGCCGCTTAAACAATTTTTTCCAGCTGACTTTGTCTAATTTTTTGAGTACACATCAGAATAGAACCGGGCGTCGTGTTCCATACTAAGCCCATCCGAAACAAGGAGGGTTTATCGAATGAACATGAACGACAAGAGAACCTGCAACACCAGTATCCGCTGCTCGGTGGACACCTGTGCGTACCACTCCGGAGCCCAGAACTGCTGCTCTCTGGACTCCATCAAGGTAGGCTGCTGTGACTGTGCCCCCACCAAATGTGAGGGTACCGAGTGCGCATCCTTCAAGCTGGGTGCGAAATAACAGAGAAACAATTCAGGCGAGAGCCAAGCCAAAAGGCGTTCCAAGCGGAACGCCTTTTTTATAGCTGTAAAGGGAATCAAAACAACAAAACGGGGCATTTTTTAATTATTTGGACAGCACCGTGAGAAAGTACACAAGATATCCAACAAAATCCACATAAAAAAAGGAAAAATCCACTAGCCGGATTGAGAAAAGTATGCTATAATGACGCCGTTCTGTCCGCGCCGGACTGAAACCGGCTTCAGAGCAAGAAATAACCGAGAAAGGAACGACATATATGGATGAGATGCAGAGCTGTCTGGACGTCCTGCGCAACAATGACGTGGACGTGGATAACGCGGTAGACCGGCTGATGGGCAACGATAATCTCTATCTGGAATTTATCAAGCGTCTGCCCGAGGAGCTGCACCTGGCAACGATTCGGGAGGCCCTGGCCCAGCAGGACGCGGATTCCTTCCATTTTCATCTCCACAACCTGAAGGGTTTTGCCATTAACCTGGGTATCACCGAAATTGCCGACGCCGCTCAGGCCGGTCTGACCGAGTTCAGAGCCAGTCAATTCCGCAACGTCACTAAGTTGGAGGGACTGCTTGAGGAGATCGAGGCCTTGGGCGAAAAGTTTGCTTCTGCCTTGGGAGAGATTGAGGAGATTGAGCATGCTGGCGAAGAAACAGAATAAGGAGGGAGTGAGCTATGCGCAATACACTTCTGATTATTGACGATTCTGAGCTGGATCGCGCAATTTTTAATGAAATATTCAAAAAGGATTACCGAGTTATCCGTGCTGCCACCGCCTATGAGGGGCTGGACCAGGTGCGCAAGAATGTTACAGAGCTGGCCCTGATTGTGCTGGACATCTGTTTGCAGCGGGGACCCAGCGGTTTCTCTGTAATGGAGCGTATCCGTAAGCTGGATGGCTGTTCCCGTATCCCCATCATCCTGATTACCGCTGAGGCAGAGCCCCAGTGGGTCTATCAGGGGGTGGATATGGGGGCGGTGGACTTCCTGGTCAAGCCCTTGGCCCCAGTAGCCACCCAAAAACGCATCAAGGGTATCATCGAAGAGATCTGGGGCGATGAGGACGAGCAAAATGCCGACGCACCTCCGGGAAAGATCTCCCTGGCCCAGGCGGAACTGCTGACCCAGCGGTGGCAGAAGAAGTTCCTCAGCTTTTGCCAGAACCACGACATCACCTTTACCAGCTACGTCCAACGGCTGCGCGTCATCACAAGCGCCCTGTCCAATGCCTATTGCGATCTGTTTCCAGAGTCCGGGCTGACGCTCTACGATGCCAAGCTGATCAGTATGGCCTCCGGCTTTGCCGAAATCGGCCAGCTGGCTCTGCCGGATGACGTGGTCTGGGGCGGGGCGGAGCAGCCCGAACCGGGCCGGACGCTGTTCTTCGAGCACAGCAAGCTGGGCAGCGAATTTTTCAAGGGCGGTCCCCATGAGTGGGAGCCGCTGCTGACCTACTGCTCTGAAATAGCCATGTACCACCACAAGAATTATGACGGCTCCGGCTTCCCCACCACGCTGGCCCGGGACGATATCCCTCTGTCCGCCCAGCTGGTGCACACCGCGATGATGTGCAGCGACCTGGCTGACCGGTACGAAGAAGAACACAATGTATTTAAAATGGTCTACCGGGCGCTCTCCCTCCGGACGGGGCATATCCTGTCGTCCCAGATGCTCAAGGCGGTGGAAGCGTCTCAAAAGCCGCTGGAAAATATTTTCCGCACGATGCACCACCAGAAACGGACCGAGGATGTAGAAAAGAAGATGCAGGTCAAAGAAGCGCTGACCGCCCGGCCCGAGATGAAGCCCCAGTCCGCCAAGGGACTGGGCAGCAAGCTGGGCATGAAAAATTCCTTCCAGTCCCGGCGTCCCAGATAATCATAAAAATCCACCGGCTTTGGCCGGTGGATTTCTATTATTCCCCTAAATACAGTCCGTAGTACCCCACCAGAGCCATCGCCATCAGCCCGGCGGTGATCAGCTGAATGGGCACCCCCCGGAAGGCCCTGGGGCAGCGGTTCAGGTCCACTTCCTTCTGCAGGCTGGCAAAGCTGGCCAGGGCCAGGGTGGCCCCGATGCCGCCGCACAGGGCAAAGATCAGGGCGGAGTCCAGGCCGTAGCTGCGCTGGGCCACCAGCAGGGCAGAGCCCAGCGCGGCGCAGTTGGTAGAGATGGAGGCCAGGTTTTCGTCCGTCCGGCGGGACAGCTCCGGGATGCAGACCTTGAAAAACTTCCGCAGTCCGGCCACCAGCCCGGGGATGAGCAGGGCAAAGGCCAGCACCTGAAAATAGGTCAGCCCGAAGCGGAGGAGGACCAGAAAGTTGAGCAGCCACCCCCCCAGCACCCCCAGCACCATCACCAGGGTGAGGCACAGGCCGGTGCGGATGGCCTCCCGGGGGTCCTGAAAGGACTCCCGGTGGGTGCCGATGCCCATACAGGACACCAGCACCAGGTTTTCCGACAGCAGGGCGGCCAAGGCCACCCCGGTCAGTTCAAGCACGGTGTTCATCATCTGTCCCTCCTCTCACTGCGTATCTTCATAGTCGATGACCCCGGATGTATCCAGATTGGCCACAATATTCAGCGCCCGGTTAACTCCGGCGGTAATGGCCTTAGAGGTGGCGGTGGCGCCGGTAACGGTGTCCACCGAGTTGTTTCCCGAGGAGCGGATGGTGCCCGACCGGCCCACATACCGGGTCAGGGCGGCGGGGGTCATGGCGGCGGTGCCCACCCGGTTGGTCTCGCTGTGGCTCTCAATGGCCACGCCGGTAACGGTACCGTTCAGGTCCACCCCCACCGTCATGGTGATGGGGCCGCCGAAGCCCTGGCTCT
>CAJUPK010000190.1 GCA_910588415.1 uncultured Oscillospiraceae bacterium | reverse complement strand
GCTTTGCCACCACCCCGGCCCTGCTGTTTGTGGGCCTGCTGATGATGAAGTCTGTGCTGAAGATGAAGTTTGACGGGGACATCGCTGACGTGGTAGGCGGCTTCCTGGCGCTGGTCATGATGCCCTTTACGTACTCCATTGCCAATGGCATTATGTTTGGTATTTTGGCTTGGGTTGTCCTGAAGGTCTGCACAGGCAAGGTCAAGGACATCCACCCCGTGATGTGGGTTTCCTTTGGACTGTTCGCGTTGCGGATCATCACGCTTGTGCTTCCCATGTAAGCGAAAGGCATAGGTTGGACGTTTCTGGCGCTATCGCGCAAGACCGTGGAGCGCTGCTCCACACCTCGCAGCCTTTGAAAAGGCTGGCGAAACTTTTACTTTGCTCCCCCCACTATCCACAAAGAGAGGAGGCCCCCAAGGCCTCCTCTCGATTTTTTATCTGCCAATAGACACCCCATACATGCAGAAAAACCGCGGAACCCGCGGCTTCTCTGCATGATTTATATTGGGAGTGACGAAAAACTTGTAAGCAATGTAAGGGGAAACCGTACCCCAGGTCAATTCATGACCCAGAACATGGCCCGGTCCCTTGCCCCGGTCACCTGGAAGACATCGGCCTTCTCCTGGACAAAGCGCTCATAGTTAGCGGCCTGGCGGCGTGCCATATAGTCGTGGGCAGAGGTTTTAACGGTGCTGGTCAGTTTCTTAGAAGTATAAGCTTTCATGGTGAATATCTCCTTTACATCCTGTGAATTTTAGGTGAATTTTCTGTGTGCTCAATTCATGGCCCAGAACAGAGCCTGGTCCTTTGACCCGGTGACTTGGAAGACGTCAGCCTTCTCCTGCATAAAGCGCTCGTAGTTGGCGGCCTGGCGGCGAATCATATACTGGTGGGCAGAATTCTTTACGGTGTTGGCCAGTTTCTTAGCAGAATAGTTTTTCATAAATATTTTCTCCTTTTCTCAGGTATAATTCTCATTTTAAACAGTATAGCATTTTTTTCTTGACAGTACTTGCTTAGTTCATGGCCCAGAACAGCGCCTGCTCCTTCGCCCCGGTGACCTGGAAGACGTCAGCCTTCTCCTGCATAAAGCGCTCATAGTTGGCGGCTTGGCGACGAATCATGTATTCGTGAGCGGAATTTTTAACGGTGTTCAGCAGCTTTTTGGATGCGTAGGTTTTCATATGCAGTGTCTCCTCTCGTATATTACGGGTCCTTGGATTAACGTGGGTTTATAAATATTTAGCTGATAGGCTGCGTGTTTGTCCGGTTATTTATAAACTCAAAGCCCTGTCCGTCCAGGTTTTCTATAAACCGGAAAAAGCTGTTCTCCTGCCGGCGGAGGCTCAGGGCAGCCTGCCGTTCTCTCTCCTGCCCCTTGCCGCTTAATGTCCGGCTTAAACCAATTCTCTGTGTTTTCATGCTGCGTTTGCCTCTCCTTTCCATTGATTTGTTTTTTCTTCGGTATGGTCCAATTATAACTCCAACAGTTGTTGAGTTCAATCACCAATTAAGCAATGCGTGTTGTGATATTCTTCTGCTGCGGAAGGTGGGACTGTACATTCCCTTCCGGGTGTTCGCTGTCTCACTTCCGACCTTGTGACTATATTATAAACCGTGTTTATAAATTTGTCAAGGGTTTTTATAAAGTTTTTTGAAAATTTTTCCTTTGGTTTATAAATGCGCCTTTCAGAAAAAAATGCCGCGGCCTCTTGACAGCGCCCTTGCCTTCAGGTATAATAAATCCATAAATATTGTATAGACTGTGACGGGAAGAAGGCGGCATGACGGCCTTTTAGAGAGTCTGCGGACGGTGCAAGCAGGCAGGCGGTGTGGCGCGTATACTGATCCCCGAGTCTCCCGGCCCAAAGCCTGTGGCACCCCATGGGGACAGGCAAGTAAGCCCGGGACGTGCGGCGGCGTTATACGCCCGGCCTTGTTAGAGGCTTTGAGCGCGTTGGCGCAAGCCGGCGCGGAATCACGGGTGGTACCACGGTGATTCTATTTTCCGAAAGAGTGATCTCTATGGAGAGTATGGATTTTCGTCCCGGATGCTTTCACGGTTGTGGAGGCACCGGGGCTTTTTTATGCCGCTGCCGCCCAGCTCTCTTCCCAGCGGGGCCGAATCTCAGCAGGAAAGGACGGTACGTATGTCTGACTGGAACCCTCAGCAGTACTTGAAGTTTAAGAACGAACGCACGCAGCCTGCCCTTGACCTGGCTGCCCGCCTGGAGCTCAGCCCCGCTAAAGCCCTGGATGTAGGCTGTGGCCCGGGCAACAGCACCCAGGTGGTGGCAGAACGCTTTCCCGGCGCGCACATTCTGGGTGTGGACTCCTCCGCCAGCATGATCAAGACCGCCCGTCGGGCGCATCCAGAGCTGGAATTTCAGCAGTGCGACGTCAGCACCCAGCTGGACAGCCTGCCTCGGGACTTTGACCTGGTGTTCTCCAATGCCTGCATTCAATGGGTGCCGGACCACGCGAGGCTTTTGCCGGGGCTTATGGGCCTGCTGAACCCTGGCGGCCTGCTGGCGGTGCAGGTGCCGATAAACTTTCAGGAGCCCATTCACCAGATTATTGCCCGCACGGTAGAGCGGGAGGAGTGGCGGGAGCGGATCTCCTACCACAGAAGCTTCCACACCCTGTCCCAAGAGAGCTATTTCGGCCTGCTGGCCAAGCACGCCAAAGATTTCACCCTGTGGGAGACCATCTACATGCACCGGATGCCCTCTCATCAGGCCATTATGGACTGGTACAGCTCCACGGGCCTGCGGCCCTATCTGGACGCGGCGGTGGACGAGGAGGCCCGGCAGGGCTTCTATAACCAGGTGTTCCAGCAGGTGCAGGAGGCCTATCCGGTGCAGGAAAACGGGGAGATTATTTTCCGGTTCCCCCGGCTCTTCTTTATTGCCAGAGTATAGATTTTGAGACTTGGTTGTTGGGAGCAAAAGGTAAAAGTTTTGTCCACTTTTTCAAAAGTGGCAGAGCGCGAGATAGAATCTCGCGGCCTTGCCGGAGTGCGCGAACTGTGCGCACGGAGGCCTAACGCATACATGCGCCCTTTTTAGCCATTTTCTTTGAAAATGGCTAAGGAAAGCTTACGCAATAGTAGGCCTGCGGACGCACAGGACGCGTCCTCCGGCAAGGCCGTGGAGCGCTGCTCCACACC
>CAJUPK010000189.1 GCA_910588415.1 uncultured Oscillospiraceae bacterium | reverse complement strand
GGCGACCGCTTCGCGGTCGAGGGAAACTCCGTGACTTGCCGCAGGCAATGTCAACTTGACCCCCTTCTCTGGCCATCACCCAGCCAGCATAGAACCATTACCTCCTACCACTCAGCTGCCCTAGAACTGCCTGGGTAGGAGTTTCGTCTGCATTTTCCAAAGGAAAACGAGCGCGGCGACTTGGCGAAGGCAATGTCGGGCGATGAGACGAAACTCCGTGACTTGCGCCCCTTAGGGCGCAATGTCAAAGAGCCGACCGAACCGACGACTTGGTGGCCAACTCGATGAGAGGGCGAAACTTTTTTCCTTTTGCACTTAGAAAGTTACAGTTAACGGTTAGCGCATCCGAAAAGGGGCGTTTACTGACTTTTAAGTGGCTTTACCATATAGAAACAGCAGGGGATAGATTCGCATAAATATATGCGGTATAGAAAAATCACAACCCTATATGTTGCGAAATAGAAAAGAAAAGGAAAAAATCAAAAAAAGGGGTTGCAATTTCCGGAGAGCTGTGGTATTATATACAAGCAGTCGAGAGACAGCGCAAAAAGCAAGTTGGTGTTGATTACGACGAGGGTCCACCCGTTCCCATCCCGAACACGGAAGTTAAGCTCGTTCGTGCCGAAGATACTTGGCTGGAGACGGCCCGGAAAAATAGGTGTTCGCCAACATACAAGACGGTTTCCTTTGGGAGCCGTCTTTTTGCATTTCGAAATGGTTTCAGATAAGACCTTGATATCGAGGCTGCTGTGCCAAATAGGGGAGTGAGACCAGGGATATGGAACAGCCGGCCGGTGGGTCGATTCACCTATTCGCGGAGGACATCAGCCGGGATAGGGTAAGATAAAGCTGCCGGATAGCTTTGCGTGCAATCGGAACAAGAGAATCCATGCTCGTTATTCAGAAAGAGGGGCGAGGAACAACGGCCTGCCCTCGCAGTCAATAAGTGGAGAGGCTCCCCATATTTCATAGATTAAGAGAAACATGCCGCCGGGCGCCGCATGGACGAGCATGGGGGGAGCCGCGCAAGCGGGATGCAGGCTGGGCTAATCGGGGAGGCCCTTCAAAACACTAGATGTAGAATGAAAATAAAGGAGGAAACCATGAGACTGTTTCATGTCAGCGAGGAGCCGGAGATTCAGGTGTTTGAGCCGCGGCTGCCCAGCCGCCAAGACCTGGACCCCCACAGGGGGCTGGTGTGGGCTCTGGAGGAGAGCTGCCTGCCCAACTTTCTTACGCCCAGAAATTGTCCCCGTGTGGCCTATCATGTGGGTCCTGAAACCACCCAGGAGGATAAACGGCGGTTTTTCACTTCTGCCGGGGTGGCCCATGGGGTGGTGATAGAGCATAGCTGGTTTCAGGCTATGAGCGAGACCGTGCTGTACCTCTATGAGTTTGCGCCAAAGGACTTTACTTTGCAGGATGCCGCCGCTGGATATTATGTGGCGACGAATACCCAGGTCCCCATTGGCTGCCAGCGGATAGAAAACCTATTCGCGGAGCAGATCAGGCGGAATGTGGAGGTACGGATCACCCGAAATCTGTGGAAAATTGCGGAGGAAGTGAAAACTTCTACGCTGCTCTGGTCTTTGTGCAGGATGAGATACGCTCAGCCAGCGGAAGAGACATTGACTAATTAGTGTCTATATGTACACAAACCACTATATCTTGCAAAATGGAAAAGAAGGCGAAAAAAAACAAAAAAAGGGTTGCAATTTCCAGAGAGCTGTGGTATGATATACAAGCAGTCGAGAGACAGCGCAAAAACAAGTTGGTGTTGATTACGACGAGGGTCCACCCGTTCCCATCCCGAACACGGAAGTTAAGCTCGTTCGTGCCGAAGATACTTGGCTGGAGACGGCCCGGAAAAATAGGTGTCCGCCAACATACAAGACGGTTTCCCTTCGGAGGCCGTCTTTTTGCATTCTCTTTGCAATCTGCAATCAGAATAAAAGCAAAAAAATTTGAAAAAAGGGGTTGCAATTTCCAGAGAGCTGTGGTATGATATACAAGCAGTCGAGAGACAGCGCAAAAACAAGTTGGTGTTGATTACGACGAGGGTCCACCCGTTCCCATCCCGAACACGGAAGTTAAGCTCGTTCGTGCCGAAGATACTTGGCTGGAGACGGCCCGGAAAAATAGGTGTTCGCCAACATACAAGACGGTTTCCCTTGGGAGGCCGTCTTTTTGCATTTTGCATTAGGCCAATCGAATAGCCCAAATGGCTAGGCCGCTCTTCTGGCGGCAAGGAGGAAGAGACTGGCAAAACATAAAATGAGAACGGAGATTGAAAGAGTAAACGAGAGAAATCAAGAGAATCACAGAGTATTGCAGCTAGCAAATTAAAAAAACGGGAAAAAGTGTTGACACCTTGCCAGACTTATGGTATCATCAATAGGAATCAAAAGAACGGCAGTGAAAGTTTGGAGGTTTAAAGCTATGTCAACTACTATGCCAAAGGCTGGCGAGGTCGAGCGTAAATGGTACGTAATCGACGCGGCCGGCAAGCCCCTGGGCCGGGTAGCGGCGCAGGCGGCAGTGCTGCTTCGCGGCAAGCACAAGGTCACCTTTGCCCCCCATGTGGACTGCGGCGACCATGTGATTATTGTAAACTGCAAAGATGCCGTACTGACCGGCGGCAAGGCGGAGAAGAAATATTACTACCGCCATACCGGCTATATCGGCCATTTGAAGGCCACCCGCTATGACGCCCTGATGCGCACCAAGCCGGAACTGGCTATGCAGCTGGCTGTGAAGGGTATGATCCCGTCCAGCTCATTGGGCAGAAACGCTATGTCCCGCCTGCGGCTGTATGCCGGCGGAGAGCATAAGCACGCCGCCCAAAAGCCAGAAGCATGGAATATGTAAGGAGGATGTGAAACTATGTATGAGACTGCTCCCTATTTCTACGGCACCGGCAGAAGAAAGAGCTCTGTAGCCCGTGTGCGCCTGTACCAGGGCACCGGTAAGGTGACCATCAACGACCGGGATATCGACGATTATTTTGGTCTGGACACCCTGAAATATATTGTCCGCCAGCCCCTCACCTTGACGGGCACGGACCAGCAGTTTGACATCGTGTGCCGGGTGGCCGGCGGCGGCGTTACCGGCCAGGCCGGCGCCATCCGCCACGGCGTGGCCCGGGCCCTGCTGCAGTTCGACAGCGAGAAGCTGCGCTCTGT
>CAJUPK010000188.1 GCA_910588415.1 uncultured Oscillospiraceae bacterium | reverse complement strand
CCGCAGCCAGGAACGCAGCCCGTGCCAGACAGGTATCCATGCTGCGGGAGATGCTCACCCAGGAAGCTCCCGCTGCGGGGGAACCCTGCGGCGCAAATCCAGAAAACTAGCCCATATAGACCTATATATAATAGTATAGAAGAACAGGAGGGACGCAAAGTGTCCAATGCGGAGATAGAAACCCGGGGCCTGGGCGCGGGCAGTTACCCAGAGCCGCCTGTGGAAAAGGAAATTCCCCTGTGCCCTGTGTGTGGAGAGGCCTGCCAGACCCTCTACTTTTGCGGGGATATGCTGGTGGGTTGTGATGACTGCGTGGAGACCCGGGACGCCTGGGAGGTGCAGTATGGGTAGCGGGGACCAGCTGGAGCGGATCCCGGTGCAGTCCATGAGCCAGGAGGACTGGCTGCGGGAGCGGCGCAAGAGCATCGGCGGCTCGGACATAGGGGCCCTGCTGGGGCTGAACCCCTACCGGTCCCCCTACAGCCTGTGGGCGGACAAGACCGGGCGCCTGGCGCAGCAGCCAGACACCGAGGCCATGCGCCAGGGCCGGGACCTGGAGGACTATGTGGCCCGGCGGTTTATGGAGCGCTCTGGGAAAAAGGCGGAGCGGGTCAACTACTTGCTGCGCAGCCGGGACTGCCCCTGGCTCCACGCCAACATAGACCGCCGCTTGGTGGGAGAGCGATCCGGGCTGGAGTGCAAGACCGCCTCGGCCCTGGCCCTGGGGAAGTACAAGGGCGGGCGCTTTCCAGAGAGCTACTACGCCCAGTGCGCCTCCTACCTGGCGGTGACAGGCTGGCAGCGGTGGTACCTGGCGGCGCTGGTGCTGAACAAGGCCTTCTTCATCTACCAGCTAAGCACCATAGAGGAGGACGCTGTTCCGGAGTGGTGCGATGGTGGCGTGTATGTGCCGCCCCCAGAGCTGGCGGCCCTGAAAGAGATGGCCAAGGACTTTTGGGAGCAGTACGTGCTGCCGGACATGCCCCCGCCCCCAGACGGCAGCGCTGCCACCACCCAGGCCCTGGAAGCCCTGCTGGGCCAGGACAACGGGGGCGCCATAGAGCTCTTTGGCCGGAAGGGGGACCTGGACCAATACTTTGCCCTGGCGGAGAAAAAGCGGGAGCTGGAGGCCGCTATGGAGGCCATCCGCCAGGGAATCATGGAGGACATGGGCCAGGCAGGCCAGGGCTTCTGCGGCCCCTATACCGTGCGCTGGAAAAGCCAGGGCCGCCGGGTGCTGGACCCAGAAAAGCTCAGGGCCCAGTACCCCGCCCTGGACCTGTCCGGCTGCTGGCGGGTCACAGCCAGCCGTCCCATGCGGATTACAAAGGAGGAAAATTAAGTGGAACATACCGAACATACCGGGCAGACCACCATGCAGACCATTGCAAAGGCCGCCCAAAAAAAGATGGCGCCGGGAAAGCCCGCCACCATGCAGGATTACATCAAACGGATGGAGGGGGAGATCGCCAAAGCCCTGCCCTCGGTGATCACCCCGGAGCGGTTCACCCGCATCACCCTGTCGGCCCTGTCCACTAGCCAGACCCTGCAGCA
The DNA here is from genome assembly GCA_910588415.1 of uncultured Oscillospiraceae bacterium. Taxonomy (GTDB): domain Bacteria; phylum Bacillota; class Clostridia; order Oscillospirales; family Acutalibacteraceae; genus Acutalibacter. The sequence continues at coordinate 1,748 of CAJUPK010000188.1, read as the reverse complement.
GTGTACGCCCTCCAGCTTTCTGGGGGCCATGATGACCGCCGCCCAGCTGGGCCTGGAGCCCAACACCCCTCTGGGCCAGGCCTATCTCATCCCCTACAAAAATCACGGGAAGCTGGAGTGCCAGTTCCAGCTGGGGTACAAGGGGCTGATCGACCTGGCGTACAGAAGCGGGGAGGTGGCCACAGTGCAGGCTCACACGGTGTATGAGAAGGACGTCTTTGAGTACGAGCTGGGCCTGGAGCCCAAGCTACGCCATGTTCCGGCCCAGGGGGACCGGGGAGAGCCCCTGTACTTTTACGCCATGTTCCGCACCAAAAGCGGGGGATTTGGCTTTGAGGTGATGAGCGTGGAGGAGGTGCGCGGCCATGCCCAGCAGTACAGCAAGGCCTTTGGCAACGGCCCCTGGAAGACGAACTTTGAGGAGATGGCCAAAAAGACCGTGCTGAAAAAGACCCTGAAGTACGCCCCTTTAAAGACAGAGTTTGCCCGGGGCCTGGGCGCGGACGGGACCATCCACACAGAGCTGCGGGAGGACATGTACAGCCTGCCGGACGAGACCTACATAGAGGCGGAGGTTCTGGTGGACGGGGAGACCGGAGAGGTGCTGGAGAACCCGTAAAAAAAACTTCCCCACCCCCTGCAAAAAGTTGCCCATTGTGGCGCAACAAACCAGGTTTTTTAAGGGATATATGAGAGGCGCACTGGCCCAAGCCGGGCAGCAAGGGGCAAAAGCGGCGCCGGGAAGGAGGGGGGGCTGTGACCTATATTGACTACCTGAATCGATTTAACCGATGGAGCGAAAGCAACGACTTGCCCGTGTTCGCGGTGGTCCTGTATTATCGTTTACTGGACAAATTCAACCGCGACCTGTGGCCGAGCAGCGAGCGAGTAGACACCCTAAGGTTGATGCTGATGGCAGGCTGTCAGAAGGACGCGGCGTACCGGGCCCGGGACAAGCTGGCGGAGGCGGGGTTCATCCGCTTTGAGAAGGGCCGCAAGGGCAAGGCCACGGTCTATTATCTCTGCTCCCCAGAGGATGGAGGCCCATCGGAAGTGCCGGACAAAGACAAGATTCTGTCGTTTAAAACGAGTGAATTCACGACTGAAACCTCTTTTCTGTCGTTTAAAACGACCGAATCGCCGACAGAATCACCGACAGAAACGCCGACAGAAACAGCGACACTAAGAGAAAGAAATAAGACAAAGACAAAGACAAAGAACCCCTGCAGGGAGCAGCCGCCCCAAGCGGCCGCGTCCCTGCCGCCGGAGGAGCCGGTGGTGGAATTTCCGCTGAAGGACGGGACAGGCTATGCCGTCTCGCCGGAGCAGTGCCAAACATGGGCGGGCCTGTACCCTGCTGTCGACGTGATACAGCAGCTGCGGAACATGAAGGGCTGGCTGGAGGCCAACCCCACCCGGCGGAAAAGCCGGACCGGAGTGCCCCGGTTTGTGAACGCCTGGCTGACCAGGGAGCAGAACGAGGCCGGGGGGGCAGACCAGCGGTCCGCAGGCACAAGGGAGCGGTCCGCCCAGGGAGAAAAGCGGTCCTACAACCTGGCGGACCTGGAAAGCCTCTCTAGCTTCCACCTGCCGGAGGAGCTGTAGGGGAACCCTGGGGAGATCAGGAAAAAACCAGAAAACAGGAGGAAAACTCGTGAAAAGCGTGAGCATAGAGCAGGTAAAAAGTTGGGAGCCCTGCTGGCTGGAAGAGGAAGGCGGCCTGGAAAGGCTGGAGGCCATCGGCAGCC
>CAJUPK010000187.1 GCA_910588415.1 uncultured Oscillospiraceae bacterium | reverse complement strand
TGGAAACGGCGCGGCCAATGCTTTTATTTTTGCCAAACCGCCCGACTGCTCTGCCGGGAAAAACTTGATGACCTCCAGGCCCAATTTTAAAGCGGTATGGTACTCGCTGGCAGTGGTGCAGCCAGGGTATACGGGCAGGTTTTGTTCTTGGCAGAAGCGTACCAGCTCTGGGTCCAGGCCCGGTGACACCACAAACTCCGCGCCCGCTTCTGCCGCCAGCTGAATTTGCATAGCATTGGTAACTGTACCCGCGCCCACTGTCATTTCCGGGCAGGCTTCCTTCATCAAGCGGATTGCCTCCTGCGCGCCCTCGGCACGAAAAGTCACCTCAGCCACTGGCACACCTCCAGCGCAAAGAGCCTTTGCCAGCGGGGCCGCGTCCCTTTGGGGATGCTCTAATTTTATCACTGGAACCACACCGATCTCTGTCAATCTATCACTTATAATATTCACCTGAATAGCCTCCACTCTTTTTCAGCTCAAATCATTGGGGCGAGCATTGCTCCGCCGTTTCAATTCTGCGGCATTGGCCTCCACCTGCCGCTTTCCCAGTGGATATACCAGCCACAGCGCCAGTGCCACCAGGGCCAGCCCAACCGCTGGAATCCAACAGGATAATCCAAACATCTGGCTCATAATCTTTGGATACGCCCAGGGATTGTACTGCACTGCCTGGCTGTAACCAATCATCCCCAGCAGCCAGCCCACCATGCCCGAAGACAGAGCTTGCCCCACTTTGCGTGCAAAGGAATATACTGCGTAGACCGTCCCATCCTGCCGCATACCCTGCCGTACCTCTACATCATCAATTACATCAGTAATCATCGCCCAAATCAGCGTGTTGAAAAAACCCAGGCCCATATACGCCAAGGTATAAAAGGCCACATATACCCATACACTTTCCGGCCGGACCAGCAAGCAGACCACATAGCAGGCCGCGCCGAACAGGCAGGAGACCAGAGAGACCTCTTTCTTGCCAAAACGCCCGGCAAGCTTTACCGCAAAGGGCGCGCATATCCCCAAGACCACTGCCGATCCCAGCAGTGTGGCCATCGACTGTCCCACAGGCGCTTGGTAATAAATGGGGAACATATACCCAGCCATGCCGCCCATTCCCAACATGGACAGCAGCAGCAAAATAGCCGCTAAGATGATGCCCAGTAGCGCCCGGTTGGACCCCAAGCTTTTTACCGTATCATGCAGGCTCCTGGATTCAGCCGCTGGTACCTCTACCCGCTCACTGGTCAGATGGAAGCACAGCAAGTAGCAAATAATAGCCGCAATGGAGAACAGTCCCGCGATAAGAGTCATGCGGGGTCCTGAAAGGATCTGCGCGCCATTTTCAGCTGTTACATAGGCGAACAAGGGCGTACCAAATCCAATGGCCAATCCCGCCAGCGTCGCGCCGATTGTACGCCAAGTGGACAGCTCTGCCCGGTCTTTCGCGCTGCCTGAAATTGCGGAAGCCATAGACCCATAAGGGATGTTGACAGCCGTATAGAACACAGACCCCCACAAGATATAGGTAATAGCCATCCAGGCCACTTTAAACCCATAGGGCATTTCGGCCAGCTCCGACTGATAGATCAGAAAAGAGGCAATCGCCACTGGGCCGCACATCCGTCTAAGCCAAGGGCGGAACTTTCCTTCTTTGGTAGACTTTGCCTTGTCAACTATCCGGCCCATGGTCACATCCGTAAAGGCGTCCAAAAACCGGGAGGCCATCATAAGTGTCCCTACTGCCATGGAGTCAATTCCCATTACATTGGTATAAAACAACATCATAAACGTAGAGGACAACAGGAAGGTAAAGTCATTGCCAAAGTCTCCAAAGGCGTAGCCGATTTTGTCCCGCAGGCCAAAGGGCCGGACAGCATGGTTCATGGAATATCACTCCTTAGGGGTCATTCTGCTTATAGCAGATATTCTTTCCCCCAGAGCTCTTGCTTATGCCAGATCAATCTTTGTCAGCTGGACATTCAGTCTCTCCACCACCCCCTCTGGAAGTCCTCCCATCTGTGTCAATTCTTCTGGCGTCTGCGACTTAGCAATGGTCCAGAACATCCCGCTTTCCGGCGATACTTGCATTCCTGTAGCTACCTTTAGGGCTTTATTGACCACTTCAAGCGCCTCGGCCGATTTGGCTATCTCTTCCAGGGTATGCCTCACATTATACTTGCCCTCTGGAAACTCCATAGCTTCCGGCAACTCCAAGTCGCCTGTCAGCTTAAACCAGTTAGCCACTCCTTCAGCCCTTTCGTTCACCTCCGGCAGCGTGTAGATGGCTGGTTCTTTCTCCACCTTCTCTAAAGTAATGGAGTCCCGCACGCCTCCAGCAGCAGCAGCCACCAGGGTATTTATCCCGTCACTTAAAGCCACCGTGAATACAAACACCTTATCTCCCGTCTTCTCCTCCAACAGCCCGCCATTCAGATAGAGAGATACCGCCGGTTGGTTGGAGTACACCCGGACCTCCGTGGTTTCACCTGCCCTCTGGGCATAGCGCCGTCCGCAGAGATGGACCATCGGATTTTTGCTCCAATAGGCCTGGTAGATATAGAAACTGTCCTTGCGAATCTTTCGGTCCATGGTGACCAGGCCTTTATTATTCCGCCCGGCCACCCCTCCTTCATTGCGAAAGGCACAGCCAAAATCAAACATATTCCACACATGGGAGGACCATAGCCAGGGCCGCTCTGAAAGGACTTTGGCCATGTGCTCATGGTACAGGGCCTGGTATTCCTCGCTGTAGTCCTTACAGGCCGGATTGGGGCCGTGGTAAGTGACGATGCCCTCGCAGCCGTACTCGGACAGGCCCAGGCAGATTTCCGGGTGCGCCTGATGGAAATGATCCAGCCAGGGGCCGTTGTCCTCCATCTTGCCGCCGTACCAGCCGAAATAGTGGTTGTAGCTCTCCACGTCCGTGAGCCCGTGCATGGGGCTTTCGGTGGGTGTCATGGACACATGGGCGATGGCGGTGAGGCGGGTGGGGTCCAGTTCTTTGCAGAGGGCGTTCAGCTCCTTATGGTTTTCCACCAGCTGCTGCGAGATGCCGCCGATGAGAATCTCGTTGGAGATGCCCCAGAAGCAGACGCAAGGGTGGTTGTAGTTCTGGATGATCAGCTCCTTCATCTGGCTGATGCAGTTTTCATGAGCCTTTGGATCCCGGTTCATGACACTGATGAAGGGAATTTCCGCCCAGACCGCGAATCCCAGCTCGTCGCAGGCGTCGTAGAAGTCCTGGGAGTGCTGGTAATGGGCCAGGCGGACGGTATTGGCCCCCAGCTCTTTGATCATGCGGGCGTCCGCGTAATGTTCCTGTCTG
>CAJUPK010000186.1 GCA_910588415.1 uncultured Oscillospiraceae bacterium | reverse complement strand
CCCGCACGCAGGCCGTGGCCCGGAGCTTGTCCCACAGCGGTTTAAACAGCGTCTGGAGCTCGTGGAGCAGGTAGTCTATCTGCATGTCCAGCTCCCCGATAGACGCGCCCTGGGCCTGCGCAAAGGCCAGCAAGGCGGCCTTGCGGCTGGGGTGAGTCCACTGGGCCAGGCCGTAGCCCGCGCCATCGGTGACGAAGGAGCCATAGGTCCCGCAGTCCACGGCAGCGGTGTAGGCCTCGTCGGTGAAGCCCAGCTTTTCCTCGCAGACGTTTTGCAGGTTTCGAGGGTTTAGCCCGCTCTCCGCCTGGAGATTTCCCATCAGCCCCGCCGCCCCCGCCGGGGTGAGCCCAGCGGCCAGCAGCTTGTCCCATATGACGCGCCCGTTACTCATGCCCATCCCCGCCCAGCTTGTCTCCGGCGCTGTCCACCGCGCTCTTGCTCATGGCCAGCAGCTTCACCAGCCACTTGGGCGCCACCGCCCCCATGGCTACGGCGTTCTCCACAATGCTGCCCAGCTCCGTCACGATGTACCATACCAGCACCACCGGGCATACCAGCCCCGCGTACTCGAAGGGCAGCGTCACCAGCGGCAGGTGGGCCAGCACCAGGGAGATCAGCATGTCCGCTCCCGCCGCCACCAGCACCACCACGATCATGCCGCACTTGTGCCAGATGCCCTCCCGGGCGCGGGCGCTGGACCACTCGCCCTCCTTGGCCGCCGCCATGGACCCGGTGAGGTAATCCAGCGCCATGCACCCGATCCACCCCACCACCAGCCACCCGAACCAGCCCCACAGCCCCGTGAGCAGCCCCAGCAGCCCGGCCGCCGCCATCTTGATCTGATTGATTGCCTTTTCCATTTGTGAAACCTCCAAAAAATAAAAATTGACTTCCCCCCCTCCTGCCGTAGGATAATGATAGGAGGTGCATACTTCATGAATATCTTGGGAAAAGAACTCTCAGAAAAAACTGCAAGCCTCATCAAGGAAATCACGCAATGCCTTTCAAAGCCAGTTGAGTATCGTTTTACAGACCCGAGCAAAACTTCTTCTTACGGCCAGTGTGACGCTTGGCAACCAGATGCCTATTACATCTATTGTAAAGAATCACTTTTAAGCGCGGCAAAGAAAAATCAAATCAACATTGCCTTTGAGACAAATCTTTTGCATGAGCTCTATCATCTCTGCCAAATCGAAGAAGGTTTCCCATATACCCGCACTCGCTGTACTTCTGTGACCGTGACTAATCAAAATTACTATGACAACCTTGGTTCCTTGTTCGTATCAAGCATTTTAGACTTGAATGTAGATTTTCGATTAAAACAAAACAGCTATACATCCAGTTACTTTTACAGTCAACGAATTATAAGGGCTGAGAAAATTATTCGAAAAGGCCATGTTTATGAGGGTGACGATTTTTTAAGCGCCGCACTTATGTTAATGTTTCTGAAACTGGCGGCCGACCCTATATCTGTAAATCAACTGTTGCAATTGTATTTGCCCAAGAACCAAAGTCTTGTAGTTTGCTGTTTAAGCGCTGCTGAAGCTATTTCCCAAGTTGGCTATAACGATCCCGAATCTGCGTTTGGGTCACTTGCCTGTCTTTTTGGAACCTTTAATTTGTTTTCAACTCACTCTATTATTTTTCGGGGCAAGGAGTATACTGATTTCGCTTCTGCTGAGATGGATTATCCGGGCACCCGTATCGTATTTCCTCCAACCGCTGCTTCTGGAGGTTAATCCTTGCACCGCAGTAGAGGCACGACATCATAGGGGGATCTTCTTTGCACGTACACCACAGGTGATAATCCACTCTTTCAGGTGGTTGCATAGCCGCATTGGTAAAACTCATTCGGCTTCCCTCCTTATCCTCCAGGCTCCAGGCGTGGTCGTTTGGAGCCGTTCCCTTATTTCTTGGATTCTGTTCTCGTCCACAAATATCCCTCCTCAAATCAGCCTGTACCTTGGCCTCTCCCCGCCGCACAGCCAGTAGTCCAGCCAGTCGAAGCCCACAATCACCGGCCCGGCCAGCAGGCACCACAGCAGGGTGTACAGCGGGCAGACCTGCCCCCACAAATTCCCCCACTGCCCGGCGTAGTCCCATATGTCCAGCCCCAGCCAGACGTTAAGAACCAGCCCCGCCGCCAGCTCCCCGGCGGTGATGGCCAGCCCGCCCAGTACCGCTTGCACGGCCAGGGGCAATTCCCACGGAAAATGCTCGTTGGCCACATCCAGCGGCACGCACAGCGCCGCCGCCAGCACCATCATGGTCCAGTGGGTGTGCCCCCGCCACAGCACCTCCAGCACCCCGTACAGCACCCCGCCGCACAGCCAGCGGATGACATGACCCTCCCATTTACACAGCATCAAGCCCACCCCCTGCGGCACCCAGGATGGCCTCCATATGCTCTTCCAGATCCTCCGGCAGCGCCGCGCCGTATGTAATCGCGGACACCTCCTCCACGATTTCGCACCGCCGCACCCAGGCCGCCATGTGATTGTAATAGGTGGTGTGGTACAGCTTGTGGGCGGTGGCGGCCCGGGCGATGGCCTGGATGGCCCCGGCAGGGTAGAGCGCGCACAGCCCGCCGTCCAGGTGGTAGGGATAGGCCTGGGCCCCGGCCGCCACGGCGGCATGGGCGTTGGTGAGGTTGATCTGATCCTCGGCGGTGAGGGAGATATGCCCGACAGAGCCGTCCGGCAGCTCCACGCCGCACCCGGCCACAATGGCGGCGTTGCACGCGGCGGACAGCTGGGCCAGCTTTTCCGCCTGGACCAGCTCCAGAGACGGGGCCCGGTCCGCCTCGATCTCCTCCATCGTTCGGGGGACGGCCGTTTCCCCGTCCCAGCGGTACAGCGGCACGCCGTCCTCCGCAGACAACGGCGGGTTCTCCTCCCCGCCGGGGAAGAGCCGGAACTGGTAGCCGCCCTCCCCATCAATGCAGATTGCGCCGGATATGTCCCGCCCCGGGTGCGGCCCGTCGCTCCAGCCGTCGGTGACGCGGCCCTGGGCGTCCACGGTAATATAGTGCCGGTTATAGACGGGCTCGAACTCCGGCTCGGTTTCCGGCGCTGCGGTTTCGTTGTAAAATTCGTCCATAGCGTCCTCCTACAGATTACAGTCAAGCAACAGATGCGCATCTGTCTGCCCATACAATTTGTAAGTTTGTCCAGCGGTAAGTCCATTGGCTAAGGTAAGGTCAAGTCCAACCGCATTGTTGGCCACAGTGTGAACAGATATGTTGGTCACATTGAGCGCCGTATTGCCGCCAGCCGAATATAAGAAGCTGTACCAATAGGCTAAAACCGCTTGAGTAAAGTGCTGAAAGCAGCA
>CAJUPK010000185.1 GCA_910588415.1 uncultured Oscillospiraceae bacterium | reverse complement strand
CCTAAAATTCCCTCTATTGCAAGTCAGGCAGCCGGAAAGCCTCCTTTTCCCCGGTCAGCTCTCCCTCCAAGTCCCCAAAGGTATAGCCCATCTCCTCCCACTTGCCCAAAAGCTCATCCAGAATGTCCCCGTTGGTCTGGGATGTGCTGTGCAGAAGCACCACAGCCCCAGGGTGGACCCGGGGCAGCAGCTTGTCATAGGCCTGCTGGGCCGTGGGCTGGTCGTTCTCGTACCAGTCCACATAGGCCAGGCTCCAGAACACCGTGCGGTAGCCCAGGGCCTTTGCCAGCTGCAGGTTGCTCTCGCAGAACTTCCCCTGGGGCGGCCGGTAGAGCTTTGGCATCTCCTCCCCGGTCACCTGCTGGTACAGAGCCTCGTTTTTCTCCAGCTCCTGCCGGAAGCTCTCCTGGTCCGCTATCTTGGACATGTCCGGGTGGCTGTAGGTGTGGTTTCCCACGGTATGGCCCTCCTGCACCATGCGGCGCACCAGGTCCGGCTGGGTCTCAAAGTAGTTGCCCACCAAAAAGAAGGTGGCCTTTACCCCGTGCTTTTTCAGCGCGTCCAAAATTTTCTCCGTGTTGCCGTTCTCAAACCCCGCGTCAAAGGTGATGTACAGCACCTTCTCCTGGGTGGGCATACAGTACACGCTGTCAAACTGGGCCAGGTACTCGCCTGTGGCATTGGCCACCGGGGGCTGGCCCTCCTGCTGAAAGCTCAGCCCCCAGTTGGTAACAGCCCCAGAGACTGGCCGGGCAGGCGGCTCCCGGCGGGAGAGGACTTCAAAGGCAGCGGCCGCCGCCAGCACCAGGGCTGCCGCTGCCACGGCCAGCACCGCCTGGTGCCGCCGGAGGAACTGCGTGGTCTTGCTCATGATACATCCCAACCTTTCTCAGAACCTGAACCGATCGGATATTGCACCTGTCTTTTTGGCAAATTCTGCCCCTGGCTCCGTTGCAAAACCTTGGCGAGATTGTCTGCCGCCAACAAAATCATGCTGAAAAATCCCCGCGCAATTCCTATGGGCACAGGTTCTCAACTTCGTGGTTCTGAAGAAAAATATGAGAAAAAACCGGGTTCAAGAACAATCAGGGCTTGCTTTGGAAGAAAAAAAGCTGTATGATTTTTGTAAGAAAGCCTTGCCGCTTTCGTAAGATTCAGCCGGTATACTTAAGAAACTGCAACCCGCCGGAAAAATCCCCGGGAGTTCCCTGGGCGCAGGTTTCAGAAATCCAGAAGGAGGCCCTCGCAATGGAAGCTGAAAACAAAAACATCCTGGTGGTAGACGACGACCGGGAGATCGTCCGCGCCCTTGCCCTGACCCTGGAGGCCGAGGGGTACACGGTCTTTAAGGCCTATGACGGCCTGGAGGCCCTGGACATGGTCACCACCCGCAATATCCATCTCATCATTATTGACGTGATGATGCCCCGGCTGGACGGCCTTTCCGCCATTATGCGCATCCGCGAGGGGAAAAACCTGCCCATCATCGTCCTCTCCGCCAAAAGCGAGAACAGCGACAAGGTGCTGGGCCTGTCCATGGGGGCCGACGACTATGTGACCAAGCCCTTTAATCCCCAGGAGCTGGCCGCCCGGGTCAAGTCCCAGCTGCGGCGGTACACCAGCCTGGGGGACATCCACTCCCGGGGGGAAAACGTGATCCTCAACGGCCGCCTGCGCTTCCATCTGGACGAGCATGTGCTGTACGCCGATGAAGAGCCTGTGAAGCTGACAGCCACGGAGACCAAGATTGTGGAGCTTTTAATGCGCAATCCTGGCCGCATCTTCCCCGCGGAGGAGATCTACAGCAAAATCTGGAACGAGTCCGCCTATTCAACGGAAAATACCGTGATGGTACACATCCGGCGCATCCGGGAGAAAATTGAGATCAATCCCAGCGAGCCGGAATATTTAAAGGTGGTGTGGGGTATTGGATACAAATTTGAAAAGCACTAACACCTTCAAAGGCCTGGTCTCCTGGGCCTGCCTGCTGATGGTGCTCTGCTCGGCCTGCGTGGCGGCAGTGTTCGCGGTGATGATGCTGGTAAGCCCCGGTATGCTGGAGTATGCCACCAGCAGCGTCCAGGACTTTGCCTCTACCGTGCCCCCCACGGTGCGGGAATACTACGACGAGGAGAAGGGGGTCTGGGTTACCCCCGGGGACCAGGCGGAAGGCACGGCCCAGGCCGTCGGTGACCAACTGGTCTATGAATATGTGATTAAGATACTCAGCGCCGGGGCCATTTTGATTGCCCAGATTGTGCTGATCTTCGTCTTCCGCCGGGACCGCCGGGCCTTTGAGGACGTGGTGGCCCGGGGCCTGGGAAAGATATGGATGGAGCTGAAGCTGGTCGCCCTGGCGCTGCTGGCCCTTTTGGGGCTGAGGATGCTGCCCTTCAGCGACACCAAGCTGATTTTTCTCGTCAGTGTCCTGGCCGTGCTGACGGTCTATCTGCTGTGCCTGGATGCGGGCCGCAACCATCGGTTTTTCAGCCACAACATCATCCACTCGATTTTGGTCCGGGTCAACGATTACCACGGCATGACCACCTTCCAGCAGCGGGCCGTGAGGCGGGTGTACAGCACCATTGCCATTGTGGTGGTGCTGCTGGTGCTGGGCCTGGCTGGTTACGCGGTTGCAATCAACATTCTCTATGACCACGGCGCCCATGAGAGGGATAAGCTGGCCCTTATCATCCCCTTCACAGCGGCCGTGGGAATCGTCGGCACGGTGTGGTGGTATATCCTGGCTTTAAAGCGGGACCTGCGGGACTGGAACCTGCTGATGGACCAGATTACCGAGATGTACGGCGGCGACCTGAACGCCGTGAACCATGTCTCCCCTGCCAGCAACCTGTACGACTGCGCCATGCAGCTGAACATGATCCGCACCGGGGTGCAGAAGGCAGTGGAAGAGGGCACCAAGGCGGACCGCACCAAGATCGAGCTGATCACCAATGTGTCCCATGATATCAAAACCCCCCTCACCTCTGTCATCAGCTATGTGGAGCTGCTGAGAAAAGAGCCGGACCTGCCGGACACGGCCCGGGACTATGTGAACATTCTCTCCCAAAAGGCCCAGCGGCTCAGCAGCATTGTGCAGGATGTGTTCGAGGTGTCCAAGGCAGCCACAGGCAATATCAGCCTGAACCTGGAGGACCTGGACATTGGCCGCCTTCTGCGCCAGACCTTTGGGGAGATGGACGAGACCATGCAGCGCTCTGGCCTGCAGTGGCGGGTGGATATTCCCGAGGCGTCCATGGTGGTCCACGCGGACGGCCAGCGGCTGTACCGGGTGTTTCAAAATCTCATCCGCAACTGCGCCCAGTATTCCCTGGAGGGTTCCCGGGTATACGTCACCCTGTCCGCCCAGTCCGGCATGGCCCAGGTGGCCATCCGCAACATCTCCAAAACAGAAATCACCATGGACGGCGAGGACCTGACCGCCCGCTTTGTG
>CAJUPK010000184.1 GCA_910588415.1 uncultured Oscillospiraceae bacterium | reverse complement strand
CTTCGGCCGTCTTGTCTGACGACGTTTCTGGCGCTAAAGCGCAAGACCGTGGAGCGCCGCTCCACACCACGCAAGGGGAACCAGTTCCCCTTGACCCCTTTCTTGGCTGCCGCCCAGCCAGTGTAGAACCGCTGCCTGCTTTCACCCAACTACCACCATGCCGCCCAGGCAGGAGTTTTCCGGTACTTTCCGCAGGAAAGGCGACCGCTTCGCGGTCGAGGGAAACTCCGTGATTTGCCGCAGGCAACGTCAAAAACTCCGTGACTTGCGCCCCTTTGGGCGCAATGTCAAAGACCCGACCGAACCGACGAGTTGGTGTGCCAACTCGAGTGAGAAAGCGAAACGTTTCCTTTCGCTCTCAAAACTTAATATTAAAAGGAAGTATCGAGATATGCCCGAGAAAAAAATCATTCTCAGCGCGGACAGCACCTGCGACATGGGCCAGGCGCTGAAGGACCGCTACCAGGTCAGCTACTACCCCTTCCACATTATTTTGAACGAAAAGGACTACCAGGACAATGTAGACATCACCGTTAAAGAGATCTTCGCCGCCTACTACAGCCGCAAGGCCCTGCCCCGCACCGCGGCCATCAATATGGGCGAGTACCTGGACTACTTCCAGGGCTGGGTGCAGGAGGGCTATGACGTGATCCACCTAAACTTGGGCGGGGCCATCTCCAGCGCCCATAAAAACTGCGTCCTAGCCGCCCGCGAACTGCAGGAGAGCGGCGCCCCCGGCCGGGTCTATCCCATTGACAGCTTCAGCCTGTCCACGGGCATTGCCCTGCAGGTCATCGACGCGGGGGACATGATTGCAGCCGGACTGCCCGCCCAGGAGATCGCGGAAAAGCTGAAAGCCAACCGTCAGAATGTCCACGCCAGCTTTATTCTGGACACCCTGGACTTTATGCGGGCCGGGGGCCGCTGCTCCACCCTAGCGGCAGTGGGGGCCAATCTGCTGAGCCTGAAGCCCTGCATCGAGGTGGACAACTCGGACGGCAGTATGCACGTGGGCAAAAAGTACCGGGGCAGCCTGCGCAAAGTGCTGCCTGCCTATGTGAAGGACAAGCTGGCCCAGTACCCCAAAATCAAAAAAGACCACATTTTCATCACCTATTCCAGCATAGAGCCTGAGCTGGAGCAGCTGGTGCGGGAGGCCATCCAGTCTGCCATGGACTTTGGCGAGATACACGCCACCAAGGCCAGCTGCACCATTGCCAGCCACTGCGGGCCCAACACCCTGGGCATCCTGTTTGAGACGGAGGACTGAATCCATGGAAAACAAAAACCGAATTTGGGAGCGCTTTGCCGGGCAACACCTGCTCAAGCGCACAGCCGCCATGCTTGTGGCTGTCACCGTGATGGGCGTTGGCGTGGGTTTCTTCATGTTGGCCGCCATGGGCAGCGACCCCTTCTCCACCCTAAACCTGGGGGTATCCTCCCAGCTTCACCTGAGCTTTGGCACCTGGCAGGCCATTTTCAACATCCTGCTGCTGGCCGTGGTGGTGGCCACCGACCGCTCTAAGCTGGGGCTGGGCACCATTGGCAACATGTTTCTGGTGGGTTTTGCGGCAGATCTGGCTGGCGGCCTGCTGCGCCAGGTCATCCTGGCAGAGACCCTCGGCATCCCCGCCCGGGTGGGCATGACCCTGCTGGGGGTTGCCATGCAGCTCATTGGCTGCTCCTTCTATGTGACCTGCGACCTGGGCATGGCCCCCTATGACTGCGTCAGCTATATTGTGCCAGAGCGCACTAAAATCCCCTTCCGCTGGTGGCGCATGGCCATAGACCTGGTCTGCGTGGCCGTGGGCTTTGCCTGCGGGGCCTCCATTGGCATCGGCACTTTGCTCATGGCCTTCTGCACAGGCCCCATCCTCCCCCTGTTGAACCGCTATGTGGCAGAGCCGCTGCTCAAAGCGAAAGAGTACAAAGGCGTTATGTAAACCCTGTACATATTACACATTGACACCCCCCTAAAAATAGAGTATAATATATGTAGATAGACGAAAAATATCCACCAAGACCAAAAGGAGGTCTGTCATATGTTGAATATATTCAGTGATTTGTGGAATATGCTGTATCAATGGAATTCTGATTTGCTGTACATGTTTTTAGCGGTGATTGGCGCTGTTGTTCTTTTCATCGTGGGCGGTCTGATCACACATTGGGCATTTGGCGGAAAGAAAGAGAACAAAGCCAAAAACGAAAAGCTTTTTGAGACAACAGCCTATTTCAACGCCCTTGGGCGTTCTCTGCCCAGGAAATTCCACTAAAAGAAAAGGGGAAGCAAAAGGAGGTTAGGGACATGAGTACATTTTTCTCCTGGATTTTGTCCTGGATTTTCGGCGTGGCCATTGTGATGCTGATTTTGGTTGCGGGCTTTGCGGTTCTCTGGCTGGCTTTTGGCCGAAAGAAGAAAGCCGAAGACAAGGCAATCGGCATCTTAGAGCAGATGGCCCATTTCAAGGCGACAAACTCGGTGGACGTAGCACAGCGGAGGATTCGCTGAAGGGGGGATGCTTGGTATGGCAAGCCCAGTGTTCTATAACATCCTGTTTCTCATAGCAGTGGCGGCATTGGTGGTGGTTCTGTGGCTGATCCTGTCTGGCCGTAAGAAAAAACGGCAGCGGGATGAGACCCGGACCGTGGCCGGAAGATTCCAAACAGGCCTGGCCCACCGTCTCAACACGCCCGAGATTCGAAAATAGACAAAGAGCCCGCTGGATTTTCTCCGGCGGGCTCTTTTCCATTTGAACAATGCCAGTATGCCTGCAAACTTTCCCAAACCCCGGCTCTCCGCGGCCATACAGGACCAATGCCAGCAGCACCCCGACCATCAGAAGGATGGGCAGGAGCTTCTTTACGGTTTCCACACTCCATTCATCTCCATACATTTTTGACTATAATTATATAGTCTATGAAAACTATATAATTATAGCATGGTAAATCACCCTGTGTCAAGGTAAAATATAGGCAGAGGTGATGGCATGGCGCAAGAGATCCGCATTACAAAAAAGCCGGCGCGGAAAGGGGACGATGGCTTCAAAGTTGTATCCGTGCGGATGCGGGAGGAGATGATTGAGCAGCTGGACGCCCTCTCCCAGCGGACCAACCGCTCCCGCAACGAGCTTATCAATATGCTGCTGGAATCCGCCCTGCACATTGTAAAGGTGGAGGAATAGGGCCAGGCGGCCCCAGAAGCTGTACCCATGGAAACGGCGCGAAGGCTTCTTAGAATTCCCCACACAGAAAGTGCTTGCTTGGCACCCAAAGACAGCGTTTTCGATTTTTCAAACCAGTCCTAAGCGCCCGGGACCCTATAAGCCGCAAAAAAAGAGAGCCGGAGGCATCCCTCCCGCTCTCTTTTTAGAACCCATATCCATTTGTACTTGTATATAGCCGGAAACGTATTGCCTTCCGGCCTTTTTCAGCCGCTGGCCGTGCCCCAAAATCCTGCCGGTCCCCCCGGCCTTCCGTGCCTTTATGGCCTGTCAGAGCTATAAATATTTCAAATTCAAAAACCCAGGCAAAACCTATTGGCGCCGATTTTTATAGTAAACGCACTTGAAAATCGGTATTTACTGATTTTCAAGTAGGGCGGCGCGGGCACGCCCGCGCCGCCAGGTTCAAAAGAGGTGATACCTCTTTT
>CAJUPK010000183.1 GCA_910588415.1 uncultured Oscillospiraceae bacterium | reverse complement strand
CCCAAAAACCGTCACTGGGCAGAGTGGCGGTCTTTGTTTGAAGATTGCAAGAGGGTTTCAAAAGGGGGGCTGACAGCCCCCTGTTTTGAGAAAACACGCAGGAGGAATAAAACATGCGATGGATGAAAGAATTTAAAGAGTTTATCTCCCGGGGCAATGTGATGGACATGGCTGTGGGCGTAATCATCGGCGGGGCCTTTACGGGCATTGTCAACTCCCTGGTCAACGATGTGTTTATGCCTGTGCTGGGTCTGCTGACCGGGGGGGTCAACTTCTCGGCGCTGGTTCTGCAGATGGGTCCCGGGGAAGAGGACGTGCTGCGGTACGGGGGATTTTTGGCAGCGGTCATCAACTTTTTGCTCATCGCCCTGGTGCTGTTTTTGCTGGTAAAGGCCATGAACCGCCTGCGCCGCAGGAAGGAGGAGCCCGCGCCCCCTGCCTCTACCAAGGTGTGCCCCTACTGCAAAACAGAGATTGACAAAGACGCCACCCGCTGCCCCCACTGCACCTCGCAAATTGATGGTTGAACTTGGGGCCGGTTTGTGCTACTATATACCATGGTCAAAAACCTTTGGCCAAAATATTTTGGGTATGGGAAGTAATGAAATATGAAAATCGTAATTGTGGGCGACGGCAAGGTGGGCTGGGCCCTGACGGTGCAGCTGGCCAAAGAGGGCCACGACGTGGTGGTGATTGACAGCAACCGCCTGGTGCTGGAAGAGGCCCAGCAGTCCCTGGACATCAGCGTGGTACACGGCAACGGGGCCACCATCCGCGTCCAAAACCAGGCCGGGGTGGGGCAAAGCGACCTGCTGATTGCAGCCACCTCTGCGGATGAGACCAACCTGCTGTGCTGCATCACGGCCCATAGGCTGGGCTGTGCCCACACCATTGCCCGGGTGCGGGACCCAGACTATTTCAGCCAGCTCTATGACTGGAAGGACGAGCTGGGCCTGTCCATGATGATCAACCCGGAGCTGGCCACTGCCAGCGAGATTTTCCGGCTGCTGCAGTTCCCCTCCTTTCTCAGGCGGGATTCCTTTGCCAAGGGCCGGGTAGAGATTGTGGAGATAGAGCTGGCGGAGGACAGCTTTCTGGACGGCTGCCGCCTGATGGAGTTTGACAAAAAGGTGAAGGTCAAGGTGCTGGTCTGCGCCGTGCAGCGGGGAAACCAGGTGTATATCCCAGACGGCAGCTTCCAGCTGCAGGCAGGGGACAGGCTGCATGTCACCGCGCCCAGCGGCAACCTGGCCAAGCTGATTCGCAACCTGGGGGTCAGCCAGCGGAAGATTCGGGACGTGATGATTATTGGCGGCAGCCGCATTGCCTTTTACCTGGCCGCAGAGCTGCTGCGCTCTGGGGTCAATGTAAAGCTGATTGAGATTGACGCGGCCCGCTGCCAAGAGCTGTCTGACGCGCTGCCCAAGGCCACCATCATCCATGGGGACGGCTCGGACCGGAACATTTTGGACACCGAGGGCCTGGCCCAGTGCGACGCGGTGGTTACCCTGACGGATTTTGACGAGGAAAACCTGATTATCTCCATGTACGCCAATTTCCTGGGCATCTACAAGGTCATCACAAAAATCAACCGCACCGAGTTTAACGAGGTCCTAAACGGCAAGGGAATCGACTGCGCCGTCAGCCCCAAAGACCTGTGTACCAGCGATATCATGCGGTATGTACGGGCCATGGGCAACCGCAAGGGGGGCTCTGTCACCACCCTGCACCGCATTGTGGAGGACCGGGTGGAGGCCCTGGAGTTCCAGGTGGGCCGGGGGCTTGGCTATCTGGGCCAGCCCCTGATGAAGCTGCGGCTGAAGCCCGGCACCCTGATTGCCTGCATCAACCGCCGGGGCAAGGCCATCATCCCGGGCGGCGGGGACTGCATAGAGGCCGGGGACTCGGTGATTGTGGTGTCCACCGCAGATCAGGCCATCCAAAATCTCAGCGATATCTTTCTGGACTGACCAGGGCAGGAGGCAGAAATTGTGAATTACCGAATGATTTTGCGCCTGATTTGCTATATTCTCCGGGTAGAGGCTGTGTGCCTGCTGCCCTCCCTGGGCATCTCCCTGTTCCAAGGGGAGACGGCGGCGGTCATCGGCACAGCGGCGGCCATTGCCATCTCGGCGGGGCTCAGCCTGGCCACCTTTCTGCTGCCCCCCTCTGACCGGCAGATTGGCGCCCGGGAGGGGTTTCTCAGTGTGGCCCTGTGCTGGGTGGCAGTGTCCCTGATTGGCGCGCTGCCCTTTTGTCTCAGCGGGGCGGTGCCCAACTATATGGACTGTGTTTTTGAGACGGTCTCCGGCTTTACCACCACGGGGGCCAGCATTTTGACGGACATTGAGGCCCTGCCCATGGGCCTGCTGTATTGGCGCAGCTTTACCCACTGGCTGGGGGGCATGGGCGTGCTGGTGTTTTTGCTGGCGGTGATGCCCATGGGCAAGGGGAAAAACTCCCTGCTGCACGTGATGCGGGCGGAGAGCCCTGGCCCCCAGGTGGACAAGCTGGTGCCCAAGCTGCAGAACAGCGCCAAGATTTTGTACATCATGTACATTGCTCTCACGCTGCTGCAGGTGGTGCTTCTGCTGGCCGGGGGAATGCCCGTCTTTGACAGCCTGACCACGGCCTTTGGCACAGCGGGCACCGGGGGCTTTGGCATCAAGGGGGACAGCCTGATGAGCTACAGCCCCTACCTGCAGACTGTGTGTACGGTGTTTATGGCCCTGTTCGGCGTCAATTTCAGCGTGTTTTACCTGCTGCTCCTCCGCCAGTTTATGAAGGTGCTGAAAAACCAGGAGCTGCTGCTGTACCTGGGGCTGATGCTGGGCAGCATAGGGGTGATTACCTGGGATATCTCCCAGCTGTACCCCAGCCTGGGGGAGGCTTTGCACCAGGCGGCCTTTCAGGTGTCCAGCATTATGACCACCACGGGCTTTGCCACAGCGGACTTTAACCAGTGGCCCGCCCTGTCCAAAACCCTCTTGGTGCTGCTGATGTTTGTGGGGGCCTGCGCAGGCTCTACGGGAGGCGGCATGAAGGTGGCCCGGGTGCTGCTTCTCTGCAAGGCGGGCCGGCGGGGCATGAAGCGGATGCTGCGGCCCCGGTCCGTGTCCCAGGTCCACATGGACGGCCAGACCGTGGGGGAAGAGGTCATTCAGAACACCTACTGCTATTTGGCGGTGTACCTGGCCATCACGGTGCTGTCCACCCTGTTTATTGCCTTTGACGAGTTCTCTCTGGAGACCAATGCCACGGCGGTGATTGCCTGCCTGAACAACATTGGCCCCGGCCTGGACGTGGTGGGCCCCATGGGCAACTATGCCCCCTTCTCCGGCTTCAGCAAGCTGGTGCTGACCTTTGACATGCTGGCGGGCCGCCTGGAGATTTTCCCCATGCTGCTGCTGTTTACGCCCATGGCCTGGCGGCGGACCTGAGTCTCCGTAGGCTGGTACAGGCGGCGCTTCCCATCGGTCCATCTGGTGCCAAAGGGGAGGAGAGGACGGATTTTTGACGCCAAAGGCTCCAGTTCTGGCCAGAACAGACGTGTTTTGGAGGTTTCAAACAGACTCCAGCTATTACCTCTGCAATAAATAACAGAAATAGATGAGGAATAGAAAGCCTCCGGGCGCAAAGTTCACGCCCTGCGGCAAGGCCGTGGGGCGCTGCCCCACACCCTGCAAGGGGCCTA
>CAJUPK010000182.1 GCA_910588415.1 uncultured Oscillospiraceae bacterium | reverse complement strand
AATACATTTTAGGTATTAGGATTTTTAGTTTTGGAGGTATGATTTTATGGCAAAAACGATTGGTATTGATTTGGGTACAACAAACTCCTGTGTGGCGGTTATTGAAGGCGGCGAGCCTGTTGTTATTGCCAATGCAGAAGGCGCCCGCACCACTCCATCTGTGGTGGCGTTCAGCAAAACCGGAGAGCGTATGGTGGGCCAGGTAGCAAAGCGCCAGGCTATCACCAACCCTGACCGCACGGTCTCTTCTATCAAGCGGGAGATGGGCACAGCCTATAAGGTGAGCATTGACGACAAAAGCTACACCCCCCAGGAGATCAGCGCCATGATTTTGCAGAAGCTGAAGGCTGACGCAGAGGCTTATCTGGGTGAACCTGTTACCAGCGCGGTAATCACCGTGCCCGCCTACTTTACAGATGCCCAGCGCCAGGCCACAAAAGATGCGGGAAAGATTGCCGGCATGGAAGTGAAGCGCATTATCAACGAGCCTACGGCTGCGGCTCTGTCCTACGGTGTAGACAAGGACAATGACCAGAAGGTAATGGTCTATGACCTGGGCGGCGGCACCTTTGATGTGTCCATTATTGAGATGGGCGATGGTGTGCAGGAGGTGCTTGCCACGGCGGGCAACAACCGGTTGGGCGGTGATGACTTCGACCAGCGGGTTATTGACTGGGTCGTGGGCAGTTTTAAAGTGGAACAAGGGATCGACTTGTCTGGTGACAAGATGGCCATGCAGCGCATTAAAGAGGCTGCCGAGAAGGCTAAGATTGAGCTTTCTGGCGTAACCAGCGCTGCCATCAATCTTCCCTTTATTACTGCGGATGCTTCCGGTCCCAAGCACCTGGATATGACTCTTTCCCGGGCTAAGTTTAACGAGCTGACTGCGGACCTGGTGGAAAACACCATGGGACCTGTACGGCAGGCACTGCAGGACAGCGGCCTGTCCATTGGTGAGATCAGCAAGGTGCTGCTGGTAGGCGGCTCTTCCCGTATCCCTGCTGTGCAGGAGGCGGTGAAGAACTTTATTGGCAAGGATCCCTTTAAGGGCATCAACCCGGATGAATGCGTGGCCATTGGCGCGGCCATTCAGGCAGGTGTGTTGGGCGGCGAGGTCCAGGGCCTGCTGCTGCTGGATGTTACCCCTCTGTCTTTGGGCGTGGAAACTATGGGCGGCGTCATGACTAAGATCATTGACCGCAACACTACCATTCCCACCAAGAAAAGCCAGATTTTCTCCACGGCTGCTGATGGCCAGACCCAGGTGGAGGTGAATGTCCTGCAGGGTGAGCGGGAATTTGCCCGTGACAACAAGCAGCTGGGTCTCTTTAAGCTGGACGGTATTGCTCCCGCTCCCCGGGGCATCCCTCAGATCGAGGTTACCTTTGATATTGATGCCAATGGTATTGTGAATGTTTCCGCTAAAGACCTGGGTACGGGCAAGGAGCAGCACATCACAATCAGCTCCAGCTCCAACATGAGCAAAGAGGATATCGACCGGGCTGTGAAGGCCGCCGAGCAGTTTGCCGAAGAGGACAAAAAGCGCCGAGAAGAAGTGGACACCAAAAATAACGCCGAGAACCTGTGCTATTCCGCGGAAAAGCTGCTGGCAGACAGTGGGGATAAACTGCAGGAGGCAGATAAGAACGAGGTCAATGTAAAGGTATCCGCTCTGCGGGATAAGCTGCAGAATGGGTCAGTAGAGGATATTAAAGCCGGTATGGACGATCTGCAGAAAGCGGTCTATGCTGTCAGTGAGAAACTCTATCAGCAGGCGGCTCCCCAAGGCGACCCCAATGGCCCGCAGGGTCCTGCGGACCCAGGTGCTCCTGGCAATCCTGGAGGCGATGGCAATGTCTACGATGCGGACTTTAAGGATGTAAACTAAGGCCCGGCGGGGTTTCAGGAGTTGATTTGAGTGGCAGACAAAAGAGACTATTATGAGGTGCTGGGCATCCAAAAGTCCGCATCAGAGGATGAGATCAAGAAAGCGTACCGTAAGCTGGCAAAGCAGTATCACCCAGACCTAAATCCTGGAGACGGAAATGCCGAGACGAAGTTTAAAGAGGTCAACGAAGCCTACGAGGTGCTTTCTGACAGCGGTAAGCGCGCCCGTTACGACCAGTTTGGCCATGCGGGAGTAGATCCCAATTTTGGCGGCGGAGCGGGAGGCGGAAACCCCTTTCAAGGAGCGGGCTTTGATATCAGCGATATATTTGACAGCTTCTTCGGCGGGGGGGGCTTTGGCGGCGGAGGCCGTCGGGCCAATCCCAATGCCCCCCGGCAGGGCTCGGATGTACGGGCGAATATTGCCATTGATTTTGAAGAGGCTGCCAAAGGCTGTAAAAAGAACGTGGAATACCAGCAGATCGAAAATTGCGACAGCTGCCACGGAACTGGCGCTGAGGCGGGCACTTCGCCCAAAACCTGCTCCAACTGCAATGGTACGGGCCAAGTGCGGGTAAGCCAGCGGACACCCTTTGGCGTTATGCAGTCCACCCAAACCTGCGACCGTTGCCGGGGTACAGGCAAGCTTATTGAAAAACCCTGCCGCACATGTGATGGCAAGGGGAAAATTCGCCGCCGCAAGACGGTAGAGATATCTGTGCCTGCCGGCATTGATGACGAGCAGATTTTGAATGTAGGGGGCAAAGGGAATGTAGGCAGTAACGGCGGCCCTAACGGTGATTTGCATGTATATGTTTCCGTGCGGCCTCATCCTATCTTCCAGCGCCGGGGAAATGATGTGTGGTGCGATATGCCTATCACTTTTACCCAGGCGGCTTTGGGCGCTGATGTGGAAGTTCCCACCCTGGATGGAAAAGTGAGCTACCATGTTCATGAAGGAACCCAGCCTGGAGATGTGTTCCGCCTAAAAGGCAAGGGAATCCAGAACCTGCATAATGCCCGGATGCGGGGCGACCAGTATGTACAGGTTACAGTGGAAGTGCCCAAGAACCTAAATAAACGGCAGAAGGAGATTCTCTCTGAGCTGGACAACAACACGGATGACAAGAACTATCAAAAACGCAAAAGCTTCTTCTCTAAGCTAAAAGATATGTTTGGAGATTAAATGAAAATCCCCGTTAGCAGGTACAAGAAAGTCTGCTAACGGGGATTTTGTGTAAATTCATTCTTTCAGAAGAGGGAATGTTTCTACTATCTGAATGAATAGTAGTTCTGTTCTTCGGTTTATAGTCGGATTTTTGTCCACTGGCCCTTACGGAAGCGCATAAAGGTCAATACAAATCGCAGGGCCTGATCACAGAACGTGCCCAGCCATGCGCCGATAAGCCCAACACCCAATGGGTAGCACAGCAGCCAGCTAAGACCAGGACGGATACAGGTGACACTGATCAAAGACACCAGTGCAGTAAACCGGGTATCGCCTGCCCCACGCAGGCATCCAAACAAGGTGACCTGCTCAATCTGGAAGAAGAGAGTAATGCTGAGAATACGCATGATGAGTTCGCCATAAGCTAAAATAGGGGCTTCTTGAGAGAACAGCATGAAAATCCGCTTGCCCCAAATGAAATAGATCACAGCTACAAGGCAGGCACATAGCAGGCCAATCTTTTGGCATACATTTCCATAGATCTTAGCCATGTCTGCCCGGCCCCGTCCCAAACTCTGACCAATCAGTGTAACAGAAGCAACGGACAGGCCATCTCCAAAGGAGAAAGACATGCTCACCATATTCATGCCGATTTGATGGGCGACCATTTCCACGGTTCCAAGGTGGG
>CAJUPK010000181.1 GCA_910588415.1 uncultured Oscillospiraceae bacterium | reverse complement strand
TTGGTGTTGGTGCCGTCCGAGTTTTTGCCGTTTGTATAGGCTCCGTTGCCCTTGGTGCCGTTGGACCTGCCGCCGTTTGAATGGGTTGCGGATTTTATGGCATTAGTTAACAAAGATACACTGCCGAATGACTGCGAGTATGGCTGGACAAAAGAACTTGCTCCTATTACTGCAATATGTGAGCAGACATGGTTAATATACATACCGTTCCCCGAACTTACTCGATTGGAGCAGCCGAAAGTTAAAGTAGACTCTAAAGGTGAGGAGTAATATGTTCAGACGAACATTGATATTTAACAGACTGGTAGCCCTCGTACTGATTGGTGCGGGGGTTTTACCTTTGTTTCTTGAGGGAGATGGCACGGCGTTAGTATTCTTTCTGCCTATGGCGCTGCTATTGATATTTTCGAAAGAAAACTGTTTGACGATAGGAGTCATTGAAGATGAACAAGGAGAATGGAGGAAAATATGAAAAAACATTCTTTTTCTGCCTGACAGTCTGTAGCCGTCGTACAGGCGCACCAATAGGAAAGCGTTGCGGTGTAGTATGGGCCAATTCCGCTAATGAGGCGGAACAGTCTACAAGAGTGAGATTTGACACAATAGACACAACAAACTGATAAGGAGGCGGTCAAAATGCGGGCAGTATACAGACCTCGATTAAGTACCGGCGAGCGACAAGCCATGGATATGGAAATCAAGCGACAATGTGCAGAGTATGACAAGCGCAACGCCACCGAGATTGATGCTATGGTGTTGTGGATTCTGCATCAGGAGTTTGGCTTTGGACCCGAAAGGCTGCGTAGATTCCACGAGAGCTTCTTCGCTGGTATGGATGCTTTGGTAAAGAGGTACGAGATGGAGGACGAGGCTTGGCTCTGCACGCAGAAGCTTAAAGAGTATGGGGTGGATGTGGAGAGTTGGGCTGGGGAAAGTGGTTGACAAAGGATAAAGTTATGCGTATAATTTTGATTAAGAAGGGAGGCGCAGATTTTGATTAAGGTTGCAAAAGCTTTTCTTGGACTTGCAGGTGTGATATTCGGACTGGCATTAACCTTAATAGGAATGCATGTTGTGACGCGATCTGTAGAATGAAAAAGATACCAGATAACGCACCAGATTTAATAAGATGGGTGAACTACATCATACATACAAAACCTATAAACACTATTGCGGGTGTAGTTCTATCAGCACTTGGTGTTGGAGTAAGTGCTGGGGGAATTTATCTAATTAAGTATTCTTTGTCAGATAGCTCCGAAGATATAGAGACCCCTGTCAAAGAAAGCGAAAAACCTAAGCCTAGCACACCAACAGATAAGAAAACGGAACAAAACGATAACCCTAACAAGAGCTGAGAGAAATCTTAGCTCTTTTCTTTATGTCTAAAAGGAGGTAACAGATGGAACGTCTAACTAAACCCGACAGCGACTATTGTCATGACAGGTGCGGCAATGTAAACGGCTGTATAAGACTTACTGGTGATAAGAAGCGCTGCCGTGACTATGACTTGTACGAACGGCTGAAGACGTATGAGAATGTTTGGCCAGCAATAGTTCAAATGGAGCTAGAAAGCTCTCTGCTACAAGGCAACGGAGCTGAGACGCTAATCAACGATCTGCTGGATCGACATCTATATCAGGAGGTATCAAAAGACAATGAACAACACTAAACGGGACAAGAAGGTAATCGGAGAAGGGGTCGGTTTTGAGCGAATCCGGCGCATCACTGGATATTTGGTCGGCACTATCGACCGCTGGAACAATTCCAAAAGAGCCGAGGAGAGAGACCGTGTCAAGCATAATATTGGAGAACAGAAACGGCTCGATTAGGGTGGATAAAAAAGGTAGAAGGGTTGATATTTTTTTATGAACGAAAGAGATCAGCGAAAGAATGCGGAGGGCTATGCAGGGGTGTCAATTATGGCTTTAGCAAAACTGGCGCCTAAGTGCCGAGCCTGCCCTAAAGTGCTCACATGTGACCATAAAGAGATGGAAGTAAGCGTAAAATAGATACGAACCTTCACAAGTAGGGAGAAAGACAGTAAGATAAAGGAGGGAAAAAGGAAATAGGAGGGAAAAAGAGGATGGAAGCAGAGTACAAGTGCGCGTGCTGCGGAAAAGAGTTCGAGCCAACGTGCCATAAAAGCCGGCAAAAGTTCTGCAGCGCGGAGTGCCGTATCAAGTACCACAACGCCAAGAGGTACTACGGAGGCAAGGTGGACGTATGCCCGGAATGCGGAGAGCCGGTAGAGCAGAGCAGGGAGCGAGGCCGGTGGAGGCGGTTCTGCAGCGACCGCTGCCGCCAGGAGTATCATAGAAAGCAAAAGCAGGAAAAGCGCCATGAACAGGGCCGAGGAAAGCAAGTCTGCCCAAATTGCGGGAAAGAATTTGAGGTAGGCTGGAGCATCAAGGCCCGGCGTTTTTGCAGCGATGGGTGCCGGAAAGAGTGGTGGAGGGAATACCACAAAGCAAACCCGTCCAAGGAGCCTGGGATGCGAGAATGCGCGTACTGTAGGAAAGAGTTCACCAGCGACAGATGGCATGGCGGGGAGTATTGCAGCCGGGAGTGTTATTTGCAGGCCATGGCTGAGACGAGGGAGGACAGGGTGTGCGGTTGGTGCGGCGGGATTTTCAGCGCGTTTGTTAAGACGGAGCAGAAATATTGCTGCCGTGAATGCGCGGGAAAAGGGTGTGGCTGGTGTGCGGGGTGACCAGCATGTACCTGGGACTGGACGGTCTGCTGGGAATCATCCGGTACCAGCTAAATCACAGCCCCTATGACGGGAGCCTCTACGTTTTCCGGGACTTCAGCGGCACAATGATAAAATATCTGGAGTGGGACGGGGCGGGTTTCTGCCTGAGCAAGCGCCGCGCCCAAAGCGGGAGTTACCCCTGGCCGCCCGCTGAGGCTGGGAAGGTGCTGGAAATCACAGAGAAAGAATTTGAATATTTAAAAAGCCGGTCGATCGTGCCGTGCAAGGAGAAAAAGCCCAGGTAAAAGGGCTTTTTTCCTTGCGTTTTTATTGCACTTTTTGGTATAATTAAAGTATGAAAAATACAGAGAAAAGCGCCGCGCAGTGGCAGGAATTGGTCAGTGAAAAAGACAGGGAAATCAATAAGAAGGATCGGGAAATCGCTAACCTCCGAAAGCAGGTGGACTGGTTCAAGGGGCAGTTCAAGCTGCTGCAGGCTAAGCAGTTTGGGCCGTCCAGTGAAAAGAGTGTGGAACTGGAAGAGCAGCTTTCTTTATTTAACGAACCGGAGTTGCTGGCGGATCCCAAAGCTGCGGAGCCTGACTTGGAACAGAGCGTATACAAAAGGAAAAAGCAGTCTGGAAAACGGGACCTGGACTTTTCCAAGCTGCCCACAGAGCAGATCGTCCATGAGCTGCCAGAGGGAGAGCAGGTCTGCCCGGAATGCGGCGGGGCGATGCATGTCTGCGGCCACGAGGTGGTTCGGCGGGAACTGCGGTATGTCCCAGCGCAGTATAAAGTGGTGGAACACGTCCAGACCGCCTATAGCTGCCGGAATTGCGAGAAAAAAGCTACAGAGGTTCCCATGAAAAAGAGCGAAGTCCCGGCGGGGCTGATCCCTGGCAGCGGGATCGTTTCGCCCAGCCTGCTTGCGCATATTTTGAACAATAAATACGCATTAGCGCTGCCGCTATACCGGCAGCCCAGGCTTTGTGTAGGTAGCTTGACAGTTCATGCTGCACTATCGTAATTTGGAACTGTATGATCTGCTAGGGGATAATATGGCTGAATACATGAATGACATCTTCACGACCAAAGAATGTGAGAAGCAAATACAGAACCGTGAGTGGAAAGTAAAATGTTTTGGATTGTCTTTAGGGCTTGTTTGAAAAATAAATATTGCACAAATTGCGGGTTAGTGCGAAAATA
>CAJUPK010000180.1 GCA_910588415.1 uncultured Oscillospiraceae bacterium | reverse complement strand
AGGTCGATTCCGGCCTTCAGCAAACGCTCATAGCGGTCGTTGGAAATGATAACCGCCATAGGTTTACCGTTCTTCAAGACAAAACCAGCCTTATCTTCGGTAGATATTGTAGTTATAATTTTTGATGCCTGTCCACGCAGGAAGTCGGACATATTATAATGCTCCATTGGAGTGATACTTTTCTTTACCTCAGCCATAATTTGCCTCCTTGTAGGTGCTTACAGCAATTGCTATTCTACATTATAGCACGAAGTAATTACTTTTTCAATGACTTTTATTCAACTTTTTGTTTGTACAATTCATATTACTCAAAAACACAAAAAAGTTTGTAACTCACCGAGTTACGATTCGATACACTTATCGTGACCAATCCCTGTCTACGCTGTTTCCAAACAACGGAAACGCACGGTAGACGGGGATTTTTTGCTTCTCCAGCTGTAACTCACCAAGATTCGGGTTTTCAGGCATTGTTAGATATAATTTTGGTATCGAGGGTAGCTCCTTCGAAATAAATTTTAATCCGCTTTGTGAGTGGCCATTAACGAAGCGGTGGATACATACGGAGCTTGGAACGGATTACCCGTCAGCCATCCGATGTACCACCGTTGATTCGTCATGTCTTCTCACGAGTGTACGAAGCCGGTGTGTCATCTGATGCACCGGCTGTTGTTGTATCTGCCGCCTCCTATCTCCCAAAGCGAGAAAGGACAATGAATGAAAAATGAAGCCATTTTTTCTGGAGGAGGTAAAAAATTATAATGACAATCCAATCGATACTCGCTTTTGCACTCGTGGTAATTCAGCTTTGTGTTGAAATTCTAAATTTAGTCAAAGTCATCCAGTCCATTATCTATGGACGCAGGAGAGAACTACGCGAACAAAAGCAAACCATTCATGATATGCAATATCACAACAAACAAATTAATCGTCTTGACAAATAACTGAAAGAAGAGACCGTATGGAAGGCAATAATCTCCCATATGGTCTCTTTGCTTGTCCTATTCGATTTTTGTTTTCTCCGTTAAGGACATCCCCCTTTAAGGGCGTCCTTTTTCTTATCGATTTGCTTTAGATAAACTTGGCCGGGTTGATCTTAATGCCAGGCCCCATGGTGGCGGCCACAGTGCAAGACCGCACATACTGTCCCTTGGAAGCCGCAGGCTTAGCCTTTACAATGGCATCCATCAGGGTATTAAAGTTCTCAGCCAGCTTGTCCGCACCAAAGGAGATTTTCCCGATGGGGCAGTGGATGATATTGGTCTTGTCCAGGCGGTACTCAATCTTACCAGCCTTGGCCTCCTGCACAGCTTTGGCGATGTCAGGGGTCACAGTGCCAGCCTTGGGGTTGGGCATTAGGCCCCGGGGACCCAGAATCTTACCCAGGCGGCCCACCAGGCCCATCATGTCCGGAGAGGTGACAACCACGTCAAAGTCCATCCAGCCTTCTGACTGAATCTTCTGCACCATCTCCTCGGCGCCCACAAAATCAGCGCCAGCCTTTTCGGCGGCTTCCACATTGTCGCCCTTGCAGATGGCCAGCACCCGCACATTTTTGCCCGTGCCGTTGGGCAGCACAATGGCGCCGCGCACCTGCTGGTCAGCGTGACGGCCGTCTACGCCCAGCTTTACATGGAGCTCAACCGTCTCGTCAAACTTCGTGACGCCGGTCTTAACGCACAGGCTCAGGGCCTCTGCGGTGTCATACAGCTTCTGGCGGTCAATAAGCTTGGCGCTCTCTCTATACTTCTTTCCGTGTTTCATTGCCGTTTCCCCCTTCCCTTAGTCTACCACTTCAATGCCCATGCTGCGGGCAGTGCCAGCGATCATGCTCATGGCAGCCTCCAGCGTCCCTGCGTTCAGGTCGGGCATCTTGGTTTCCGCAATCTTCTGGACCTGCTCTTTGGTGATCTTGGCCACCTTCTTCTTATTGGGCTCGCCAGAGGCGGTCTCAATATTGCAGGCCTTCTTAATCAGCACCGCCGCGGGCGGGGTCTTGGTTATAAAGGTAAAGGAGCGGTCCGCGTATACCGTGATGACCACAGGGATAATCAGACCCACATCGTTCTTGGTGCGCTCGTTGAACTCCTTTGTGAAAGCCATGATGTTTACGCCGTGCTGGCCCAGAGCGGGGCCTACAGGCGGGGCCGGCGTTGCCTTGCCGGCAGGGATCTGGAGCTTAATAAAGCCCGTTACCTTTTGTGCCATGTGTCATTACCTCCAAATATTGTGGTTCAAGCGGTGCAGGCATCCTCATATATATTTACCTGCATCTCCCACTTGGTAAAGGTTTTCCTGATGAAAACCCATAGAAACCTTGCGCATAGGGAAAGACCTCTGTGCCCAGGGTTCGCCCACCGCAGCGGACATGAGAACTCCGCTCCCATCCCCTGCCGCTTTTTCTGCGCCTAAAGGCAGAAAGAAAATGGACAAACCGATTGCCTTTGCTGTCAGACCGGCTCTACCTGGTCCAGCTCCAGCTCTACCGGGGTGTCCCGGCCAAACATAGAGACCATTACCCGGACGCGGTTCTTCTCCACGTCCAATTCCTCCACCACGCCGATGAATCCGTCCAGGGGGCCGTCTACAATGTTCACGGAATCGCCCACCTGATAACTGACCTCCACCTGGCGCAGCTCAATGCCAAGCCTGGCCACCTCTGTCTCTGTAAGGGGCACTGGCTTGGAGGACGGCCCCACGAAGCCTGTGCAGCCGCGAATGTTCCGCACGGCGTACCAGCTCTCATCGGTCATGATCATCTTAACAATGACATAGCCGGGAAAAATCTTCCGTTCCACCTCTTTGCGCTTGCCCTCTTCAGTGATCTCCGTCACCTGCTCGGTCGGCACGCGGATCTCCTGAATCAAGTCCTGCATCTGGCGGTTTTCCACGGTTTTTTCCAGGTTAGAGGCCACCTTGTTCTCATATCCAGAATAGGTATGCACCACATACCATTTTGCTTCGTCAGCCATGTTTCCCTCCAAATTCGCCCAGCCCCAGGCTCTAAAAGAGCCGCTGGTCCAACCAGCGCTTTCTTAAAGCAGAGGCCGGCTTACGCCGCTACGTTCATTACCAGGCCCAGCAGATTCATAAAGGCCGTGTCCAGCAAAAAGACGAACAGCCCCAGCACGATGATGGTGACCAGCACCACGCCGGTATTTTTAAACACCGCCTTAGGGGTGGGCCATACAATCTTCTTGATCTCGCCCTTGCAGTCTTTTACAAACTTCATGGTCCTTTTGCCAAAGGCTGCCAGAGCGTTGGGCTTCTCTTTCTTTGCCTCGGGCTTTTTTGGGTTCTTTTCGTTGTCTGCCATAATACCCCGCTCCCTTTACTTGGTTTCCCTGTGCAGGGTGTGCTTCCGGCAGAACCGGCAGTATTTGTTCATCTCCAGCCTGTCCGGATCGTTCTTCTTGTTCTTTTTGGTCAGGTAATTGCGCTGCTTGCACTCGGTACAGGCCAGCACGATCTTCACTCGCATGTCGGCACCTCCATAAAATTGGTTTTGGTCCAGACCTGAATTCCCCGCGCTCCGGCCAAAAGCGGAACTCTCGCTTAACGGCGGAAAACGCGGCTTCAGCGTCTTTGCCTCCCTCAAAAAAACAGGCGCAAAAAAAGAAACCTCCTTTTCGAGGTATTTCCAGTATAGCACAAGCCGCTGGCTCTGTCAAGGGGATCTTTCCCTGGGGGAGTGTCCGAAACGCAGCTTTTTGACGATGTTTTGGCCTCCGGGGGCTTGCCCCCAAGACCCCCGCCCTGTGCCGACTGAACCGACGAGTTGGTGTGCCAACTCGATGAGACAACGAACCTTTTTGCTTTTTTGCTGCCAAAAGATTTCTCGTTTAACAACTCGGTTTGGACACTCCCTTTCCCTAGATCGGAAGAGCACACGTCTGAACTCCAGTCACTAACGTCGATCTC
>CAJUPK010000179.1 GCA_910588415.1 uncultured Oscillospiraceae bacterium | reverse complement strand
ATTGGCAAAATTGCTGAAATCCGGATGTTTTGAAATGTTAGGCCCCGGCCGGGATAAATAGGCCGGGGTAGGGGAAAGCCCGGAGGTCTTGTGCCTTCGGGCTTTCCTTGTGCAAATTACAGTTGACATTTCCTGCCGGACATGCTATAATACAAAAGCTGTCCAACCAAAGACAGCAGGTGCGGTGTTTTGCCGCCTAAACGGGTTTTCCGGCCTGCCGAGGAAAGATGAGCGTATGGAACAGGGAGAACTCCCTTTTTAGCTTGTATTCCAGCGCCTTTCCCCGCCTTTCCGCCGGGGAGGGCGCTTTTGATTTGGACAAACCCCATATAACGGAGGTGAATTGAATTGCCCAGCGAGAAGATTCTGGAACAGAAGAAACAGCAGGTGGCCGCATTGAGCGAAGCGGTAAAGAATGCCAATGTAGGCGTGCTGGTAAATTACAGCGGCATCTCTGTGGAGAAGGACACCAAGCTGCGTAAGGAGCTGCGCGAGGCTGGCTGCGAGTATAAGGTGGTCAAGAACACGCTGCTGTCCCGTGCCTTTGAGGAGGCAGGGATTTCCGGCTTGGAGGAGCATCTGAAGGGCTCTACCGCCCTGGCCTACAGCGACAAGGGCTATACGGACGCGCCGAAGATTCTTTCCGACTATATCAAGGCCAATCCCAACAGCGGCTTTGCGGTAAAGGCCGGCTTTATTGACGGCGGTGCGGTAAGCGCCAGCGGGATTGATGAGCTGGCTAAGCTGCCCCCCAAAGAGGTGTTGCTGGCTCAAGTGCTTGGCGGCATGAACGGCCCCATCCAGGGCTTCGCCAATGTGCTTAACGGCACAATCCGCGGCCTGGTAATCGCCCTGAACGCTATTGCGGAGAAGCAGTCCGCATAAAAAGGAGCGCTGCCCATGACGCTGGAGAGCTCCTAATAAGCTTTCCGGCAGGGCGCAAATAGGAAGCGGGGAGATTTTTCCCCACCCGAATGTGAAAACTAATTTTATTGTATGGAGGAAATTACAATGTCTGAGAAGGTAACGAATCTGATTGAAGAAGTAAAGGCTCTTACTGTTCTGGAACTGTCCGAGCTGGTTAAGGCTCTGGAAGAGGAGTTTGGCGTATCCGCTGCTGCTCCCGCCGCCGTTATGGCTGCTGCCCCGGCCGCTGCCGCTCCTGCTGCTGAGGAGAAGACAGAGTTTGATGTGGTCCTGAAGTCTGCTGGCGCCAACAAGATCAACGTGATCAAGGTTGTGAAGGAAGTCACTGGCCTGGGCCTGAAGGAAGCCAAGGCTCTGGTTGACGAGGCTCCCAAGACGGTGAAGGAAGCCATGTCCAAGGACGACGCCGAGGCTCTGAAGACCAAGCTGACCGAGGCTGGCGCTGAGGTTGAGCTGAAGTAAGTCCGCGCAGAATTTTAAAGCTCTTAATAATAGTAATAAAAAGAGGGACAATCAGAGGCGGGGTCTGCCAATGGGATTGTCCCTCTTTTAGCGCATTTTGAATGTCTATGAGCTTACCTATCCTATCCATGGGAAAATCGGACAAAAGCTTTGGGCAAACAGGAAGAATTGTGAACATATTGTGAATCTTTCAGAATAGACTTGCATTTTGAGAAAATTCGTGATAGAATGTAACCAAATTGTAACACTTGAAATCAAAATGTAATCTTCGCTAGACATAATGTGCCGCCAAAGGGGTGGCAGGGAGGCAGGAATGGGCCGAAGGTATTTGAAAAAGTTCGCGGCGTTTTTTCTGGTGTTGGCAATAACCGTGGTTGTGGTGGCAGTACTCAGCGCAGCCAGCCGGGTCAGCCCGGAGACAGCGGTGGACCGGTACATGCAGCAGATGCACAGCCAGGAGGCGGAGCCGGAAGGGCTTTCCGCCACAGTGGAAGACAGGCCGGGCACATCGCTTTTGGTCAGTATGGCAGGCTTTGCGGCCATTTTGGTGGTGCCTCTGGCAGGCCTGCTGATGTTCGCCAGGGCCAAGCGTGCCGGGCAGGACAGCCGCTCTGGGCGCCAGAGCTATCGGCCCAGGAAAGATATGTCCCTGCAGAGGGCCTTGGGCAGTAAACACAGAGTATAAGGGTTTTCGTCCTTTCATATTTTACCTCGAATTGAGCCAGCGTCACTGCTGGCTCAATTTATTTGTCCCAGGCAATGGAGAACACAGGAGCCAGGGCCTGCCTGAAATAAGAGGGCGGTCGGATGTTTGTTTAAAGCCGGGCGGCTTTAAAGTTTTTGGCATAGGCCGTCCAAAAGGGAGGGGACGGGATGGGCCACGGTTTTCAGGCAGGTTTTAGTCCACCCGCTCGCCGGGATTGCCAAAGCGCTCACAGAAGCGCCCGGCAAAGGCAGGGGGCTCATCGTGGGCATAGAGATGGGAGATATCCCCAAAGGAACTCATGCGGAAATAGACCAGCCCCTCCCGGCGTTCTTCTGTGGCCAGGGTAGTCACCGAGGTGGGGGCCGCCATGGTGCCATGCCACAGCAGCATGGGGGAGATATTCAGCAGGTGGCTGAGCAGCACACACTCCACACCGAAGTGGCAGAAAAAAACAATGGTGTCATTATTGGCGCCTACAGCCCGGTACAGGCTGCCCTCCCGGCAGTAGCCGTGGTTTTCCAGCAGGCTGTCCAGCTGGGAGATTACCCACTGATACTGCTCCTGAACCGTGCCGGAAGCCATAGGCTCTGGCTCCAGCCAGAGCTCCCGGGAGAAGAACCGCTCCTCTCCGGTCCAGTCCTGGGGCAGCCAGTCCCAGCAGATCTTCTCTTTCAAGGGAGCGTCCGGCCGGTGGATGAGTCCCTGAAACTCCCGCAGCCAGGGGCACTCCTGGGCAGTGCGTCCCAAGCGCTCCAGGGTGGCTTTGGCGGTGTCTTTAGCCCGGCCCAGGGGAGAACAGTAATAGGCGCTGGCAGGGGCCTTAGCCAGGCGCTCAGCCAAAAATTCGGCCTCCCGCCAGCCTTTTTCTGTAAGGGAATCGATGGAATAGTCGGGATCTCCATGGCGGACAATGAGAAGCTTCAATGCAATCAAACCTTTCCTTGGAAAAATGGATGTACCGCTGATTTTGATACCTATTTTATACTATTGGCGGAGAAAATGCAAGCTTTGGCCCTGGCTGGGCGGCCTGATGGAAGCCCCATGGGCAAAAGGGCCTGTTCTGCCAAACGGGTTCCCGGGCCCCGGCGGGGCTTGGAACGTGGAGGACCGAAAGGAGAAAAAGAAAAGCTTTTTCTTGCAAAGTCCCGCGGGATTTGGTAAAATGACAGGAGAGAAGCAGAGAGACAGGATATTACCCTGCACATCCCAATAAAAGGACGCACAATGATACACAGAAAGGACGATAGCGCAATGGTTCACAGCGAGAAAACCATGGACATGATTACAGGTCTATGCAAGACCCGGGGCTTCATTTTTCCCGGCAGCGAGATATACGGAGGATTGGCCAACACCTGGGACTACGGCCCCTTGGGAGCGAGGCTGAAGAACAACGTGAAGGATGCCTGGCGCAAGCGGTTTATCCAAGAGAGGCGGAACAGCTTTGAGGTGGACGCGGATATTTTGATGCACCCAAGGGTATGGGAGGCCAGCGGCCATGTGCAGAGCTTTTCGGACCCCCTGCTGGACTGCAAGGAGTGCAAGATGCGCCACCGGGCCGACAATCTCATCGATGACTTTGACCCAGAGGCCCATGCGGACGGCATGACCAAAGAGGAGATGTTTCAGTACATCAAAGACCACAGCATCCCCTGCCCCCACTGCGGCAAGCACAATTTTACGGACATCCGGGAGTTCAATCTCATGTTCCAGACCTTCCGGGGGGTTACCAATGATAACAAGTCCGTCATCTACCTGCGGCCGGAGAACGCCCAGGGCGAGTACGTAAACTTTTTGAACGTCCAGCGCACCATGCGGGCTAAGCTTCCCTTCTCCATTGGGCAGATCGGCAAAGCCTTCCGCAATGAGATCACCCCGGGCAACTTCACCTTCCGGACTATTGAGTTTGAGCAGATGGAGTTCCAGACCTTCTGCAAGGAGGGCAGCGACGAGGAGCTGTACGCCTACTTCAAGGAGTATGGCAGAACATTCTTTGAGGACCTGGGCCTGCCGGCGGATAAGCTTCGGTTCCACGACCACGAGAAGCTGGCCCACTATGCCAAGGCTGCCTGCGACATTGAG
>CAJUPK010000178.1 GCA_910588415.1 uncultured Oscillospiraceae bacterium | reverse complement strand
TTTAGGGAGGGGGACACTGCCAGGCAGATGGTCCCATCCCCCCGTGCCTCGTCTGCCACCACCAGATTTGTGGTCAGCGGGTCCAGGCCACGGTCTACACACTCTACGGAGCTGTAGTAGCTTTTAAGGTCACAGGCAATATACTGCTGCATCTTCACCACCTCTTTTTATCGAACGTATTTTCTTGCTATAATCATCTTAGCAGAACGCACGTTCTTTTTCAAGGGGTAATTTCTGGAAATTTGCCGGGACAAATTGCTGCAACAAACCTTCCGACTGCTGAATAGCGCAGACCCGGCAATATGATTGCACTCTACACCGGCTTTCCACAGTAATCAACAGAACTTTCAACATACGCGCTGTGGTCATGCAGAAAAAGAAAAAGGCCGCGCCGAAAACTTCTCCCACAGACCTCTCGTTGCTGAAAACCTACCACCACACGTATCGAACTTCCTCTTTTTTCTTTCTGTCTTATAGTAACCTGGGAGGTTAACATTCCCCTGTCACTATGAGACCCTCCCGGTGTCACTAAAGGCCGAGATTGCTCCCTTGTGAGTGATTTTTTCAAAATTACCACCCCGGTTCGGCGTCCGTCAATGTATAGAGATTCGAGGAATCCGCGCCATTAGGCCGCTGACGGCCTGTGACATAGAGAAAGCCTTCTTTCTCCAGGTCCTTAATCGCCCGGTGCACGGTAGCCTCTGATAGTTTCGTCTGCCGGGCTATGGTGGGGACAGAGGGAAAACATTGCCCCTCCTTGCCCTCCTGCTTGTACAAATCGGCGTATTTGTTGACAAGGTGCAGGAGATTAAAGCCATCGCTTTTCGTGGGGTTGCGCAGGTCAATAACGGAAACCCGGTAGCCGTAGCAGTCCTTCGCAATACCAGCGTAGTTCCGAAAAACGTCGCCCTTGGTATCGGTGGATAAAAACGACATTCCGCTTGCCAAGGCATATTCCAGGCATGGATAGAGCCAGTACGCTGTCTTGCCCACGCCAGCCGCGCCGATCATAATGGCATGTACGTCGCCGGTATCCACCAGGGCGGTGGTGGTATGCTTTCGGTTTTTACAGCCTACCACAATGCCCTGCTTGTCCGGCAGATCCCGTCCCTCCCGCCAGCGCTCCGGGGTAAAGTCAACCTGTGCGTAGGTGCGGGCGATCTCGCCTCTGGTGGCCCATCGAGCGGTACCGTGCTGGCCGCGGCCCACGGTCCGCGCTTTGATGTTCAAGGAACAACCTTGATTATCTCTAAAAAGCCTTGAAATACAGGCACTTTCGCGGATATGAACAAGGAATTTACTACCGATTTACTACTTTTGTGGAAAGAGCCTTGATATGCGCAGCACCGCGAGAGCCAGACGCCCGGAGAGGGCAGCACACAGATAGACCCCTAACCATGACAATTTCATATACCGACCATGACGGCGTTTCTTCACTCCCCACGCTGGGAGAAAAGGGACGCCGCTTTTTTTATGCCCTTTGTTACGCAGTAGGGGCATAAGGAGCCTTGCGCCATGCGGCTTTTCGGGCGCGGTTTTGGCGGGACAGGGTGTTTATACCTGACCCCTCAAAATCGCGCTTCTACTGCGTAACAAATCTACCGCAAAGGAGTATCACAGCGGACAGGAATATGCAGGAGTTTTCCGAGATACAGGGCTTGCTTTCCAAAATCCGCAGTACGGGCATGGGCGGTATCAGCGCGGACGACCCCGACGCTGTTTCCAAGCTGCAAAGCAAGCTGGCGAAGCGGGAAGCCTTGCAGGAAACCATGAAAGCCGTTAATGCCTACTACCGCAAGCACAAGACCGTTGACGGCTGCCCCCACCTGACGCCGGAGCAGATCGAGAAAATGAAAGCGTCCATGTCCGGCGATTGGCGGGCAAACCCGAAGCCCTTTGAAAGCTACCAGCTCTCCAATAACAACGCCGAAATCCGCAGGTTAAAGGAGCGCATTGCCGCCCTGACCCGGCAAAGGGAGATCGGCTATGTGGGCTGGGAGTTTGACGGCGGCAAGGTAGAAGCCAACGCCGCAGACAACCGCTTGCAAATCTTCTTTGATGGAAAGCCCGAAGCCGACACCCGCGAGAAATTGAAAGAATACGGTTTTCGGTGGTCGCCCTCTGCTGGGGCGTGGCAGCGGCAGCTAAACGACAACGCTATCCGCGCCGCCGACTATCTGGCGTGTATCGCCCCTCTGACGGGGGAGCGTCCCACGGAGGTACAGAAGCGGACGCGGCGGGAAGCAGCCGCACAGGACGCGCCGAGGGAGAAAGCCGCCGCGCCGGAGTATATCTACAAGATGGAAGCCAACCCCCACAGCGAAAGTGAAAATGACCGCTTTTTCCTGCAAGCCTATCTTCCGCAGGGGGACGGCAAAGCGCAGATCGGGGACGTGCTGTATATCGGCACAGCGGAGAAATGCCGCGAAATCATGGTGCAGCTTGCCGCCGG
Source organism: uncultured Oscillospiraceae bacterium (assembly GCA_910588415.1). Taxonomy (GTDB): domain Bacteria; phylum Bacillota; class Clostridia; order Oscillospirales; family Acutalibacteraceae; genus Acutalibacter. Next base: position 1,756 of record CAJUPK010000178.1, on the reverse strand, counting down.
GGAGCTGACGCAGGGCGAGGTAAAGGAGCTGTACGCAAGGGCGCAGGAGGCCGAGCCGGACAAGGACACCTTTTCCATCTACCAGCTAAAGCGCGGGGACGAAACGCGGGACTTCCGTTTTGAGCCTTACGACCGCTTGCAGGCGGCGGGGCTTGCGGTTGACCCGGCGAATTATGACCTGATCTATACCGCGCCCCTTGCGCCGGATATGTCGCTGGACGATATTTTTACCCGCTTCAACATCGACCACCCCACAGACTTCAAGGGACACAGCCTTTCCGTTTCCGACGTGGTAGTGCTTCATCAGGCCGGACAGGACACCGCCCACTATGTTGACAGTATCGGCTATCAGCAGGTACCGGAGTTTTTGCGGGAGCAGCAGGAGCTTACCCCCGACGTCCGTATGACGGGGGAGCAAGTCAGAACGCCCCGGGGCAGCTTCCGCGTTACCGATATGACCCGCGAACAGATGGAAGCTGCCGGGTACGGCTTTCACCACCAATCCGAGGACGGCAAGTTTCTTATCATGGGAAATGGCACACAAGCCTTTGCCGTCGCCGCCACGCAGCCGGAAAACCACCTAAAGCACATCGAGGACACCGTAGAGCAGAACGACAACAGCTTTGACGGTATCATCAACAACACCCCGCCCACGCCCACCGTTATCCATGTCCAAAGGGTACTTACTTTGTGTAACTTTCTGTAGCGGCTCTGAGGGATTTTTCCATAACCGACTTTATAGAACAACTGCTTCAAAATTCCATGTTCGATTTCTTCCTGTTCAATAGGTGTTTTGCGTTTTTTGTCATTCCGTTCTGTGTCAGTATAAATGGCTGAATTTACCTCAAAGCTTGCCATTGATATTCGGAGAGACTTTCGCCTTATCCACCAATATTTCTTGAGAAAGGATTCTATAATACTGCTCTTCCCCGCACCATATGGTCCTGCTAGCGCAATATTCTTTACTCGCTTATTCTTAAAGGCCCAACTTAACGCATTCAGATATTCATTACCATTTTGAATGTCGTCCACAGGTAATAAATCCCTATAGTCGGTACTTGGCTGTTGCAAATCCACCTTCTTTTCATAAAACACATTTGCGCTCCTATGTAAGTTTCTGATATACTTTATCATAACGCTATTCCCTTCGCAACTGCTGAACTGCTGTTTTTCCTGTTTAGCTTAACTATATCAGCATTCGTCACAGTTTTCAAGCAGAATGCAGTCCCTATTGGAAGAGGAGTATGGTATACCTAGGGTATAGGAGGAGCAAAAAATGAACACCAAACACGATCCAGTAAAAAAGCAAACGGTAATTTCCCGCTACAAATCCGGCGAACCCATTTCCCATATTGTTCAAGATACCGGCATTCCTAGAAGCACGATTTATAACTGGTTAAAACTATCAAAGGCAGCAGAGGATAATCGAAAGGAGCCTACTCCACAGAACTTCCAACTACTGGAAAAGAAGGTCAAACGGTTGGAAGGGCTCATTGAAATTCTCAAAACCGTGGACTGTTCACCCAAAGATCCTCTCAAAGTGAAGTTGGATGCGCTAGAAAAGCTACATGAACAGCATACATATAGCGTGCACATGATTTGCGAGGCCTTAGAGGTGCCAAGAGGCACATTCTACAATCATATCCTGCGCAACAAACGCGAGAACACCTCATATGTCGAACATCGTGCTAAACTCCGTGAAGTTATTCAAAAGATATACGATGAGAGCAATCAAGTATTCGGATATAAAAAGATA
>CAJUPK010000177.1 GCA_910588415.1 uncultured Oscillospiraceae bacterium | reverse complement strand
GCCAGCTCTGCCGGACGCTGGCCCGGGACTTTTCCTGCAAGCCCTTTGAACAGGTGATGGACTGCTGCCGGGACTATGCCCGGAAATATTTCTCCTGCCCAGAGCTGTTGTTCCAGCTGGGCGGCCTATATATCAATCACTGTATGCTGGCTGGCGCCCCGGAAAAAGGGGCCGCCATTCTGGAAGAGGCCATCACCCTGTTTCAGCGGGTGAGAGAGGAAAGCGATGACAGCTCTTTGGCCGGCCAGGCCGCAAAGATGGAGGGAATCTGTCTGCTGCAGCTAGGCCGCAGCCAGGAGGTGATTGAACTGCTTGAGCACTCGGTTCCCCTGCGCCTGCCCCCGGAACCTCTGCTGGCCCAGGCCTACCTGGCAGCGGGCCAGCCCTTAGAGGCAAAACGCATCCTGCAGGCAGGCATGTACCAGATTGCAGTGGAGCTGCTCAACCTGCAGCTGCCCTATCTGGACCTGTGCCAAGAAGACCCTGCCGCCTTTCAGGAGACCATCCGCCGCATATTGGCATTGGCCGAGAGCTTCCGGTTAGAGACTTTGCACCCCGCTATGCTGCTTACCGTGTATCTCACCCTGGCCCAGGGATACATGAAGCATGGAGACCAGGAAGCCGCCTTAGACCTGCTGGAAAAATACCAGAAGCTGGCCCTGTCGGACATCTATCCCCTGCGGCTGCAGGGTGACAGCTACTTCTCCCTGCTGAACGACTGGCTGGAGGATGTTCTGCCTCTAGGCAGCCAGCTGCCCAGAGAGGAATCTGCCGTACGCAAAAACATCTTAGAAGCGCCGGACTGCCTGCCCGAATTTGCCTGCCTAAAGGAAAATCCCCGGTTTCAAGCGGTTCTGCGCAACCTGCAAAAGCATGGAGGCAATCTATGACAAACGCTGTTGTACTAAACGCCCTGTCAAAAACCTACCCTGGCGGAAAGAAAGCTGTGGACGCTGTCAGCATTGCCCTTTCTCCCGGCGAGGTCTTCGGCTTTCTCGGACCAAACGGCGCGGGAAAAACCACCACTGTCAAGCTGCTGAGCGGTATGCTGGCCCCCACCTCTGGGGACTGTGCTGTGTTTGGCCTGGACCCTGCCCAAAACCCCGAGAAGGTCCATGCCCTGTCCGGCATTGTCACGGAACACGCCCAAATGTACGATACTCTCACAGGCCTGCAAAATCTCCTGTTCTTTGGAGACCTATATGGCTTGAGCCCTGAAGAGAGCCAGCGGCGCAGCAGCCAGCTTTTAGAAGAGATGGATTTGACCAGCGCCAAAGACCAGAAGCTTTCCGCCTATTCCACGGGTATGCGGCAGCGGCTCTCCCTGGCCCGGGCCTTGATGCACCAGCCCAAAATTCTGTTTTTGGATGAGCCCACCTCGGGCCTGGACCCGGAGAGCGCCCAGAACGTCCACACACTGATCCATAATCTGGCGTCCCAGCAGGGCATTACTGTGTTTCTCTGCACCCATCAGCTCCGCTATGCCCAGGAAATCTGCACCCAATACGGCCTTATGGACCAGGGCCGCCTGCTGGCCCAGGGAACCTTGGAGGCTCTTCGCGCAAAGGTCCACTCTGGATTAAAGGTGAAGCTCCAGGCCCAGAAAGTCCCCCCGGAGTTTTCTCCCTACCAGACCGCCTCCCATGAATTTCTGATCCCCATTCAGTCCGAAGGGGAGATTCCCCAGCTTGCCCGCCGCGTGCTGGATTCTGGCGGCGACTTGTACCATCTCTCCGCCCAGCTTCCCAGCCTGGAAGATATCTACTTTGAGCTGACCAAAGAGAAGGGAGCATCTGTATGAACCGTCCCATGACAGCTATTATCAAAAAAGATATCCGGGGAGTCACCGCCAATAAGCGGATGTTCACAACCCTGCTGGTAGTTCCCCTGGTTCTGGTGGTCTTTTTACCCACCGTCTTCATTTTGTCGCTCCACTTTATGCCAGACGAAAATGGCGAACTGCTCAAGCTGCTGAAACTGCTCCCGCTGAACGTGCAGGCTGGCAGCACGCCCAGCGCTTTGACCCATCTGCTGTTCAACTATATCCTGCCAGTCTTTTTTCTCTTCATCCCCATTATGGCCTCCTCGGTCATGGCGGCCAGCTCCTTTGTGGGGGAGAAGGAGAAGCATACGTTGGAGACCCTGCTGTACTGCCCCCTGTCCCTGCAGCAGATCTTTCGGGCCAAAGTTCTGGCCTCCTTTTTCCTGAGCATGGGGGTCTCCCTACTCTCCTTTCTCTGTATGCTTGTGGTGGTGGAGGGGGAAAGTTTTCTCATCACCCACAGTCTGGTCCTGCCAAAAATAAACTGGCTGCTGATTCTGCTGCTGGTCTCCCCGGCTCTTTCCTTGATTGCCATCACTCTTACGGTGCGGGTTTCCGCCAAGGCTCAAAGTGTGGAAGACGCCCAGCAGGGAGCGGTTTTCCTGCTGATGCCCGTGCTGCTCATGATTATCGGCCAATTTACAGGGGTCCTGCTGGTAAGCGGCTGGCTGCTGCTGGCCATAGGCCTTGTGTGCGCGGTCCTTGCCGCCCTGCTGCTGAAAAACGCCATAAACCATTTTAAGTATGAGACGCTGCTGAAACAGTAAAAAGAGCGCCCTGCCCAGGTTGGCAGGACGCTCTTTTGCGGGCAAAATTTACTTCATGCCCTTCTCGTAGCTTTCAATCATCTTCTTCACCATCTGGCCGCCCACAGAACCAGCCTGCCGGGAGGTCAAATCGCCGTTGTAGCCCTGCTTCAGGTTTACGCCTACCTCAGACGCGGCCTGCATCTTAAACTGCTCCATTGCTTCCTTGGCCTCGGGGACCATAACAGAATTGCTTTTCATGTTTCTCGTCTCCTTCAAAAAAGTTTTTTTCGCGTTTGCATTATCTATTGTGACTTTTCCCCCGGAGTTTATGACTGTCAATTTTTGCAAGGTTTCCTTATAAAATGACAGCCGGCTTTCGCGCTATTTCTATTTTCTATGGAGACCCCTTCTATTATCTCTGTATGAAGCCATCGAATACCGTTTGCTGCTGCCTCGCCCCGGAAAGGCTTGCGGCCCTTCTGGCATAACCCGTTCATGCCTGCAACGCTCCTTTTTTCGAGAAACACAAAAACAGACAGGCCGGCAGAAATTTCTCCGCCGGCCTGCTTATTTACCTATTAAAACTCTGCGGAACCTGTGGTCCTTGGGAACGGCAGCACGTCCCGAATGTTCTGGATGCCTGTGAGATACATCACCAGCCGGTCAAAGCCAATGCCAAACCCAGAGTGAACGGTTGTGCCAAAGCGGCGCAGCTCCAAATACCACCAAAGGTCCTCCTCGCCCATGCCCAGCTCCAGCATCCGGGCCTTCAGCACGTCATAGCGCTCCTCCCGCTGGCTGGCGCCCACCAGTTCGCCGATACCCGGCACCATCAGGTCTGTGGCGGCCACGGTCTTTCCATCATCGTTTTGGCGCATGTAGAAAGACTTGATATCCTTGGGATAGTCTGTCACAAATACCGGGCGGCCAAAATGCTTTTCCGCCAAGAAGCGCTCGTGTTCGGTCTGGATGTCCTCGCCCCAAGCGGCCTTATACTCAAACTCCCCGTTGTGTTCCTCCAGGATCTTTACCGCGTCCGTATAGGTCACCCGGGCAAAATCCGAACCCGCCACATGGCGCAGGCGCTCCAACAGTCCCTTATCTACAAATTGGTTGCAGAACTCCATGTCCTGGGGACAGGTTTCCAGCACATAGTTGATCACGTACTTTACAGCGGCTTCAATCACGTCCATGTCGTCGTTCAGGTCCGCAAAGGCCATCTCCGGCTCTATGTGCCAAAATTCCGAGGCATGGCGGGGCGTGTTAGAGCGCTCTGCCCGGAAAGTGGGGCCAAAGGTATATACCTTGGAAAAGGCCTGCGCCATGCACTCCACCTGCAGCTGGCCAGAACCGGACAGGTACACCTTTTTCTGGAAGAAGTCCTGGCGGTAATCCACGCTGCCTTCCTCTGTTTTGGGCAGGTTTTCCTGGTCCAGGGTGGTCACCTGGAACATCTCCGCACCCTCGCAGTCCGTGGCGGTGACAATCGGCGTGTGGATATACACAAAGCCATTCTCCTGAAAGAACTTGTGCATTCCAAAGGCCACAGCTGAGCGGACACGGAACGCCGCGCTGAACAGGTTGGTGCGGGCCCGCAGATGGGGAATCGTCCGCAAAAACTCTACCGTGTGGCGTTTCTTCTGTAAAGGATATTCCGGCGCGGAAG
>CAJUPK010000176.1 GCA_910588415.1 uncultured Oscillospiraceae bacterium | reverse complement strand
ACTGCGAGAAGTGCGGCTGGCAGCCCATTCCGGAGAGCGAGCTGCCCCTGCGGCTGCCCCAGACAGACAGCTATGAGCCCACGGACAACGGGGAGTCTCCCCTGGCCCATATGACTGACTGGGTGAACACCACATGCCCCTGCTGCGGCGGCCCTGCCAAGCGGGAGACGGATACCATGCCCCAGTGGGCGGGGTCCTCCTGGTACTTCCTGCGGTATATGGACCCCCATAATCCGGACGCCCTGGCCAGCAAGGAGGCTTTGGACTATTGGTCGCCTGTGGACTGGTACAACGGCGGCATGGAGCACACCACCCTGCACCTGCTGTACAGCCGTTTCTGGCATAAGTTTCTCTATGACATCGGGGTGGTGCCCACTGCCGAGCCCTACGGGAAGCGCACCAGCCACGGCATGATTTTGGGCTTTAATCCCCACAACTTCCAGAACCTGCCGGAAGAGGAACAGAGCCGGATGCTGGCCGAGTATGGCAGCGAAAAGGCTGCCCAGGCCGCGCTGGTGGAGAAGTACGGCGAGATGGCGGATCATCCCATTGTGAAGATGAGCAAGTCCTTGAACAATGTGATCAACCCGGATGACATTGTGGAGGAATATGGCGCGGATACCATGCGCCTGTATGAGATGTTTGTAGGCGACTTTGAGAAGGCCGCGCCCTGGAGCACGGCCGGGGTGCGGGGCTGCCGCCGCCTGGTGGACCGGTACTGGAACCTGCGGGAGAACTTGACGGAAGGCGGGGTGCGGCCAGAACTGGAGACCTCCTTCCACCGGACCATAAAGAAGGTCAGCGAGGACACGGAGAACCTGAAGTTTAACACAGCCATTGCCGCGCTGATGGCGCTGATGAACGACATCGCTGTGCAGAAGGGGCAGGGAGTTACCAAGGAAGAGATGCGGATCTTTACCCTGCTGCTGAACCCCTTTGCGCCGCATATTACCGAAGAGGTTTGGGATGGCTGCGGTTTGGGCGAGGGCATGGCCTGCCAGCAGCCCTGGCCCCAGTATGACGAGGCCAAAACCAAGGAGAGCACGGTGGAGATTGTGTTGCAGGTGAAGGGCAAGGTGCGGGCCCGGCTGCAGGTGTCAGCGGACATCAGCAAGGAGGAGGCTATTGCTGCAGCCAAAGCCGAGGCGAAAGTTGCCATGGAAATTGCTGGGAAGGAAGTAGTGAAGGAGATCTTTGTGCCGGGCAAGCTGGTAAATTTGGTGGTGAAATAAACATGACGCCCCGTTGTCCTGTTTGCTGTGCTATACTACCTCTTGAAGAAAAGGGCAGGAAACTGTTTCCTGCGGATGCAAGAAAAGCAATGGAGGGGACAAAATGCGGTACACATGGCTGGATGAATACTGCCTTGGCAAGCCTGGGGCGGAAAAGGACTTGAAGGAGGAGTGGAACTGGTTCCGCTATATGGTGGGCGGCAAAATGTTCGCCGCTGTCCTGCTGGATAGGGATGATGTGCCCTATTACATCAACCTGAAGCTGGAGCCCTCGGAGGGGGAGTTCTACCGGCAGCAGTATGAGGATGTGATTCCCGGTTACTACTCCAACAAGACGCACTGGAACTCCATCAAGACGGACGGCGCGGTGCCGGACGAGCTTTTGCGGGAGATGCTGGACAAGTCCTACCAGCTGGTCTTTGCTGGGCTGACCAAAAAGAGACAGAAGGAAATTCTGGGCGAGTGAACGGGCCTGTGGAGCGGGCATCTGACAGCAAACCGGCATTTGAAAACCGATAAATATCTTTTTAACTGCGTTAGAGTCTGTTTGAAAACCGGAGAAATGCTGGATTTTTGGCTAGAAATGAGGGGTTTCAAGGAAAGAAACCGGGATCACCGAAAGCTCCCTTTCTGGTCAAAACAGACAGTATTTCGGAGTTTTAAAACAGACTCTAGGGCAGCATCGCACAGGGATTATGCGGTGCTGCCTTAACCATGCAAAGAGACGGTGTAAGAAAAATGTAAGGTGACAAGCAGCAGGTTTTGCTGTATACTGGAAGTAGAAAATTGGCCGGAGTGAGCGGGTATCCTGCCGCCACTTCTCCCCCAGGAGGTATGAGCTATGCAGATCAACCCGGTAAAGAACAGGATAAGCAACGAACAGACCGCCCAGCAGGCCCAGAAGCTCCAGAGGGCGGAGGAGGTCCGGCAGCCCCTGCAGGAAAAGCCCGTGGAACAGGCGGCCAAGGGGGAATTCTACCAGGAACCGGACCAGTACAGCCCCAAAGACGCGGAACCCGCCAGCGGCCTTTACTGGCAGGAGCCGGGGGAGGATGGACCGAAGGTCAAATTCTCCGACCCGGAAAAGGCAGATGAAAAGCCGCTGAACGTCACCGCCATGAACACCGACCAGGTGGACAGGGAGATCGAGCGGCTCAGGAAGAAGGTCAAGGAGCTGAAAAGCCAACTGGACCGGACCCAGGAGGGCCCGGAGCAGAAGCGGCTGGAAAGGCAGCTGAAACAGGCTGAAAGCGACCTGAAGCGGAAGGACAACGATACATACAGACGGCAGCACGCGAAAATCAGCTGATACAATTTGCACGAAGGACAGGGCGGGGATCCTGTCCTTTTTTGTTGCATGGGCAGGGTTGGACCAAGGGCAAAGCTCTTGACTTTGGAAAAATAAGCTCCTATAATAAATAAGCGGGAAAGCAGGGCCCTGGAGGCGGCCTGTGGCCTTGAATAGCTAACAGGCAGGGAGTTTGGGCGTGCATAAAAACCGCGGATGGAAAACCTTGCAGAGTTTATAATAGGGAAGTTTTTGAAGGAAAGACCTGCGTACCTTGTGGGAAACCATCACATGGGAGGGATTTTGAATGGAGACGGTTTATTTTCCCAGCTGTAATTTTAATATCGCCAGTCCGGCTGCGGCGAAAAAACTGCGGACGTATTTGGCGGCCCATATGCCTGTGGCTGGATGCTGTCGGGCGGATAGGGCTTCTTACTCTGCAGACACTACGGCTTTATACTTTTGCCAAGCTTGTCGGGAGACGCTGGAAGCCAGGCGGGAGAACCGGATGAAGACCCAAAATTTGTTTGTCTATCTGGACAGGGACCGGGAATTTGCCTGGCCGGACTACCACGGGTTAATGGTAAATGTGCAGGACTGCTGGAGGGACCGGGAGCATCCGGAGATCTTTGACGCGGTGCGCAGCCTGCTGAAAAAGATGAAGGTGCAGGTGGTGGAGTTGGAGGAGAATCGGGAAGCTTCAGTGTTCTGTGGCAACCTGCACTTCGAGCCGCGGGAACGGGCCAATCAGAAGCTGCTGGCAAAATACCCGGACACTCCGCTTTTTCAGCTGCCCCAAGAGGTACAGGCAGCTTTAATGGCGGAGCAGGTGCGCAAATTTACCTGTCCGCTGGCGCTGTGCTACTGCAATCGCTGTGTAAAGGGGGTAACAGCTGGGGGCGGCCGGGCAGTCCATTTGATGGAGCTGGCAATGGGGACCTACCAGTAAGGCGTGGGGCACCGCTTTCACGAGCATTCCCGTTTCCCATTTGATTGCCATGTGCCTTTGGCAATGCAAGTATATATTTTCATCTCTACATCCCTACATACCGACTGCTTTTAGGAAAGGAAGTGCGCAATGAAACATCACAAGAAAGGGTTGCTGCTGTGGATTGCCGCTGTTGTCCTCCTTCTGGCAGGCTCTCTGCTGGCTGGGTATCATGGCCGTACAGAGAGCGTACAGGAGGCCATGCGCGACGCGGTGCTTCACAGTGCCAACCAAGTCAGCCTGTTCGGCGTCAAAAATGTAAGCCCCGGGCTGATCTCCGCCTTTGCCGTTACAGCCATTCTGCTGCTGGCAGCGGCCTGCCTGCGGGTCTTTGCGGTTCCCCGGTTCCAGTTTATGCCGGGAAAGCTGCAGCTGGCGCTGGAAGAGGCGGTGGGACTGTTTGACCGCATGGCCAAAGCCAACAGCCCGCACCGGAACGGCTTTTTGGGGGCCTATATTTTTGCTGCCGGGGCCTATGTGTTTGTAGGCACGCTGTTTGAGCTGCTGGGCCTGCAGGCGGTTACCACGGCCGGGCATCCCATCACCCTGCCCGCCCCTTTGTCCGACGTGAACGCGGCCATTGCCCTGGGGGTGCTGTCTTACCTGGTCATCCTGTCAGGGGGCATTGCGGGCAACGGCCTGAAGGGTGTGGGCAAAACACTGAAGGAGTTCTCCCTGCCCATCTCCATGAGCTTCCGGCTGTTCGGCGCCTTGCTGAGCGGCCTGCTGGTGACAGAGTTGGTGTACTATTTTGTCACCCTGAGCTTTGTAATCCCCGTGGTGGTGGGCGTGCTGTTCACG
>CAJUPK010000175.1 GCA_910588415.1 uncultured Oscillospiraceae bacterium | reverse complement strand
AGGCCGTGGGACTTTGGTCTCGCCTGTCGGCTCGGTCGGTTCGCGGCTTGTCTGCCACTGGCAGACGCTCACCCCAAACCCTACCAGGGGCCTGTCTCGCCTGTCGGTTCGGTCGGGTCAGAACGATTGCCGCTGGCAATCTTCCCCGCCCCTGGACCGCGCAATAAATTCTCAAAACCTATACTATAAAAAGACACGGCCAGATAAGCTATATCGAATCACTTAGTTGGTGCCGTGTATAGTATACCATTTTCCTGCTCAAATTGCTACTGGGAAAATATCATAAATATGAAAAAAAGAAAGGCCGGGTCTTGTAGACCCGGCTTGTTCCCCAGATGGGCTCAGCCCTCCCGGAAGGTGCTGCACTCGGTGCCGCTTTTGCTGGTCACGTCCTGACAGCAGCAGTCCACGCAGACACAGTCGGCATTGCACTTGCAGTTGTCGTTGTAGGTGCAGTTGTGGGCCTTGCAGTCAATGGCGGTCTCTGGGGTGGCGGACCGATAGCCGGAGGAAACCGCGTTGGTGCTGCCAGTGCCCCGCTCTTCAAAGGACTCGCAGCAGGTCTGGTCACAGCGGCAGGCTCCGGGACCCTCTACTTTGATGCCCGGCAGGGCGCACAGGTTGTCTACATTGTGGCGGCAGGCGGTTACGGTACATTCCAGTCTGTTTTTCATGGAAAGATTCCTCGCTTTCATCATTGTTGTAAAACCTGTGGGACGTTTTACAGGCTTATTGTACCCGCCAGCTTCCCAATTATGAAAAAGGACCCGCCCCATTTTTGGGCAGGTCCTTTCTGCGCGCAGGTTTTGCCAGATTTGCTTTTTTATGGGAACAGACTGTACAGGTCCTCCACCCGGGCATAGGTATTGGCCGCAATGGTGCTGTTGAGGAACAGCACATCCGTAACTCCGTTGGCCTGGCAGAACTCCGGCAGGCTGCGGCCAAAGCTGCGGAAGTCGATGGCATAGACCGTGTCAAAGCTGGCCGCTAAAAAGGGGCCAATGGCATTGCCATAGGACTCTTTGACCAAGGCCAGCTTCCGGCCACTGGAAAGGTCGTGGTTCTCTATCCGCAGGCAGGGGTTGTCGCCCCAGAGGAACATGCTGTAGCCCATGGAGCTGTCTGCACTGTTTACGCCTGCCAGCTGGGTAAAGTTCTCTCCGTCCTGGGAGACAGAGGCTGTGTAGGAGCAGGGCGGCTCGTACAGGTCGATATGGTCCGGGTGCTGGGAGAGACAGTCCAGGCCAGTGATCTGGTAGAGATAGCCCAAAAAGCCCTCGTAAGAGGTAACGGAAAAATCAGACAGTTCTGCCGCCTCTACGCCGGCAGTAGCGCAGAAATCCTGGTAGGCATAGTAAGCGCCCAGGCCTGCCCAGTGGGTGTCTGTGTGAAAGTAGAGGTACTCCTCCTTGTGGTGGTCCATGCTGTTGTATATATCCACTGGCTGCACGCTGGAGCCATAGCAGCTGTATATATAGGCGGTGTTCTCCCGCTGGGAGCCGCATCCCAGGCTGTCCCGCAGCCGCTGGGGCAGGCCGAACTCACTGTGGTTGGGCACCACCAGATTGTACACCTGGATGCCAGACAGCTGGTCTGCAAAAGAGGAAATGGCCTGGGCATAGGGCTGGGCGGATTCATCGTATCCGTAAAACAGCTCAAAGGCCATGTTGTTCCAGATGTACAGCCCCTCCGACATGTACCCGTCTTCGCCTGTGTCCGGAATGGGGGCGGGAGTAGGGCTGGGAGTGGGGGTAGGTTCTGGCGTGGGCTCTGGGGTGGGGACAGGGGTAGGGACCGGTGTAGGCTGCACGGCCTGGGAGGCCGCGGGCACAGGGGATGGCGCTGGAGATGTGCCGCTGCCCCCGGGTCCGGGAAGCAGTTTCTTTGCCAGCAGCCAGCCGCCGCCAGCCAGGCCCGCCGCAATCAGGATACCTGCAAAAATCAGCCAGGGCAGGGGGGAGGGCCCTGGTGCGTGGTGCTTTCCCGCCATATTCATCACTCCTGTCCAGTATCATTTAGGTGGCGGAGTTCTGCTTCAGTTCCTCCGCATAGTTGGCTGCCGCACCCACAAATCCCCGGAACAGGGGGTGCGCCCGGTTGGGCCTGCTTTTGAACTCTGGGTGGAACTGGCCTGCCACAAAGAACCGCTTTTCCGGCAGCTCGACAGCCTCTACCAGCCGCCCGTCCGGGGAGGTGCCGCTGATCTTCATGCCGTGGGCTTCCACTGTGTCCCGGTAGTCGTTGTTGAACTCGTACCGGTGCCGGTGCCGCTCGTCAATGTGTTCCTGGCCATAGCAGTCCGCCATTTTGGTGCCAGGAATGATCTGGCAGGGGTAGCTGCCCAGGCGGAGGGTGCCGCCCTTGTTGATATCCTTGTTTTGGTCGGGCATAAAGTCAATGACTTTGTGCAGGCCATATTCATCGAACTCGCCGGAGTTGGCGTCCGCAATGCCGCATACGTTCCGGCAGAACTCAATAACCGCCACCTGCATCCCCAGACAGATGCCCAGATAGGGGATGTCCCGCTCCCGGGCAAATTTGGCGGCCAGCACCATGCCCTCAATGCCCCGGCTGCCAAAGCCCCCGGGGATAATAACGCCGTGGCAGTCCCCCAGCCGGGCCTGGATGTTCTCTTTGTCCAGGGTCTCCGAGTCCACCCAGTCGATATCTACCTTGGCGCTGTGGTCATAGCCCGCGTGGGCCAGGGCCTCCATCACCGAGAGGTAGGCGTCGTGCAGTTTGACATACTTGCCCACCAGGGCAATGCGCACATTTCGTTTCCGGCTGCGGACCTTGTCCACCATGTGCAGCCATTCGGACATATCCGGCTCTGGGGTGCTGAGATTCAGCTCCCGGCAGACGATATCCGAGAAGCGGTTCTTTTCCAGCATGATGGGGGCCTCGTACAGCACGGGGATGGTCAGGTTCTCAATAACGCAGTCCGGCTGCACGTTGCAGAACAGGGCAATCTTGTGGAAGATGCTGGGGTCATCAATGGGCACGTCTGTGCGCAGCACAATGATGTCTGGCTTGATGCCCATGCTCTGCAGCTCTTTGACGGAGTGCTGGGTGGGCTTGGACTTGTGCTCGCCAGAGCTTTTCAGGTAGGGCACCAAAGTCACATGGATGAACAGGGAGTTGCCTGGCCCCACCTCCTGGCTTACCTGGCGGATGGCCTCTAAAAAGGGCTGGCTCTCAATGTCGCCTGCTGTGCCGCCAATCTCGGTGATGACAATATCCGCGTTGTTTTTGCTGCCCACGCTGTAAATAAAGCTTTTGATCTCTGTGGTGATGTGGGGGATCACCTGGATGGTCTCGCCTAAATACTCCCCCCGGCGCTCCTTATTCAGCACATTCCAGTACACCTTGCCAGTGGTCAGGTTGGAGAACTTGTTCAGGTCCTCGTCAATAAACCGCTCGTAGTGGCCCAGGTCCAGGTCTGTTTCCAGGCCGTCCTCTGTAACATAGACCTCTCCATGCTGATAGGGGCTCATGGTGCCGGGGTCTACATTGATGTAGGGGTCCAGCTTTTGGGCGGCTACCTTCAGCCCCCGTGACTTCAGCAGACGCCCCAAAGAGGCTGCCGTGATCCCCTTGCCCAGGCCGGACACCACGCCGCCGGTTACAAAAATATACTTAGCCATGTTGACTCTCTCCCTCTTCCCAGTTGATTTCTCCGTCAAATACCTTTACGGCCTCTCCGGTCATGGTCACCCGCTCTTCTGTATAGCGGATGGCCAGGTCGCCGCCCCGCAGCTTTACGGTAATATCTTCCCCCGCCGGGCAGAAGCCATTCAGGCAGGCAGCGGCAGCCGCCGCGCAGGCTCCGGTGCCGCAGGCCATGGTCTCGCCGCTGCCCCGCTCCCATACCCGCATATGCAGGGTGTGGGAGTCTGTCACCTGGATGAACTCTGTATTTACCCGATCCGGAAACAGCGGGTCATTTTCAAATTTTGGCCCCAGGGTTTCCAGGGCAATTTCCATGGGGTCGCCGCCAAATACCACGCAGTGGGGATTACCCATGGACACGCAGGTAATGGCATATTGGCCCCCAGCCACTGGCACAGTACGGCCCACAACCTGCTCTCCAGGCAGATGGACGGGAATCCGCTCTGGGGCAAGCTCTGCCCGGCCCATGTCCACAGACACCCGCCGGACCAGTCCGTCCGGGCCGGTCTCCACCACCCGGCAGGTTTTCAGGCCGCTTTTGGTCTCTATGACCAGCTCTTCCTTTTGGGCAATGCCCTGGTCATAGAGGTACTTGGCCACGCAGCGGATGCCGTTGCCGCACATGGCCCCCTCGCTGCCGT
>CAJUPK010000174.1 GCA_910588415.1 uncultured Oscillospiraceae bacterium | reverse complement strand
GCCTGAACTTCTACGACCAGCAGAAGGGCCAGTTTGTCTTCAGCCCCGGCCCGGTGTTCTGCAACATCCTGCTGGCGGATGAGATCAACCGGGCCACCCCCCGCACCCAGTCCAGCCTGCTGGAGTGCATGGCCGAGGGCCAGGTCACAGTGGACGGGGTCACCCGCCGCCTGCCGCCCCCCTTCTTTGTGCTGGCCACTCAAAACCCTGTGGAGACCCTGGGCACCTACCCCCTGCCGGAGGCCCAGCTGGACCGCTTTCTCATGCGCATCTCCATGGCTCCCCCGGCCCAGGAGCAGGAGGTGGCCATCCTGGAGCGCTTCCGGGACGCAGAGCCCCTGGAGGAGCTGCAGGCTGTCTGCACCAAAGAGGATATCGTCCAGCTGCAGCAGCAGGCCCGCAAGGTTTTTGTCCACAAGGCCATGCTCCATTACATAGCCGCCTTGGCCCAAGGCTCCCGGGGCCGCAAGGGAATCGAGTTGGGCGTCAGCCCCCGGGGCAGCCTGGCCCTGCTCCGGGCCAGCCAGGCCTATGCCCTGGTGCAGGGCCGGACCTTTGTCACCCCCGAGGACGTAAAAGCCGTGGCAAAGCCCGTGCTGGCCCACCGGCTGGCTCTCAGCGGCCTGGCAGGCACAGCCCACCAGCTGCTGGCCGCTGAAGACCTGCTGGGCTCTGTCCCGGTCCCCACAGAGGACTGGCAGGGATGACCGGCATATTGGCAGCCGCGGCAGTGCTGGGCCTAGCCTTTCTGGTCCTGCGCTGGGTCTACGACCACTTTTGGCAGAAGGGGCTGTCCTGCCACATCCAGTTCACCCAGGAGTACGCCGTGGAGGAGGACAGCTCCGCCCTCTCAGAGGTCATTGTCAATCGGAAGCTCCTGCCCCTTCCCGTGCTGGAGATCAGCTTTCACATGGACCGCCGCCTGCAGTTCGGGGACGGCGAAAACGCCTCTCTCAGCGACATGACCTACCGCCGGGACGTGTTCGCTGCCTCCGCCCGCCAGAAAATCACCCGCCGCCTGGAATTCAAGTGCGCGGGTCGGGGCTTTTTCCGCATCAGCGAGGCCGGCCTCTCTGTTCAGGACCTGTTTCTCACCCGCCGCTACGTCTCCGCCCTGCCTCAAAACACAGAGTTCTATGTGCTTCCCAAGCCTGTCCCCGCCAGCCAGGTCCAAATCCCCTACTCCCGCATTATGGGGGCCGTGCTCAGCCGCAAGCGGGTGTGCGACGACCCCTTTGAGTTTGGCGGCCTGCGGGAATATGCCCGGGGCGACCCCATGAAGTACATCAACTGGAAGGCCACGGCCCGGGCGGGCCAGCTGCTTATCAACCTGCACGAGTCCACCCTGTCCCAGCGGGTGGTCCTCCTTATTGACATGGAGTCCGGCGGCTCCCAGGCGGACTTTCTCAACGAAGCCGGGGTACGGGTGGCCTGCTCCCTGGCCGAGCAGCTGCTTACTGCAGGAGTGGAGATGGGCCTTTACAGCAATGGGGGCGATGTGCAGAGCGGCGGCCCCTGGCGGCTGGACAGTGTCTCCGGGGCGGGCAGCTTGCTGTTTCTAAAGAAAAAGCTGGCCTGCCTGGGCTCTGGCACGGGGCTTGCTCCCGTATGCGGCTGTGCCCCCAAGCTCTCTGACGCAGACGACTTGGCAGTGCTCATCTCCCGCAGCCAGCGGGACGACCTGGGCCAAGCCTTCTCCGACTGGGTGGGCAAGGGCCTGGGCCTGCGGCTCATCCCCTGCGGTCTGGGCACGTCTCAGGAGAACCAGCAGGACCTGCTGGCCTATCCCAACATACAGTCTATCTTTATGGAATTTTGAGGATCCCCCTATGAAAATATTTCCCCCCATTCTCCGGGCCCTGGCTTGGCTGCACTGCGGCCTGGTGGCCGCCGTCCTCTTCTGTGCCTTGTTCAGCTGTGTGCAGATGGCCGCGCCCACATCCTTTCTGTCCCCTGCCGCCGCCTTCTGGCGGGGGATACTGTTTGCCCTGCCCGCGGGGCTCTGCTACCATGCTGTCAAGCGCCTGCCCCATCTCTGGCAGTTTTTGCTGGCCTCCCTGCTTCTCTGCGGGCTCTCCTGGCTACTGGCAGGCCAGCCCCTCGGCGCGGTGCTGATGGCCCTGATGTGCCTGTTCCGCCTGCGGGCCCGCTTGGCCGAGGAGGACGAAGGCCCGCAGGCCTCCCTGTTCGACCAGCCCGCCTACCCCTTTTTGGGGCTCTTTGCCGCCGCCTACCTGCTCAGCGCGCTGCTGGACCTAATTGTCCTGCAGAAGCTCTCCCTGCTGGGCAGCGTGCTGTACCTGCTGCTCTGCCTGGGCCACCATGGGCTGGACCGCATATACCGCTACCTGCTGCTCAACAAGGATATGCACGGCCTGCCTGCCCGCCGCATCCAGCGCATTGCCGGGGCGGCCACACTGGCCTGCGTGCTGGCTGCCGCCTTCCTGCTGCTTCCCCCGGCCCTTCTGGATACCGGGTCCCTGCACATCCAGCTGCCGGAAACTACCGGTACCTATGCACCGCCCCAGATAGAAATTGCCTCCAGCGATCCCCTATCCATGGACCTCTCCCAGCTGATAGGCGGCCCCACCTGGCAGATCCCTCCCTTTTTCTCTTATCTGCTCATGGGAATAGCTGTTCTGCTTCTGGCTGTGGCCCTGCTGGCCGCCCTGCGGGGCCTGTTCCTCAATTTCCGGCGCAGCTACACGGACAGCCGGGATTTGGTCCAATATCTCAGCAAAGAGGACCAGGACGAGCTGGAAACTGCCCCTGGCGCGGGCCGCCGCCCCCGGCTGTGGGACCGCAGCCCCAACGCCACGGTGCGCAGGCGGTACAGGCAGGCCATTCTCAAGAGAGACCCAGAACCCGCCTCCTGGCACACCCCTGCCCAGCTGGAACAGAAAGCCGGGGTCAGCGCGCCGAAACTTCACGCCCTGTACGAGCAGGCCCGCTACAGTCCCACGCCTGTAACCCAGGCGGACCTGAAAGAGCTGAAGGAACTGAAGGAGATAAAACGCTAAGATCTGCTGAAAAGCTCCCCGGACATTCTGGGAGAAAATGTCCAAAAAGCAAAAAATCTTTCTCCTGCCCCTTGACTTGAACCCCGCTCCATGTTGTATAATAGTTGCATCTTATCCTAGGGCTTGTTTACAAACAGCGGAAATCACCGATTGGGGGCCAGGCCAGGCCGCTGTAAGGCGGAAGCCCGCACACCTGCGTGCAGGCTTCCGCCTTTTCGAGGATTTCTCCCGCAGAAAATCTCTGCCCATGGCTGCCATGGTTTATCACGGCTCCAATAGTAAACGCAGGGAAAAGCGGTGTTTCACCCCTTCTCAGCCAGGCGGCCTTGCCGTCCGGCTTAGAAACCGGAAGAACCCGATTTCTCAGCACGTTTCCCGTGCCGGTATTTCCCATTTTTACACAGGCCCCCATTACCCCATATAAGGAGGACGTTTGACATGGCTGAAACATATCTGGGCCAGGACATCAAAAAGCTGGGCTTCGGTCTGATGCGCCTGCCCATGAACGGTGAGGAGATCGACATAGAGCATGTAAAGAAAATGGTGGACGCCTTTATGGAAAAGGGCTTCACCTATTTTGACACAGCCTATGTGTACATTGGCGGCAAGTCTGAAGTGGCCTTGAAGGAGGCTGTGGTAGACCGGTATCCCCGGGACAGCTTCCAGTGCGCCACCAAGCTGCCCATCTGGGACCTGAAAGACCGGGCCGATATGGAGCGCATTTTCCAGGAGTCCCTGGACCGGGCCGGGCTTGCCTACTACGACTTCTACCTGCTCCACGCCTTGGGCAAGGAGAGCGCCCAAAAGGCCGAAGACCTGGGCGCCTGGGAGTTCCTGAAGGAGCTGAAGGAGCAGGGCCGCGCCAAGCACATCGGCTTCTCCTTCCACGATTCCGCAGAGGTGCTGGAGGACATCCTGCAAAAGCACCCAGAAGCTGAGTTTGTGCAGCTGCAGATCAACTACGCGGACTGGGACAGCGACAATGTGCAGTCCCGCAAGTGCTATGAGATTGCCCGCAAGCACGGCAAGTCCATCATCATCATGGAGCCAGTCAAGGGCGGCGCTTTGGCCACCATGACCCCCCAGGTCCAGGAGATCTTCAAGCAGGCTGACCCCAAGGCCTCTGTGGCGTCTTGGGCGGTGCGCTTCTGCGCCAGCCTGGACGGGCTGGTCACGGTGCTCTCTGGCATGAGCAACCAAGAGCAGATGGACGACAACCTGAGCTATATGGCAGATTTCCAGCCTCTCAGCGAGAGCGAGCAGGGTGTAGTCCACCAGGTAGTGGATGTGCTGAACAGCCTGCCCACTATTCCTTGTACCGCCTGCAAATACTGCGTGGAC
>CAJUPK010000173.1 GCA_910588415.1 uncultured Oscillospiraceae bacterium | reverse complement strand
TCTCTTGTTTTGATTCAAAAATCCGGCACTTTCTCTATTTTCAAACAAGCCCTAGAAACCTATTTGAAAACAGAGGGGTCCTGCAGCCCAAGCCAGGCGCTTTCCATAGGGGAAATCCCTGGTGTGGACGCAAAGTTGGACTGCTGCGGTTTTCTCTATGTTCCAACAAGCCCTGGAGAGGAGCTGTAAACCGCTCCGCTCATGTTTCCGGCTGGCGATGCGGGTCTTCCTGTCCAGAAAAAAACCGCAAATCCCCATGGCAGCCAGCAGGCCTTTGGGGAATCCTGCAATCGAAAAAGCAGCCTTTTGCCCTGTGCTCTGAAAGGAGGGACGGGACATGTCTCTAAAAAAGAAGCTGATGCTGACCATGATTGGGATTGCCGTACTGCCCATTTTGCTGCTGGGAAGCTTCAGCTATGCCTATTTTAAGCAGGTCCTGCTGATGGATGTTCAGCAAAGCGAGCTGCAGCACAATAACCAGACCATCTATGGGCTGGACAATTTCTTTCTCTCTTTGGAGAAGATCTCAGACTCCCTGCTGATGAACCAGCAGCTGACGGAGGCGGTGGAACGGACCTATTCCGGCCCGGCGGCCAGGGTGTTAAACTACCAGGACAAGCAGAAGATAGAGGACGCCCTGTACCGCAACGGATATTACCTGGACAACCGGATAGATACCATCGCGGTGTTTCCGGAAAACAGCGATATGTTTTATTACTGCACCAAGCGTACCATCAATCCGGACTATGACGTGAAGGCGGAGAGCTGGTATGAAGAGGTAGTGAAGAACGAAGGGGCCCTTACCTTGGTTGGCGTGCATGAGAACAAGCTGGTCCAGCCCCGCTCTGCCGCGGATACAGAGTACTGCGTGACGCTGGGGAGAAGCCTGCACTCTCCGGGCACTTCCCGGCTGCTGGGTATTATCCTGATCAATGTGAATGTCCGCGACCTGCAGAAGCTATGGCCCCAGCGCCAGGGGGACAGCCAAGAGCGCTTTTACCTGCTGGACGGCCAGTCCCGGGTGGTGTACAGCGACAGGCCCGGGGAGATTGGCCAGCCGTTCTTTATGCCGGAGCTGAAGGAGGGAGTCACCACCGCCCGGGTAGAGGGGGCCCTTTGCGATATTCTGGTATCAGAATCCGCCCACCCTGGCTGGAAAGGGGTGAAGCTGATTATGCGCAGCAAGCTGAACCAGGAGATTGCCGCCATGCCGTATATCACCATCATCTTGGGCCTGGTCTTGATTGGCCTGGCCGTGGTGGTGTCACATTTTATATCCCAAATCATCACCCGTCCCCTTCAGGACCTGTATACAAAGCTGCGCTGGTTTGAAGCCCAGAAAAACGGAGAGGATTTTCAGGAAAACCAGGTGGAGGTCAAGGGCCTTTCCAGCAGTTATAACAGCATGATTGAGGAGATCAACAACCTGACCATGCGCAATTATGAGACCCAGACCAGGCTGCGGAAAACAGAGCTGTTGGCCCTGCAGTTCCAGATAAACCCCCATTTTGTGTACAATACCCTGAGCTCTATCAAGTGGATGGCAGAGATGCAGGGGGCCAAGCGCATGGTGACGGCCCTGGGCTCGCTCATCAAGCTGCTGCAGTTTTCCTCAAAAAACGACCAGGATATGGTGCCCATCCGGGACGAGGTGCTGTTTATCAAGGACTATCTCAATCTGATCAACCTGAAGTATTTTGACAAGATCCAGGCGGACATCCGGGTGGAGCCAGGCACAGAGAACTGCGGGACCCTGCGGTTTGTGCTGCAGCCCATTGTGGAAAACGCTATTTACCACGGCTTCAGCGAGTTTAAGCAGCCCAGCCAGGACGCGGCCATCACCATTGATATCCGGCGGGAGGGGGACAGGATATTGTATGAAGTGACGGACAATGGGAAAGGGATGACGCCCGAGCAGGCGGAACAGGTGCTGAACGAAGAGCACCCGGCCAATCATTTGTCCTTCAACAAGATCGGCCTGTACAATGTGCATACACGGATACAGTACACCTTTGGCAGCCAGTACGGTGTCCGGATAGACAGCAGGCTGGGGGAGTATACCCGGGTGCGGGTGGAGATACCTGCCCATGTCTATAAGGAGGAGGAACCATGAGAAAGATCCGGATTGCGGTGATTGACGATGACAGCCTGATACGTTTAGGAATTTGCTCCTCCGTGGACTGGAGCCAGCATGGATATGAAGTGGTGGGGGAAGCGGACAACGGGCAGACCGGCTGGGAGATGATTCAGCGGACGCATCCGGACATTGTGTTTCTGGACGTCAGTATGCCTGTGATGGACGGCATTGAGCTGCTGAAGCAGATGCAGCGGGCCGGGGTACACACCCGGGCTGTGATTCTCAGCTGCCATGACGATTTCCATCTGGTCAAAGAGGCCATGAAAAACGGCGCCTGCGACTACCTGCGCAAAAGCGAGATCAACAGCGGCAATCTTCTCAGCGTATTGGATGAGATATGCCGCTCTCTGCAGGAGCGGAGCCTGACCGGGGAGCAGGCCGGAAACTGGGAGAGCTATTCTTCCAAGTATGCCTGCCTGGAGAGGCTGGTCAGCGGGCAGGACGATGACAGCGAGCACGCGGCCCAGGTCCGGTGGCTGGCCATCCGGGAGAGGGAGCTTTACTGCGTGGTGTTTTCCGTCTCCCATTACCAGGAGGTCATCCAGCGGTACGACGAAGGGTATCCCTTCACCCTGGAGCATGGGGTGGTGAACCTGTCTAAGGAGCTTCTCCGGCAGAGAACCTTAGAACTGGAGATCTTTATTCTCAAGGAAAACTGCTATGTGCTTCTGCTCAGCGGCATGGCCCAGGAGGAGCTGCGCTCTCTGCTGGGGCAGATGGGCCTGGTGCTGAAGAACTACCTGAATGTAGAAGTGACCTTTGGGGTTGGGGGGCCGGTGCAGAGCTTTTCCGCGCTGCCAAAGGCTTTTGAGCAGGCGGTGTACTCTCAAAAGCTCCACTATTTCCGGCCAGAGGAGACGGTTCTGCAGGAGACGCGCCAGCCAGCGGATACCCGAGCGGACCCGGTTTTTGCCAAGCGGATGGAGGCAGTAAAAAGCGTGGTGCCCCAGAAAAATTATCCCCAGCTGTTTGCCAGGCTGCATGAGACGCTGCAGTGGCTGGACCAGCACAAGGGAGATAACCTGGATGTGGACGGCGTGCAGGAGTTCTTGAAAGAGACCGTGCAGGCTGTGCTGGTGCAGGAGGGGAAAATACCGGAAAAGGCGGTTAGAAAGCTGCAGAGCTGCGAGGACGCGGGAGAGGCGGAGAGCTTTTTTGCGGAACTGCAGAAAGAACTGCAGACAGAGGATGTGGACCAGGGCCAGAACCACTATCTGATCCGGGCGGCCACAGAGTATATCCAACAAAATTTAAGCCGGGGGGATATTTCCCTGGGGGAAATCGCAGAATATCTGTTGATCAGCAAATCCTATCTGTGCCGCCTGTTCCAGAAAAAGCTGGGGATATCCGTGCAGCACTATATCCACAATATACGGATCGAGAAGGCGAAGGAGTATCTCATGGACTTTCATCTGAAGATCTATGAGATTGCCGAGCTGACAGGCTTTAACAGTTCCACTCACTTTAATATAGTATTTAAAAAAATCATGAACTGCACCCCGGTGGAATACCGGAACGGCCTGCGGCATTAGATGTTTGGGCTGGTGTGAAACAGAGTGAATCCTGTCTTTTTGTACAAAAATCCGGCATTTCTCTGTGTTCAAGCAGTCATTCAAGCGGCCGCTCCCTTAAAAAGGTGGAATATGGACCGGGAATAGGGGCAATGGTCAATATCCATAAAAAAGCGGCAATGGGGTTTATTGAAATAAGGGGCTTAGTTATATTATACTGTATTCAATTCCTAACGGAGGAAAAATATCATGGAAAAGGAGGTAAGGTGAAGGACATACCCACACCAAAATAAAAGGAATCGAGGTAAAAAAACATGAAAAAAGCATTGGCATTATTATTGGCGCTGTTGATGGTAGCGGCCCTGGCAGCCTGCACCCAGGGCGGGGAGAGCTCTTCTTCCTCAGCCTCCAGCAGCAAGGTGGAAAACAGCGAGAGCACCCCCGAGGAGAGCGAAGAGAGCTCGGAGGCGGAAGACGAGAGCCAGGCCTCTGCCACAGGTACAGACGGCGAAGTGGTCACCATCCGCATGGGCGGCTGGGGCGAATTCCACACCGAGCATGAGGCTGGCACGGAGGGGATGGAAGAGGCCATTGGCGTGAAGGTGGAGTTCCAGAAGTACCCCACTGACTCCGCTTTCTGGGACAACCTGCCTGCGCAGATCGCTGCAAAGACAGCACCCGACTTTATTGCCCTGACCAACGAGCTGTACCTGCCCTATATCAACGACGGCCTGATCGTTCCCATCGACCAGTATATTGAGG
>CAJUPK010000172.1 GCA_910588415.1 uncultured Oscillospiraceae bacterium | reverse complement strand
CGACCACCGAGATCTACACTCTTTCCCTACACGACGCTCTTCCGATCTCCGAATCAGAGCGGCAATAATGGGGGAGTTGCCGCTGACCCGGTAGAGGGTCTGCTTGATGGCCAGCACGTCCTGGTCCTCGGCGGCCTGCTCGATGAATTTAACCACGCAGTCAAAGCTCTCATAGGGGTGGTGGACCATCCGGTCTTTGTCCCGGATGGCGGCGAAAATGTCCTCGCAGCCCCAGAAATCCGCTGGGGCAACAGGGGTGATGGGCTTAAAGCACATGTCCTGGCAGCCCTTGATGCCAGCGAACTTGGAGAAAAAGGTCAAGTCCAGGGGGCCATGGAGCAGATAGATCTCGTTCTTCTTGATTTTCAGCTGGTCAATCAGAAAGCCCCGCAGGTCCTTGTCGCACTTCTGCAGCAGTTCCAGGCGCACAGGGCGGCCCCGCTTGCGGCGCTTGATGGACTTTTTCACCTCGCTCATAAAGTCCTCCGCCTCTTCGTCAATCTCCAGGTCAGAGTCGCGGGTGACCCGGAAGGGGCAGGCAGCCTGAATGGTATGCAGCTCGAACAGCTCATCCAACTTGGCCGTGATAATCTCCTCCAGCAGGGTAAAGGCCCGGCCTTCTTCACAGGGCAGCTCCAAAAACCGGGGCATAATGGAGGGGACCTGCACAATGGCGAAATGCTTCTCTTTTTCCTTGCCCTCTTTGCTTCCCAGCTGCACGGCAATGTTTAGGGTTTTGTTGGCCAGCAGGGGGAAGGGGCGGCTGCCGTCCACGGCCAGGGGGGTGAGCACAGGGAACAGCACCTGCCGGAAATAGTCGTGGATAAAGCTTTTTTGCTTCTCCGTCATGTCCTCCAGGCTCAGAAAGCGGATGCCGCTCCGCTCGAGAGAGGGGAGTATGGAGCGGTGCAGGCAGGAATACTGCTTTTCCATAAAATGATGGGCTTTTTCCTCCAGTTCCCGCAGCAGGTCCTGGGGAGCCAGGTCCAGTTTATCCTTGGGCTTGTAGCCAGAGTTTACCTGGGCCTTTACACCGGCCACGCGCACCATAAAGAACTCGTCCAGGTTTGAGCCCGTGATGGCCAAAAAGCGCAGGCGCTCCATCAGGGGATTCTCCTTTTTGGTGGCCTCCTCCAGCACACGGGCGTTAAAGTCCATCCAGCTTAGCTCTCGATTATAATAGGGCATTTTCCTTTCTGCCACAGCGCACACCTCATATCATGTCAAATTTTATGGCAAGCTCGGGCGAAAGCCCGAACACGTCTTTGAAAAAATGGGCGGATTCCTCAAAAGACCAGCGTTCCAGCAGGGTGTTGGAGGCGGTCTCGGCCCGGATGAGCACCCGGTCCTCGTCCAGGGACATTTTGATGTTTTTCAGCTTTTCCAAATGGGACTTGTCCATGGCGTTGGCCAAGCGGAAGATGGCGGACAGCTTGGAAACCACAATGCGCTCCTGCTGGGGTAAGGTACTCAGCTCCAGGGCCTCCCCCTGCAGAAGCCCTGTGACGCTGCCTGCCACCATGGCCACCTCCAGCACCTCTGCCGAGGAGAGCCCAAAGAGATCCATGCCCCGGATGATGTCAAAGGTGCAGCGGTTGTGCTGGCGTACGCTGACATAGCTGCCGCAGCTGTGCAGGGCGGCGGCAAGCTCCAGAATCAGCCGCTTGGAGGAGTCCAATCCGTGGAGTTTTTTCAGCTTGTCGAAGAGCTTGCAGGCGTATTCCCCAATGACCCGGCTGTGGGCCTGGTCGCAGCGGAAAGCCTCTGCCGCCGAACGGGCGCAGGCCAGGGCGTTTTTGCGCAGGTAGGCGGTCCACTCGGCCTCTGCTTTGGGAATCAGCATATAGCGGATGACAGCTTCCGTCACATCCACAGGCGGGGAGAGAATCTCCTGGGCGGCAGGGCAGAAGCGCAGCATACCCCGGTAGATGAACAGCGCGGTGTAGAGCAGAGAGGCCTGGGCCTCTGTGATTCCGTACCGCAGGGCAATGCCCTCGGCTGTCATGGAATGTACCGAATCATATAGGGCCTGCAGGCTGCCTGTATCTATATGATAGACTTGACCGGACTTTTTGCTGCCGCAGAGCTTGGCAATCAGTTCAATCTGCGAACCAGTAAGCACCAGGTTTTGAAGCGGAAAGCCAGAGATATTCATCCGGTTCAGCACAGTGTCCATGTATTCTTCCAGGATAAAGTGGAAGTCGTCGGCTTTGCGGCGGAGTTCTCCCAGAACATCGTGGAGCTTCAGCGCGCCGATGGGAATATTTTGGAAGGTGAGAATCTTCTCCCCGTCATAGACTGCCAGGCCAATGCTGCCGGAGCCAATATAGGCCAGCAGGGTGTTGCCTTTTTTTACAGACTCCTCCTGGGCCAGCCGCTTTTCCAGCTCTGAAAAGATGTAGGCTTTTTCCTGGCTGCTGTCCAGCACAGTCACATCTATGCCGTTGCGCACCTTCAGCTGGTCTACCACCAGGGCCTGGTTGCGGGCCTCCAGCAGGGCGGTGCCGCAGATCACCCGGGGATTTTCTATATTATAGGACAGCAGGGCAGAGGAAAACTTTGACAGGGCGGAGGAGAGCTCCCGCAGGCTGTCAAAGCTGACTGCCCCGGTCTCAAACACGTCATGGTCTAGGGCCACTGGATATTCCAGGTAGTCCAAGGTGCTTAGCTTGGACTTTGCCAGCTGTGACACCCGCATTTTTACATTTTTTGTGCCTATCTCAATGACCGCCGCAGTGTTAGCGGCGCTTTTTTTGTTCAAGTCAATCCCTCCAAAGCAGAAACTCTAGCCCAATTATACCAAAGTTTAGGAGAATATTCAAACCTTCTTTTTAATTTTATTGAAAAAATAAATTCTGAACCATTTCATATAGAAATAGGGGACGCAGGGACGGGTAAGAGGTGGAAATAGCCGTCTAAAGGCTCTATTCATGGGAAAAATAGTTTTTTTTGAAAAAAATTTCAAAAAGACTTGATTTTTGTTTTGAGATGCGGTATAATACACAAGCCGGGATACGGAGAGGTATTCTAATTGGTAAGGAGCCACATTGGAAATGTGGTGTGCCGCAAGGCATTGTGCGTTCGAGTCGCATCCTCTCCGCCAAGTAAGGGAGCGTCGGGAGCTTTTCCGGCGCTCTTTTAATTTTGTTTTGGGAAGTGGTGGAATGGCCAGAGAGATAAAAGCGGAGCTGACCAATATGTGCATGGTCTATGAAGGCAGCCAGGTGCTGGTGCAGCGCCGCAGCCCCCAAAAAGGCTGGCCAGGGGTCACCTTTCCCGGGGGCCATGTGGAGCCGGGAGAGAGCGTTACCCAGTCGGTCATCCGGGAGGTTTGGGAGGAGACCGGGCTTGCCATCACCCATCCGCGGCTGTGCGGCATTAAGGACTGGATAGAGGATGATGGTTCCCGTTACATCGTTTTTCTATATAAATGCAATACATTCTCCGGGGAGCTGCGATCTTCGGAGGAAGGGGAGGTCTTCTGGGCGAATCGTGCCGATTTGCCCAGTATGAATTTGTCCAGCGGCATGGAGGAGACCTTCCGGGTCTTTTTTGAAGAGGATATCAGCGAGCTGTCCTATTACCGGGAGGACCCGGCCCAGGACTTGCAGATTGTGCTGGAATGATTCCATGCCATGAAGGGAGAGGCCTATCTGCTATGAAAATCTTGACAGAACTGACCAATATGTGCATGATACAGGATGGCAGCCGGGTTTTAGTCCAAAACCGTCTGGACCCTATATGGCCGGGCGTCACATTTCCTGGCGGGCATGTAGAGCCGGGCGAGTCATTTGCCGACGCCGTGATACGGGAAGTCTATGAAGAAACCGGACTCACGATTTCTGAGCCAAGGCTATGCGGCGTTAAGCAGTGGCTTAACGCGGATGGTTCACGGACGATTTCTTTTCTCTATCAGACGGACCGCTTCACAGGGGAGATGAAATCCTCCGAAGAAGGCGAAGTGTTCTGGGCAGAGCGTGACGATCTGCTGGACATGAATGTTGCAAAGGGTATGGAAGAGACCCTGCAGGTCTTTTTGGAAAACAGCATCAGCGAGCTGTGCTATGTGCAGAAGGATCCTGCCCATATCCGGCCGGACTGGCACTATGAAGATTGGACGTATCGTTTGAAATAGACAGATTATGATTAAGTAAGGAGCGACCACAATGAAACATCAAGAAGTAGCGGCATTTTATAAAGATCTGGACGCCTATGCAGGCCAGACTGTCACGGTCTGCGGCTGGGCCAGGTCCATCCGGGATTCCAAGACCCTGGGGTTTATCGATTTAAACGACGGCACCACCTTTAAGGGAGTACAGGTGGTCTTTGAAGAGGGGAAGATCGACAATTTTAAGGAGATTGCCGCCCAAAATGTGGGGGCGGCCCTTGTGGTTACCGGCCAGCTGATTGCCACGCCC
>CAJUPK010000171.1 GCA_910588415.1 uncultured Oscillospiraceae bacterium | reverse complement strand
TCTAAGAGGCCGGGGCCATCCTGCTGGAGGATGGCGGGGACATCCAGTGGCTTATTAAAGAAGTGGCCGACGCCCCAATGGAAAACTACAAAAAACGCCTGCGGGAGGATATGCACATTTTTTCCAGCGTCCCCAACTTGAATGATGAAAAATTCAGCGGGAACTTGTCCGGGGTGGCCCTTGGGTATAAGCTTTGGGGCTTAGAGCAGATATGCGCCACCAAAGAGCGGAAATTCAAGCGGGCGCTGCAGCGGCGCATTGAGCTTATCACCACCATGTTGAATATCCAGGGCGGCCACTATGACTACCGGGATATTGATATGCAGTTTAGGCGCAATAAGCCCCAGAACCTTTTGGAGAGCGCCCAGATCGTCACCACCCTGTCCGGGGAGCTGAGCCGGGAATCCCGGCTGCAGCTGCTACCCACGGTGGATAATGTGCAGGATGAGCTGCAGAAGCTGGAGGAGGAAAAGAAAGCGGATATGGGGGACTTTGGCGGGTACAATGCCCTGGCCCATGCCCTGCAGCAGGCCCAGGCCCCGGAACAGCCCCAGCAGCCGCCCCCGGCCCCGCCGCAGGAAAGTGGTGAAGCATGAGCTATCAGACCCGCAGCCAGTGGATAGAGGACGCCAAAACCCGGCTGCTAAAGAATGAGCGCCGCGCCGATGAGGCGGCGCGGGAGCTGCTTTTCCTCTATGATGAGGCGGCCTATAGCATAGAAAAAGAAATCAATACCCTTTTTGCCCGGTACGCCAAAGACAACCGCCTGACCGCCGCCGAGGCTTCCCGGCTGCTGTCGGGCCGGGAGTACAGCCACTGGCGCAAGTCCATAGAAAAATATATAGAGGACACCAAGGGCAAAGATAAGGCCAAGGCCAGCAAGGCCCTGCTGGAGCTGAATACTTTAGCCATGAAAAGCCGTATCAGCCGCAAGGAGCAGCTGCTTTCTTCCGTATACATGGCCATGATGGATTTAGCCGGGGACAGCGAAACCCGGCTCACCAGCCTTTTGGGTGACCTGCTGCGGGTGAATTATTATGAGAGTTGCTTTTCAATACAGAAGGGCATCGGCGTGGGCTTCAACGTGGCAAAGCTGGACACAGCCTTAATTAAACAAATCATTTCCTACCCCTGGAGCGAAAAGCACTTTTCCGAGGCCATATGGGGTGCCTGTGACCATATCGCGGCTGTGGCAAAGCGGGAGATCACCCTGGGCTTTATCCAGGGCAGCGGCGTGGACAAAATGGCAAAGGCCGTGGACGATATCATGGACAGGGGCCGGTACAACGCCCAGCGCCTGGTGCGTACTGAGTGCAAATACTTTGCAAACCAGGGGGAGCTGCTGGCTTACAAGGAAAACGGCATCCAGAAATACCGCTTTATCGGGGGCACCGAGGGCAGCACACATTGCGACTGCGCCCTGCTCAATGGCCGGGTATTCCCGGTGGAGGAGGCGGTGGCGGGGGTAAACTTCCCGCCCATGCACCCTAACTGCTTGTGCATTGTGGTGGCCGCCTTTGCCAGGAGCCTGTTTGCAGACCGCAAGGATGCGCGGCCCTTGTCGGAAAATATCAAGTTCCAGGAATGGAAGGAGAAGTATGCCAGTTAATTTAAGCGCTGTGTAAACGGCGTTTTTATTATACCCAAAACCATTTTACAAGGAGGACAACACCATGGCAGATGAAGTCAATACCACCCAAGGAACGGCGGCCCCCGCTGCCGGTACACCCCAGGCAGCCCCAGAGACTGCCCCCACCCAGGAACAGCAGAACGCTTTCCAGCGCTTCCTGGGCAGCCTGTTCGGCGGCAAGGCCGAGGCCCCCGCCCCCGCAGAGGGTGCGGATACCGCCCCTGCCCCGGCCCCCCAGCAGGAGCCGGAGGCCAAGACCTACACCGAGGCCGACCTGCAGGCCCAGCTGGAGGCCGCAAAGGTGCAGTGGGCCGTCCAGCAGCAAGAGGAGGCCCGGCTTTCTAAGCTGCCCCCGGAGGAGCGGGCCAAGGCGGAAGCGGACGCCCAGAAAAAAGAGGTGGAGGACTTGCGGGCGCAGCTGCTGCAGCGCGACCTTAAGGACGCCGCCTTGAAACAGCTGGAAAAGGACGGTTTCCCCGCAGGGCTTGCCGACCTGCTTACCTACACGGACAAGGAGGCCATGGAAAAGAGCATGGCCCATGTGCAGGAGGTTTTCAAGTCCTGCCTGGAGGCCGCCGTCAAGGAACGGCTGCGGGGCAAGACCCCGGAGGGCCTGGGCGGGGCCGCTTCTGCGGAAAACGCCATCAAAGACCAGATCGCGCAGAATATCAGAGGAGGGTTAAACTAATATGGCTAACAATGTTTTGCAGTATGCGTCTGTTTTCCAGAGTGAGCTTGACAAGGCGGCGGTGGAACAGGCCACCAGCGGCTGGATGGAGCTCAACAGCAAGCTGGTGAAGTATGAAGGTGGCAGCGAGGTGAAGATCCCCCAGCTGGATATGGACGGCCTTGCCGACTATGACCGCCAGAATGGCTTTGTGGAGGGCGCTATCAGCCTTGCATGGCAGACCAAGCAGATGACCATGGACAGGGGCCGCCAGTTTACCTTTGACGAACAGGAGGTCAATGATACCAACTTTGTGCTGACCGCCTCCACGGTTATGGGCGAGTTCCAGCGTACCAAGGTGGTGCCGGAGATTGACGCCTACCGCTACAGCCGTCTGGCGGCCCTGGCCGCTGAAAAGGGGCGGGCGGTATACGGCTACACCCCGGAGGAGGGCACCATCCTAAAGCAGCTTTACACGGATATCGCCGCCATCCAGGATGAAGTGGGGGACGATACCCCCCTGGTGATTACCATGGCAACCCCGGTGGCGGCGCTCTTTGACCTTAATACCTCCCTGGCCCGTTCGGTGGCGGTGGCGGACTTCCAGCAGGGCGGCATAAACCTCAAGGTAAAATCCATCAACGGCCAGCACCCCATTATCCGGGCAGGCTCCGGGCGGCTGAAAACTGCCTACCAGTTTAATGACGGTACTACCGATGAGCAAAAAAAGGGCGGCTTCACCCCTGCCGAGGGTGCGCAGGATATCAACTGGATTATCTGCCCCCGGACGGCGGCCATCGCGGTTTCCCGCACAGACAAGGTGCGTATCTTTGACCCGGAGACCTACCAGAAAAAGCGGGCCTGGGCCGTGGACTACCGCAAGTACCACGACCTGTGGGTGCTGGAAAACAAGATGAACACCATCCGGGTGAATATCCGGCAGGCCAAGGCGTAAGGAGGGTTTCCCATGATCAAGATGAAAAAGCTTAATGTGGTGCTGGAAGTCCCTACAGAGGAAAAAGCCAGCATCCTGGAAAAACAGGGCTTTGAACGTGTGGGCGGGGAGCCTGCCCCTGCGGCTGACCGCTTTGCCACCATGAAAGACCTGCAGGAAACTACCGAGGCCATCTATGCGCATATAAGCGAGACCTTTCAGAAAATGGGCGAGGCCATGTATGAACGCCTGCACAGCGCCCTGACGGCTGCCGCCCAGGATAAACCCAAGGCCGCAAAGGCCAGCAAAAAGGAGGAACCCCATGGAGGAACAGATCAGCCGGATAGCGCAGATAGTGCAAAGTAACCTGGGGCTGCCGGAGGAGCAGCAGCCCCTTGTGCTGCGGTATGTGCGGCGGGTGGTAAACCGTATCCGCATATTTTGCAGCCGGAAAGACCTGCCGCCTCCCCTGGAGGAGGTGGCGGCGCAGATGGTGGAGGACATGGTGCGGGCCGACCGGGACGGCGCTGGCGGCGGGAACGAGGTATCCAGCATCACCCGTGGGGACACCAGCATCCACTACCGGGACAAAGCCTCGGCCTTTCAAAATGCGGCGGCTTTTATCCGGGACTATGAAAGCCAGCTGATCCCATTTAAGCGGATGAAGATACCCAGGGAGCGCCCCTATGACTGAGGCGGATATTTTAGCCAGCACCTATACGGACGCCTGCACGGTGTACCGGCCCCAAAAGGTGGAGCAGCCCAGCGGGGAGAGCGTGTTCAAAAAGGGCCTGGAGGGGCAGGCGGTGTATAAGGATATCCCCTGCGCCCTGTCCAGCCCCAGCGGGGGCAAGCTGAACCAAAGCCAAACAACCGCCAGGGTGGACACGGACTTTTCCCTGTTTGTGCGCCCGGAGGTGGACATCCAACCGGGGGACACGGTGGCGGCAATGCGCCTGGGCAGGCGGTTTGTGTGCGTGGCGGGATTGCCGGAGTGGCACCCCTCCCACAACAACGTCCCCCTAAAGCTGCAGAAGGACAAAGCATAATGGCTGGCACGGATTACAGCTTTGAGGGCCTGGACAGGCTGGAGCAGCAGCTTTCCCGGATGATAGAGCAGGAATACCCGGCAGAATTTGAGCGGATGGTGCTGCAGGTGGCCTATGAGCTGCAGGGAAAGGTCAAGGAGAAAACACCTTT
>CAJUPK010000170.1 GCA_910588415.1 uncultured Oscillospiraceae bacterium | reverse complement strand
TCGACCTCTAGCGTGACAGGCTAGCGTTCTAACCAACTGAACTACCGGGCCATCTCACATCGACCTTGTATATTATATGACATCTTGCGCCATTTGTCAAGGGTTTTCTCAAAAAAATTTGAAAAAAGTTGAGCCAGGGGAGGAGAGGGATTTCAGGGGAAGCGGGGCTCTCCCTGGGCAGTGGTTCCCATCAGCAGGGCGACGCCGTAGCTCTCCAGTATGCCGGGGAACGCCTGCCCGGAGAGCCGGTCGGCCTGCCCAGAGAGCTCCGGCAGGGAGAGGATGCCTGCGTTTGTGTGGAACACCAGCAGGGCCCACTGGCCCCCCAGCCGCCGCTTCATGGCCAGCAGCCCGGGGCGGTCCTGGGCCTGCTGCCACACAAGGTCGCCCTGGGTCAGGATAGGCTCCTGGCGGCGCAGGCAGATGAGCTTTTGGTACCAGGCCAGCATGTCATGGTTTTGCCGCTTGGGGTCCCACAACATACCCCGGCGGCAGTCTGGGTCTGGGCCGCCCTCTATGCCCACCTCGTCCCCATAGCAGATCATGGGCATTCCGGGCAGCAGCAGTTGTAGGGCGGCGGCCAGCCGCTGCTTTCTGGAGTCTCCCCCCGCGCTGTGAAGAAACCTGGCTGTGTCGTGGGTGTCAATAAAGTTCCACAGGTAGCCCTCCAGCGCTTGGTGCAGATTTCCCCGCAGAAAATGGAGGCCAGCCAGAAACGCCGAGGGGCTTTGGGTGCCGCTGGCCACCAGGTCATGGACCCCGTGGCAGAAGGAGTAGTTCATCACTGTGTCCCACTGGTCGCCCTCCAAAAAATCCCCCGCATAGTGCCAGACCTCTCCCACCAGCAGCGCCTGGGGCTTCACCGCCTTTACTGCCTGGCGGAACCGCCGCCAAAAGTCATGGCCAATCTCATCGGCCACGTCCAGCCGCCAGCCGTCAATATCGCACTCCTCTATCCAATAGACTGCCACACGAATGGCAAAGTCTGCGGTCTCTTCATTTTGCAGGTTGAGCTTTGGCATTCCCCCCATATAGCCAAAGGTCTTGTAGTTGGGCCGCTGTCCCGGCTGGGCGGACAGGGGAAAGTTCTGGACATAGTACCAGTCCCGGTATTTTGACTGGGCCTGGTTCTTGACAAGGTCCTGAAAGGCGAAAAAACGGGTGGAGGTGTGGTTGAACACGCCGTCCAAAATCACGTACATGCCCAGGCTGTGGGCCCTGCGGACCAGCTCTTTCAGGTCCTCTTTGGTGCCAAAAGAGGGGTCAATGGTGTAGTAATCATCTGTGTCGTACTTGTGGCTGGACTGGGAGCGGAAAATAGGGGTGAGATAGAGGACCTGGGCCCCCAGCTCCTGCAAATAGTCCAGCCGGTTGATAATGCCCCGCAGCGAGCCCTGCAGATGGGTGTTGTGGCGGATGGGAGCCTGGTACCACAGCTTGGGGGGCACCTTTTTGTCTGTGGCAAACCGGGAGGGGAAGATTTGGTAGACCACCTTGTTTTTGGCCCAGTCCGGCAAGGAAAAGGCCTCGGCCTCCCGAAGGGTCTGGGGGCAGTCAAACATCCGGCCCACATCCTGGATGGGCTTTGGGTAAAACCCGTGGCCACCATAGTAGAGGGTCTGGCCCTGGCTGTCCTCCAGCTGGAAATAGTACCGCAGGCAGATCACGTCAGCGTCCACCACGGCCTGAAAGTAGTCCCTATATAGGTCAGAACAGGACAGCTCCATGTCATAGGCCTGCCGGGTATCCAGCTGGCGGGGGGACAGGTACTTCTCCTGCACATGCAGGCGCACCCGGCGTAGGTCCCCCCGCTTTCCCTCCAGCCGGATGAGAAACCGGCCTTTTTCCAGTGCATAGCAGTAGTTCTTGTCCTCAAAATGCCGGATGGCTGCCAATTCCATAGAGCGTTTCCTCCTCTTGGCCTGTTCTGTCCGGTGGGACTTTTGGTACCAGGCTGTCTTGCATTATACTCTTTTCTATGGTACAATTCTTGCAGTATGTTCTGAAGATTTTAACACAATCCTATTGTAAGGAGAACCCCTTAGGAGGACGATTTATGGACAACGCCAGCCTGCAGGAGACCAAGGTGCATGGAACCCCGGCTTTTCCATACAGCGTGTACCAGGGCCGCATACCTGCCTGGATTCCCTCTTTTCCGCTGCATTGGCATGAGAGCTTTGAGATTATTTACTGTGACGGGGGCAGCCTGCAAGCCACCCTGTGGGGGCGGGCCTATAGGCTGGGGGCAGGGGACCTGCTGGTGGTTTTGCCCCAGGCTGTTCATTCCATCGAGCAGGCGGGCACGGCTCAGGGAGAGTATTACAACATTATGTTTGGCCCCTCCCTCTTTCAGGGCGGCAGGGGAGACCCCTGCTATGACAAGTATGTGCTGCCCTTTGTAAAGGGCCAGCGGCAGATGGAGGGCTTTCACCCGGCAGGCTCTGCCTTCACCCAGGCCGCCATGCCCTGGGTCCGGTCCCTGCTTACCCACCGCCAGGAGAGCCTTGCAGAAGGGGAGCTGCTGGTGAAATCCAGTCTGTTTCAGCTTCTCCACATCATGGTGCAGCACAGCCTGCCAACAGAGGGCAGCCAGCCCCCTCTGCGCCTGGCCTATGGCCGCCTGAAAAACGCCCTCTGCTGCATCCAGAACAGCTGCCAGCAGGAGATCTCCATCCGGGAGGCAGCCAGTCAATGCGGATTTTCAGAGAGCTACTTTATGAAGCTGTTCAAAGACTTGACAGGAAAGAGCTTTCATGCCTATCTGGTGGACTACCGCCTGGAGATGGCGGCGCAGCAGCTGGCAGAAACAAGCTACCGGGTGATTGACGTGGCGGAGAACGCGGGCTTTCACAATCACTCCTATTTTACCCGGGCCTTTCAAAAGAAATACCAGATGACGCCCCTGGCCTATCGAAAGGCGGCCCGTGCAGGCGGAGAACAGGGGACCGGGGC
This sequence comes from uncultured Oscillospiraceae bacterium, assembly GCA_910588415.1. Classification (GTDB taxonomy): domain Bacteria; phylum Bacillota; class Clostridia; order Oscillospirales; family Acutalibacteraceae; genus Acutalibacter. The sequence goes on along the minus strand of CAJUPK010000170.1, from coordinate 1,487 downwards.
CGGCTGCATGGGCTGAAGCGCAAAAAAACAGGCCTGGTCCATGCCAGGCCTGCAAAGCAATCACATAATGGCGTTTTCGCCCTCTTTTTTCAGGTACTTGCGGATGGAGATGACGCCGCCCATAATGCCGAACACAGTGCCCACCAGCACATAGGCCCCATACAGCGTAAAGACATAGGGCTGTATGTCTATAATCGTAAGGAAAGAGACAATGCTGTAAACTGCCTGCACCGCCTTGTCATACCCAAAGTAAAGGGCTGTGGCGGAGATGAGGCCGGAAAGCACGCCGATGAGCACGCCCTCCACAATAAAGGGGATGCGCACAAAGCCGTTAGTGGCCCCCACGGACTTCATAATATTGATCTCCATGCGCCGGGAGAAGATGGTCACCTTCAAGGTGTTGGAGATGATGAACAGGGACACAACCCCCAGTATAATCAGGATGCCCAGGCTGCAGTACCGCACCAGGCGGTCAAAATTGCTGAGCTTATTGGCCACCTCCCGGTAATCCGAGGTGTGGTCCACGCCCTCTACCGCTTTGATGGCCGCAATGGTCTCATCGTACCGGCTCAGCTCCTCCATAGAGATGGTGTAGGCGTCTGGCAGGGGATTGTCCTGGCCCTGCAGGGCATTAAACAGGTCGCCCTCGCCGCCCATGCTTTGAATCACGGTTTTCAGCCCGTCCTCTTTGGGCACAAAGGAGCACTCTGTAATGTTCTCCAGGGCCCGCAGCTCCTGGCCCACCTTGATGGCCGTGAGAGAGGGCAGGCCCTCGCTGAGATAGACCGTGATGGTATTGCTGTTCTCAATGGTCCGCATGGTGGCGCTTAGGTTGATGGAGAGCAGCCCGGCCAGCCCTGTCATCAGCAGGCAGGAGATCAGCACGCAGATGGAGGCAATGCTCATGGTGCGGTTTTTCCAAAGGCCCTTTACGCCCTCTTTAAATAAATATCCGATACTGTGTATACCCATGTATGTGCAAATTCCTTTCCTGGTTCTCAAAGCCCGGCGCTTCAGCGGCGACCCCGCCTATTTTTCCATAGGTCCGGGGAGACGTCCTCCGCCTGGTTGATGTCCACTACCCGGCCCTCCTCGTCATATTCCGGCGAAGAGGAGAGGGCCTCCAGCAGGGTGGGCTCGTCCTCGTCAAAATAGGGCTGGGGGGTGATGGGCTCCTGGTCCTCCGGCTCTTCCGGGGGCTGCGGCAGCGGGACGGGTTCTGGCAGGTCCTGCCGTTCCTCCTGGTTGTCATACTCCGCATAGTCCTGCATCTCTTCCAGGCCATCGGCCTGGCGGGCAGCATACTCCTCGGGCGGCGCGTAGCTGTCCGCCATCTCGTTGGTGTCTGCCACGATCTGCCCGCTGTGGATTTGAATGATGCGCTTGTGAAAATGCTTCACCAGAGAGTGCTCGTGGGTGACCATCAGCACGGTGGTGCCCCGGCGGTTAATCTCGTTGAGCAGGTCCACAATCTCAAAGGACAGGGC
>CAJUPK010000169.1 GCA_910588415.1 uncultured Oscillospiraceae bacterium | reverse complement strand
CCAATTTTTCATTGATCCAGACCCTTACATTCTTATAAATACCTTCGAACTGTATATGAATATGATCTGCGGCCGGCCTGTCAAACCACTTTTTATAAAGGTATTTACCGCCATAAAAATAGGCTCCCGAGTCACCTGATGCTGACCCGGAAGCCCTGCATTGATGAATCATGGCATCATGAGGCAGGATAACCTCATGCCATGATCCTCTGCTGGAAGCAAAATACCATCCTTCATGAAATGATATTTACGGCAGCCTAACGGATCAGCTTCTCCAATTCGGCCTCCGGTGCGTGGGGACACAGAGTGCGGAGGTGCGTCATCAGCCGGGCCTTGGACTCCTCCGGGCTCCGGCTGTATGCGCTCCGGGTGCTTTCTTCACCCAGCACATCTTCGGAAACAGCAAAGCGAGCCACGCCCCAGCCATAGGGCTTCCCGTGTTTATCTTTGGAATATTCAAAGCTGTGGACGGTGACGTAGGTCTGCATTTGCAGGCGGGTGATGGCGGTGTCAAAGCCCTTCATGCCGTCACCGCCAAAGCCCGCCGCCTTTTTCAAGTCTTTGGACAGGGTAGGGCCATCCCGCAGGAGCACGTCCACGATACACTTCTCCTTGTAGCTGGCCAGCCCGTCCTCATATCGGGCATCAAAATCGTACCCGTCCCTGCGGTAGTTGGCCAGGTCGGGATACCACTCCCGGCTCACCAATCCAGCCTTTTTGTTGAACAACTTGCCATAGGCCACTGCCCCTCGGCAGGCCACTTCCATGCGCCACTCCCAGGGGCCGTCAACACCATCCACAAACCAGAACCGGCTGGGGGTGAAGTCCTCAACGGAAAAATTGGGGATGCCGCAGGCGAAAAAGGGCAGTAGGCCCAGGCGCTGGGCCAGGGCTTCTAATTCGTTGGCATTGTGTATTGTCGTATCAGGCATGGCGGCTTCCCCCTTTTCTGACAGTTTACCACAAAACATTGAAAACGCAAGGCAGGTGATCAAACATCTCCAAAATCAAAGAAAAACGAATCATCCCACAAAAAGTGAACGAAAAAGTCAAGTCCGCGCCGAAGGAGCTTCTTCGGCGCGGACTTTTGGATGGAACGGAAAAGCTGCGTAGTCAGATGCGCGATGCCGCTCAAGGCGGACAGCGGGAGGAGACCGAGGCTGACCGTGCCCAGGACAAAGCCCGCGCGGTTAGCCAGCAGGCGGTGCATCGGTTAAGAGAAAAGGTACACGGAAAAAAGAAAGTTTGGAGCGGAACCATAGAAAAATGCCCTGATACGCCAGTACCACCCGCAGATAGTACCGTACCCGATATCCCGTCAGCAGCGGATATCCCGCAGGATAACACGTCACCTGGACGGATCAAGACAAGAGAGGCTGTTCGCGGCTCCGTACCATTGGAGCGTAGTTCACAAGGGAGCACATTCCAGATCAAAACTAAAGACACCCTCCATCCCGACCAGGCTAATGTCCAGGGTCGGGGGAAGCAGAGTGCTGCCCATAAAAACGGCACCCCGGCAGAGCACCAGCTGTCCCAGCCCATGGAGCAGGGGCGGCAGAAATTTGTCCGGGAGCAGCAGAAAAAAGCGGCATTGCAGAAACCAGGACGCCAAATCGAGCCAGGCAGGGCGTCTCCCGCTCAACAGCAGGATGGTGGTTCTGCCCGCCCTCGAAGCACCTCCACACCGTTCAGTGCCAAGGGCCAACAGTCCGGCAATTCTGTCCGAGAAACCGTTCCAAGCGGTAAGCGCCGGATCAAGAGCACCCGCTCGGAAGCAAAGGCTGTGGGCAGGGCTTCTCGTCAGACAGTAAAAACGGCTGGTTCATCCAGGCAGACAATTCAGGCCGGAGCCCGCTCGGTGAAAACCGCACAACAGACCAGATGGGTGGCAAAGGGGCCCCCGCAAAGCCGAACTTTGGCTTTGTGGGGAAAGGAGGCACAGCGGAGCGGACGAGCTTTCGCGCTTGCGCGGAAGCGAGTGAGCGCAGCTTGTGCCGACGCGGGCAGGCCCGTGGCAAAGGCCGCGGTGTCGGCCCTGCGTGGGGCCGTGTCAGGTATCCGAGCACTGGCAGCTCCGCTGGCCGCTGCCGGCGGAGCAGTAATTCCGGTGGTACTGGTGCTGTGCCTGGTAGGGGGCATTTTGGCGTCCCCACTGGGAATCTTTTTCGGCGGGACAGGCAGCGGTGCAGATAGCGGAACAGGCCAGACCATCACCTCGGCGGTGCAGGAAATCAACCAGGAGTACAACGACCGGGTGGAGGCATTCAAAGCAGGAGCAACCTATGACGCACTGAGTATCAGCGGTTCCCGGGCAGCCTGGCCAGAGGTGCTGGCCGTGTACGCGGTCAAGACCGTCACCGACCCCACCAACGGCCAAGAGGTCATCACCATGGATGACGGGAAGAAAGAACTGCTGAAGCAGGTGTTCTGGGACATGAACGAGCTGTCCAGTTTGACCAGCACCGTCCAGGGTGAGGAGGACGAGGAAGATACTACCACCCTTCATATCACCACCACCCACAAAACCACAGATGAAATGGCCGACCTGTATGGGTTTAACACCGAACAGCGTCAACAGTTGGCCGAGCTGCTCTCTGATGAGTACCAGGATCTATGGAACACCGTCCTCTATGGTGTCGGCACAGGCAGCGGCGAGATCGTATCTGTGGCGCTGTCCCAGGTGGGCAATGTAGGCGGTCAGCCCTACTGGAACTGGTACGGCTTTACCTATCGGGTGGATTGGTGCGCCATCTTTGTCAGTTGGTGCGCCAACGAGTGTGGGTATATCGACGCCGGGGTGATTCCCAAGTTCGCGGGCTGTGTCCAAGGCTCCCGGTGGTTCAAGGAACGAGGGCTGTGGCAGGATAAGAGTTATATACCGAACCCAGGGGACGTTGTGTTTTTTGACTGGGACGATCCGGGAGGATTCTCCGGCCCACAGGATGGCGTACCTGACCACGTCGGCATCGTGGAGCGAGTCGAGAATGGCCGGGTCTACACCGTAGAAGGCAATTCCGGCGACAAGTGTTGCCAACAAAGCTATCTGCTGGGGTATTATGAAATCTATGGATATGGTATCTGTACCGTATAACGTATAAATTTCAGTTCATTATCAAATGCGTGAATATGCAGCTTTTGTCGGAATCACCCCGCCATCCCCAAATTTGGATGATCTCCATACGCTTTGTGAAGTTGTCCCAAAAATGAGTGAATCATCACAATTGGGTTGCCTATTCTAATATAAAATTGTATCGTGAATGCAATCTAGAAGTTCTCCGTTTCATGCCCTTTTGTACCTTGTAGCAAAGCAGAAAGGAATGGTCATAATTATGATAGAACACCTTGCCCAAAAGGTTTCTAAGTACTACAGTGATAGATTGATTATTGACCCCAGTAAACAGAAGATATATTCATATGGATTTGAACTGCTTATCTCCACAGCTTTTAACTTTATTGGTGTTTTTCTCATTTCCTGCATCTTTAAAAACTTCCTTGGGGCATTTCTATTTATGGTTGCTTTTATACCATTGAGATTAACAGCCGGAGGTTATCATGCAAAACATCATTGGTCATGTATTCTGGGATTTAACCTAATATTTCTTTTATTTATGATTCTTCTTTCTTGTCTCGATTCAAAGGTACTGTCTCTATACTCGTTTACTACAGCTATTATTTCATCCGTATTAATTTGCTGCCTTGCGCCTACTGAAGCCGCAAACAAACCTCTAAACCACAAGCAATATTTACAACAAAAGAACCGCAGTATCACTCTGTCACTCATTAATATTGCCCTTGCCTTCATAAGCAACTTAACTATATACCAATTCGCTAGATTGTATACTTACTATTCTTCAGGCGCCTTATGTACAGGTCTCTTATTGGTTGCCGCAAAGGCAGGAAAAGGAGATATCCTTCCTAGGCATATCTCTTAGGTTAGTCCCCTAAAAGCCTTGATTTTATGGCCATACACTATTTATACGAAAAACGCTATTATCGCCGTGACTATATGTATATGTAATATCTGATGTCCGCCGGAATCCACTTCTACCGCTTACAATATAGTTGCAGTTTAAGGCGCGGCAGCCAGCCGCGCCTTATATCGTCTCAAAGCTGAAACTGTTAGAATTGGAGAGCAAATAGCCTGGCACATTGAACCTTGGGCTGACACTCCCACACAGGAACCCGTCAGCCGTCTCTCTCATTCGCAGCATTTGATTTGCTCAGGTATAACCATCATCTTTTTGGTGCGTTCGTGTCAACCAGAAGATTGGATAAGCGGCGAGGAACAGAATCAGGAGCCACATCAATCACATAGGAGGTGCTTATAAACGCAGCAGGAATTGACGTGGTCAAGGGCAAAAGCATGATAATGGCTCTGCGGCCAATGAACAAAATTACGCTAAAGGTAAGGGAATACCCACACTCTGCAAAAAATCTCATACTTGCAGGCTTTATTTGTTATATCCTCTTTCATCCTCTCAAGTATTTTTCATTTTAGGGC
>CAJUPK010000168.1 GCA_910588415.1 uncultured Oscillospiraceae bacterium | reverse complement strand
CCGCTAAAATTGGAGGACAAGTATTTAAAAGGCTTTGTTTCCCAGCACGAACTGGACTGTATGCAGCCCCAGGTAACGGCTGCCAACGAGCTGCTTATGTCCGGCAAGGGCCCCGGCAACGATTTTTTAGGCTGGATCTCGCTTCCGGAGGACTATGACAAGGATGAGTTTGCCCGCATCAAGGCCGCTGCCCAGCGGGTAAAGGAGAACTCGCAGGTGTTTGTGGTGATTGGCATCGGGGGCTCCTATCTGGGGGCGCGGGCTGCCATTGAGTTTTTGAAGTCTGACCACTACAACGCCTTGCCCAAGGACACCCCGGACATCTATTTTACTGGGAACTCCATCAGCTCTACCGCTTTGCAGGAGCTGGTTACCATCTGCGAGGGCAGGGATGTTTCCATCAACATGATCTCCAAATCCGGCACCACCACCGAGCCGGCCATCGCTTTCCGGGTGTTCCGGGAGCTTTTGGAAAAGAAGTATGGCAAGGAGGGGGCAAAGGAGAGGATCTTCTGCACCACGGACCGGCAGAAGGGCACCCTGAAGCAGCTGGCGGACAAGGAGGGCTATGAGACCTTTGTGGTGCCGGACGATGTGGGCGGCCGCTACTCTGTGCTCACCGCTGTGGGTCTGCTGCCCATTGCTGTGGCCGGGTGCGATATTGACGCCCTGATGGCCGGAGCGCGAAAGGCCATGCAGGCCTACAGCAGCCCTGTGCTGGCTGAAAACGACTGCTACAAGTACGCTGCCATCCGCAACATCCTCTACAATAAGGGCAAGTCTGTAGAGGTGATGGTGAGCTATGAGCCCTGCTACACCATGATGAACGAGTGGTGGAAGCAGCTGTATGGCGAGAGTGAGGGCAAGGACCAGAAGGGCCTGTTCCCGGCCAGCGTGGTGTTCTCCACAGACCTGCACTCTATGGGCCAGTATATCCAGGACGGCCGCCGGCAGCTGTTTGAGACGGTGGTGCTCATCGACACGCCCAAGCATCAGGTGACCTTGGGCAAGGACCCCACGGATGTGGACGGCCTGAACTATCTGGAGGGCCGCACCATGGCCTTTATCAATGAGAAGGCCTCCCAGGGGACGGTTTTGGCCCACAATGACGGCGGCGTGCCCAATGTGCTGCTCCATGCCAGCGATTTTTCAGAGGACACCCTGGGGCAGATCATCTATTTCTTTGAGAAGGCCTGCGCCATCTCCGGCTACCTGCTGGGGGTGAATCCCTTTGACCAGCCGGGCGTGGAGAGCTATAAGAAGAACATGTTCGCGCTGCTGGGCAAGCCCGGCTACGAGGACCAGAAGGCCAAGCTGGAGGAGCGGCTGAACGGCTAGGCTTGGCGGGCTGCAAATCGTTCAAAAGCGGGGGAAGCCCCGCTGCGATATCATAAACACCTCTAAGGTCCGGCCTAGGATTTTAGAGAGGCGGCTGCGCTGCCTGGTCCAAAGGAATTTTTGGGGCCGTGTTTATACATTCCCAACCTTCCTATCCAAACACAAAATAATTCAATAAAGGAGAGTTCGCATGGTTACTCTTTTGACAGGCAAGAAGGGTTCTGGCAAAACAAAGAAACTGATTGAGCTGGCGAACGCGGCTCAGGAAAAGTCCAACGGCAATGTGGTGGTGATTGAGAAGGGCCAGCAGATGACCTACACCCTGCCCTATTCCGTGCGGCTGGTGGATTCTGACGCCTATGACATCAAAGGCAAGGAGGCCCTGCTGGGCTTTATCAGCGGCATTTGCGCCGGAAACTATGATGTGACGGACATCATTGTGGATTCTACCCTGAAGATCACAGGCACTGGCGCCGAGGCCTGCGAGTTTTTGGTGCCGGAGCTGAAGAAGCTCAGCGATTCCGCTAATACCAATATTGTGCTGTCCATTTCCGCCGCGGACGAGGACATTCCCGCCAGCGTGGCGGACTGCATGCTGAAGTAAGCGTGCGGCCAAAGGATAAAAGCGGCATGGCAAAGGCTTTCCGGCTCTGATTTTTCTTGACAAACCGGACCCGGGGCGCTATAATAACTGGGTACGGCATGAGGTGCAGTATGGTGATTGATTTAAAAAAGCTGTTTCAGGCGGACGGCTCCCAGCAGGAGGTCCGCTGCGGGCTGGACTTTTCCGGGGTGGAATTGGGCGGTGCCAAGCCGTTTTGTGCGCCTGTAAAAGTCCTGGCACAGCTGAAAAGCTTTGCGGGCGCTGTCTCGCTGGAGCTGCAGACGGAGTACCGGCTTTCTATGCCCTGCGACCGCTGCGCAGAGATCTTTACCAGAGACGAGGCAAAGGCGTTCTTCCACACGCTGGTCCGGGAGGTCCAGAATGAGGAGGACGGTGAGCTGATTCTTGTGCCGGAGGAAAAGCTGGAGCTGGACAAGCTGGTGCTGGAGGACATTTTGCTGGATATGCCAGGGCAGTTTCTTTGCAGGAAAGACTGCAAAGGGCTGTGCCACCTCTGCGGCAAAAACCTGAATGAAGGTCCCTGCGGCTGCGGGGCCCCTCAGGGAGATCCCAGACTGCAGGTGCTCCGGCAGCTTTTACAGACGGATGAATAGTACAGGTTTGATTTTTTGACGAGGAGGTGCTGAGAATGGCGGTACCCAAGAGAAAGGTATCCAGCGCACGGCAGAACAAGCGGCGCTCCAATGTATGGAAGCTGAAAGTTCCCGCCCTGACGAGATGCTCCCAGTGTGGCAGTTACAAGGCCCCCCACCGGGTTTGCCCCACCTGCGGTTATTACAACAGCCGGAAAGTGGTCGAGGTGGACCAGTAAGGGCGGCAGGATCATTGGGAAATTATGAGAAGGGAACGCCCTCGGGCGCTCCCTTTTTTGGTGTTGCCGGATATGCGGCCGCCCGGCCGCTTGTGAAAAAGGAGGTCCGCTGTGGTTACAATATTTCGTGTGGAAAAGGACAGCCTGGCCCAGCGGCTGGGAATTTTGCCCGGCGAACAGCTGGTCAGCATCAACGGCCACCCTATTGCAGATGTGCTTGACTACCGCTTTTATGAGACCGAGCGGGAGCTGCGGCTGGTGCTGCGGCGGGAGGGCCGGGACTATCCGCTGGAGCTGGTCAAGCCCCGGTATGCGTCTTTAGGGCTGGAATTTGAGACCTATCTGATGGACCGGGAGAGGTCCTGCCGGAACCAGTGCGTGTTCTGCTTTATCGATCAGCTGCCCCCAGGGATGCGGGAGACCCTGTATTTTAAGGACGATGACGACAGGCTGAGCTTTCTGTTTGGCAACTATATTACCTTGACCAATATAGACAGCCGGGAGATCGACCGAATTCTGCAGATGCATATCAGCCCCATCAATGTATCGGTCCACACCATGGACCCAGCGCTGCGGTGCAAAATGATGAACAATCGCTTTGCCGGAGAGGCGCTGGGGCACCTCTACCGGCTGGCGGAGGGAGGCATCCGGCTGAACTGTCAGATTGTGCTCTGCCCCGGGCTGAATGACGGGCAGGCTCTGGAATACTCCCTGGAACAGCTCTGCGGCCTGGGAGAATGTCTGCAAAGCGTGGCCTGCGTGCCTGTGGGCCTGACCCGCTACCGGCAGGGGCTGTATCCCCTCACTCCCTTTGACAGGGGGACCGCTGCCGCGGCCCTGGACGTAATAGAGAGATATGGGGAGCATTGCAAAGAGCAGAGGGGAAGCCGGACGGTATATGCCTCGGACGAGCTGTACCTACTGGCCGGGCGGGAGCTGCCGGAGCTGGAGTTTTACGAGGATTTTCCCCAGCTGGAAAACGGCGTGGGAATGCTGCGGGACTTGGAGGACAGCTTTCTCTGGGCCCTGGAGGAGATGGAGCCCTGGGAGGGCCAGCGGCAGGTGACCATTCCCACAGGGGAATGTGGCTTCACTTTTTTGGACAAGCTGCTTGACGGGCTGCGAAAAAAGTGTCATAATTTAAAGATAGAGCTGGTCCCCATCCGCAACGACTTTTTTGGCGGCACAGTAAACGTGACCGGGCTGCTGACTGGCCAGGATATCTGCGCCCAGCTGGAGGGCCGGGACCTGGGAGACCAGCTGCTGATAGCGGGCAATATGCTGAAGGCCGGGGAGGATATCTTTCTGGATGACATGAAGCTGGAGGAACTGTCCGCCCGGCTGGGGGTGCCGGCCCTGCGGGTGGGCAGCAGCGGCCAGGACCTGCTGGCAGCCATTTTGGGCCGGGAGCAGCCCCATGCCAGGGGCCAGAATCCCTACGAGGGCGCTTGGGAGCACGGCTGAATTCTGCCATTGCGGAAGCGGCCGAGGTGGAATCAGGGCTTATCTGGAAAAGCACAGACAGCGTTTTTTGTCCAAATTTCGTGGAGCCAATCTGTTGGTTTTGATGGGACAATGCTCCATTTTCTCTGTTTTCCAATCAGTCCTGGCATGTATATATAAGGGAACAATGATAAAAGTTTTGGAAGGTTCTTAGGGAGCTTTTTTCAAAAAGTTCCCTAAGCGGGGTGCGGGGCTGGCCCCGCCAAAAGAAGGGAGGCAGCATATGCCAAAACCGATTGTAGCCATTGTGGGGCGGCCCAATGTG
>CAJUPK010000167.1 GCA_910588415.1 uncultured Oscillospiraceae bacterium | reverse complement strand
CGCCGGCCACGTCGTTGGTCTTGGTGGCCACTTCCTTCACCAGCTGGGCGCCCATATTCTCGTAAGCGTCCTCCAGTTCCACCTCTTTGGCGATGGTCACGCCGTCGTTGGTGATCAGGGGAGCGCCGAATTTCTTATCCAGCACCACATTGCGGCCCTTGGGGCCCAGGGTGATTTTCACGGTATCGGCCAGCTGGTTGACGCCGCTGAGAAGCGCCTTGCGGGCCTCCTCGCCGTACACGATTTTCTTTGCCATGTTATATCGGTCCTTTCTATTATAGTAATAACGGGCTTTTTTTAGGGGAAATACGTTTTAAGCCTGCGGCGGCGCAGACCGCCGCCTCTGGCAAGGTCGTGGGGCGCTGCCCCACACCCTGCAGCCTTTGAAAAGGCTGGCGAAACTTTTGCCTTTTGTTCTTTTGGGGGTTACTCCACAACCGCCAGGATGTCGCTCTGCTTGACGATGGTGTACTCCTCGCCGTCAATCTTCACTTCCGTGCCGCTGTACTTGGCGGAGATGACCCGGTCGCCTTCCTTCAGGTACATCTTGATCTCCTTGCCGTCTATCTCGCCGCCAGGGCCAACCGCGATTACCCGGGCGATCTGGGGCTTCTCCTGGCTCTTGGCAGCCAGCACGATCCCGCTTTTTGTAGTCTCTTCCGCGTCCTCGGTCTTAATCAGGACTCTGTCCAGCAAAGGCTTTACCTTCATTACAAACACCTTCGGCCCCAGAATATAGAGGATGGGCCTTACCTTTCTCCCGGCTTTCCGCCGCCGGGGGGCGATATTCGCCAAACAGCGCCAGCGCTGTCCAGCGAGATAAAGATAAACAGGGTTTTGCCGGTTCTGTCCGGCTTTTTGAGGTTTTAGCACTCGCCGCTCTCAAGTGCTAAACTTATTCTAATCAAATGGTCAGTAAAAGTCAATAGGCTTTTTGGATTTTTTTGACTTTTAACAATTCCGTCATAATTACAGCCCGTGCCCCAGCGCAAAAGAGGAGGCCTTGCGGCCCCCTCTTCCTGCTTCTTTAAGACTGCTCCCCGGCAAAGAGATCTTCCCGGGTGATGTTCTTCACCCATTTGCCAGAGCGGTACCGCTTGAGCACAGCGGGCCACTTGACAAACTCATCTGTACACAGCAGGAAATACACCCACAGCACAGGCAGCTTCAGCACAAAGGCCGCAAAAAAGCCCAGAGGCACCGCGTAGACCCACATGGTGATGGCATCGCAGATGAGGCCGAAGCGGCTGTCTCCCCCGGCCCGGAACACCCCGGCAATCAAAGTGGTGTTTACCGCGCAGCCCATCACATAGTAGCTATTGATCAGCAGCATGACCCCCAGATACTCCAGGGCGGTCTCAGAAAAATTGCCGCTGCCCGCGTACATGAGTACAAAGGGCCGGGCGATCAGCACAATTAGGCCGCCCACAGCCCCAGATGCCACGGTCAGCCACAGCAGGCGGCGGCCGTCCGCCCGGGTCTCCTCCATTTTTCCCTCGCCAATCTTCTGCCCCAGCAAAATGCCGCCTGCATTGGCCAGGCCAAAGCAGAGGATGGTACCAAAGTTGCGCACCACTGTGGCCAGAGAGTTGGCGGCCACGGCATCGCTGCCCAGATGGCCGATGATGACAGAAAACATGGAGAAGGCAAGGCCCCACACCGCGTCGTTGCCCACCGCGGGCAGGGAGAGCTTGACAAAGTCCTTAAACAGCAGTTTGTTGCGCACAAAGATAGCCTGCAGCCGCAGCTTTACATGCTGAGAGCGGGCAGAGACCACAAAGCACAGGCCCAGCTCCACCAGCCGGGAAATGGAGGTAGCCAGCGCCACGCCAGCAACCCCCATTTGGGGCATCCCCAGCCAGCCAAAGATAAACACCGCGTTTAAAAGCACGTTCAGGCCCACAGCCACGGAGTTCAGCACCGTGCCAATGGCCACCCGGCCCGTGCTGCGCAAAATGGAGATGTACACCTCTGTGACTCCCCAGCACAGATAGCACACGCTGAGAATACGGATGTACTCCGCCCCCAGCTGGATCAGCTCCGGGTCATTGGTGAAAATCAGCATCATGTACTGGGGCACTGTCAGCGCCAGCAGAGCCACCACTGCCGCAAAGCCCAGGGAAAACCGCAGGGCAATGCCCTGCACCACCTCAATGGCCCGGTAATCCTTTTTGCCGTAATACTGGGCGCAGAGCATAGTGGCCCCGGTGCCCAGGCCGTAGAAGATCATAAATAGAATGTGGGCATACTGCCCGGCCAGGCTCACCGCCGAGATGGCGGACTGTCCCACGAAGTTCAGCATGACCACATCCGCGGAGCTGACCAGCGAGCTTAGCAGGTTCTGCAGCACGATGGGGGTCACCAGCTTGGCTATCTGCCCGTAAAATGGGCTTTGAAACCGTTTCATTTCCTCATTTTCCTTTCGTTTCTCGCAAGATATTACAAAGTGCTCCGAGTATCATACCACACCTTTGGGGAATGTACAAGGGCTTTTTACTGATAAAAAATGTACTACCCTGTTGGTAAGCAAAAAAAGTTACTGGCAGGCAGAAGCAATAGGACAGAGAAAAATCCGGGCTTTGAGAGGCTTTTCTACTTTTCCCGTTGCCATCTGACAGGATATGTGTTATCATGTACACGGCACGAACTGACAGCTTGGATATAGCTTGTGTGGCCGTGTACCGGAGTTTTCTCTCTTCGCGCGACGCGCTCGCTTTTGCTCCGCAAAAGGGAAGAGTAAACTCCCCGGGCTTTGTGGTAAAATTTGCGCGGCACGAACTGACAGCTTGGATATAGCTTGTGTGGCCGTATACCGGAGTTTTCTCTCTTCGCGGCGGCATTGCCTCCGGCAAGCCCCAGCACTCGCTTTCGCTATGTGTGGCATCATGCACGCAATATATATTTCATATTAAAATGGAAGGGTTGTGTAAACTATGGATCATCCCCCTGTTTCCCCCAGCCAAGAGCATGAGACCCTGGTGGTTTTGGACTTTGGCGGCCAGTATGCCCAGCTGATTGCCCGCCGGGTGCGGGACCTGAAGGTCTACTGTGAGATCAAGCCCTACTGGACGGACCCCCAAAGCCTGCGCCAGTATAAGGGGATTCTGTTCACTGGCGGGCCGGGCAGCGTGTACGCGCCCGACGCGCCCCTGTGCTCCCCAGAGGTCTTCTCCCTGGGGGTGCCCGTGCTGGGCATCTGCTACGGCGCCCAGGTGATGGCCCATCTGCTGGGCGGCCAGGTGGCCCCCACAGGCACGCCGGAGTTTGGCAAAACGTCCACTGCCTTTGAGCAGGGTTCCCTGCTGTTTCAGGACGTGCCGGAAAGCGTGACCTGGATGAGCCACAACGACGGGGTAAGCCAGCTGCCAGAGGGCTTTTCCGCCAGCGCGCACAGCGCCCACTGCCCCATCGCCGCCATGGAGGACCCGCAGCGCCGGCTGTATGCGGTGCAGTTCCACCCGGAGGTGGCCCATACGGAGTATGGCAGTCAGATGCTGCACAATTTCCTGTACCGGGTGTGCGGCTGCCAGGGCGATTGGGAGATGGGCTCCTTTGCGAAAGCGGAGGTGGCCCGGCTGCGAGGGCAAATTGGGGACCGGAAGGTCCTCTGCGGCCTTTCCGGCGGGGTGGATTCCTCGGTGGCCGCCATGCTGGTCCACAAGGCCATCGGCCAAAACCTGACCTGCATTTTTGTGGACCACGGCCTGCTACGCAAGGACGAAGGGGACCTGGTGGAACAGGTTTTCCGCAAAGAGTTTGACATGAACATGGTCCGGGTCAATGCCGGGGAGCGGTTCCTGGGCAAACTGGCCGGGGTCACTGACCCGGAGTGCAAGCGCAAGATCATCGGCGAGGAGTTTATCCGGGTGTTTGAGGAGGAGGCCGCCAAGCTGGGGCACATGGACCTGCTGTGCCAGGGGACCATTTACCCGGATGTGGTGGAAAGCGGCAGCGGCCAGGCAGCAGTGATCAAATCCCACCACAATGTGGGCGGGCTGCCCGAGGACATGGGCTTTGAGGGCCTGGTGGAGCCTCTGCGGGACCTGTTCAAGGACGAGGTCCGGCGGGTTGGGATAGAGCTGGGCATTCCGGAGGCCCTGGTCTGGCGGCAGCCCTTCCCGGGGCCGGGATTGGCGGTACGGATCATCGGAGAGATCACACCGGAGCGGGTGAGCACCCTGCAGGATGCGGACGCTATTTTCCGGGAAGAGGTGGCTAAGGCTGGACTGGAACGGGAGATCGGCCAGTATTTCGCGGTGCTGACCGGCACCAAAAGCGTGGGCGTGATGGGCGATGGCCGCAGCTACGGCGAGACCCTGGCCCTGCGGGCGGTTAGCACCACGGACTTCATGACCGCCGACTGGTACCCCATGCCCTATGAAGTGCTGGGCCGCACCTCAAACCGCATTGTCAACGAGGTACCAGGTGTGACGCGGGTGGTTTATGATGTGACTTCCAAGCCGCCGGCGACGATTGAGTGGGAATGACCGTTAAAACGGCGCAAACCCGCATGAATACAGGGTTTTTGACCTGTCACTTTGCCTTGT
>CAJUPK010000166.1 GCA_910588415.1 uncultured Oscillospiraceae bacterium | reverse complement strand
GTATAGGTAATGTCCTCGTTGTTTACGGCGTTGTTATAGACATTCACCGCGCCCCGGACGCCCCACTTGCTTTGACAGATGCCATGCAGGAAAGCGGCCTCCTTTTTCTGGTCTGCCTCGGCCAGTTTGGGGAAAAGGGCCTTTACGTCCTCGGCTGTGACCTTGTGGGTGCTGTAAAAGCGGTTCATGCGGATACGGGAGAACAGCTGCGCGAACCGGGCCTCCTGCTTGCCCACCATGCGGGTATAGGTCTCGGTGTTGCCGATCAGCGCGATGCCCACGCCCTGCTGCCCGGTGATGGGGTTGGGGTCTGTCCATGTGCGTATCTCCTCCAGCGCCCGCAGCTGCAGGTGCTGGGCCTCGTCAATGATGATCACCCGGTTGGTGCCCTCCAACTTCTCCCGGATGGAAAGGGCCAGCTCCAGCTTGCTGCGGCTTTCTGGCACCCGCAGCGCCCGCGCCAGCATCTTCAAGAGGTTGCCCAGGGTGCCGATGCTGGGGGTGGCCTGTATGTACACGCTGCTGGTGGGGTTGTCCCTTACAAACTTTTCCGCGCCCTTGGTCTTGCCGATGCCTGCATCCCCGTGGATAATGACCATGCCCTTTTCCAGCTGGCAATAGCGGATCAGCTTGTACACGTCCTCGGAAATGGAGGTGGGGATATAGTCCTGGATGGGCTTATAGGGCAGGGCCTTTTCCGTGCTGGCGTCCTGTTCGTCCTGGGCCTTGAAAAACTCCTCCAGCTTGCTTTCCAGGGCTGAAATATCGCCGTTGTCGTACATACTGCGGCGGTATTGGGAAAGGGCCGTCTGGCTGATACCCATAAGGGGGGCGGCCTTGGCCTGGCTGATTTGCTTGTCCTGCAAAAACTGCGTTACCCTTGCCTGCAATGCGCTGTTGTAAACCTTACTCATTGTCAAAGCCTCCATTTCGTTTCATGGCGTTTCTATTCATAACATCCAGGTCAGGCCCGCCCACCGCCTTAAGCAGCGGCTCCTCGTTGGGCCTTTGCAGCTCCAGCACCTTGGGCCGGGGCTCCGGGATGATCCGGGCCGTTTGGTTTTCATGGGCCTGCTCCAGCACCAGCTCCAGGGCGGTACGCCTGCCAAAAGCCTGTACTGTGCTGGCCTCCAGCGCCTCTTTGGTAATGCGCTCCAGCCGCCGCACCTTGCCCATGGCCTGCTTGACTTCTTCCTTGCTGGCCCCGTAGGTGAGCACCGCTGTGTTATCCACCGGCACCTCCATGATGAAACGATCCTCCAGGTCATACACCCGCACGGCGCTTAAATCGTCCGGATCATAGCGGAAATACACCTTTTTGCCCATATAGTGAAAGGTAAAATCATCGTTCCAGTAGTCCAGCCGCTGGCCCGCGATGTCCAGATGCACCCCGCGCCTGCCTACTGTCTGCACCCTGGCGCTGCGCATGAGCATAAGGTTTAAGTCCTCGGCCCCGGCCACCCGCTTGGTGTGCAGGTTCTCGTTGTAAACCTGCTGGCGGGGCTTGCCACGGTCTGCGGCCACCTCGCCGCCATAGGGCTGCTGGTTGAAATACCAGTCCAGCAGGGTCTCCACCGTATCGGTGAAAGTGGCATCCAGGGGGATTTCCCCGTTTTTCAGCACTCCCTTGAGCTTTTCCGGCTTTTCCACCACGTTGCCGCCCGTGTAGGTCTCGAACAGGCGGGAAAGATGGTCTTTCACATCCCGGAAGCGCCGCTCTATGATTTTCGCCTTGGCGTTGCGGACTATGGCGTTGGTCATCTTGATGCCCAGCCGCTCAAATACCGGAGGCACTTCAAAGCGCTCCTCGCCGTCCTTGGGCTTTTTCTTTCGGTGGCCCAGGCCGCCTATATCGTGGGTCAAAAACTCGCGGCCATTGTCCACATAGATATTCTCGGGGATGCCGTATTTCAAGATGCCCTTGCGTAGCGCAATAAGTGTTGACTGACTGCTGGGGGCCGTGGTGACGTGGCACCCGGTGAAGATGCCCGACCGGGCGTCAAAGAAAGCCGTAAGGTACAGCCGGTGGCGCCGGCCGTTCTCGCCCTGGATGATAACGTCAAAGGTGTGGTTGTCTGCCACCCACCACTCATTGCTGGCCATGGCCTCATATGTGCGCCGGATATACGGGGTGCAGCGGTCGCGGAAAGCTTTCTGGCCCTGGCGGCCTAATACTTCCATGGGTTTGGGGATATCGTTCTGCACCCTGCGCCAGAATGTGGAATAGGTGGGGATATCCGCCACCAGCTCCGGGGCCATTTTCTGGAAATACTTCAAGGTATACTCATAGCACTTTTGGATAGGGTGCTGGGCTTCGTCCAGATAAAAGCTTAAGAACACATCCCACACCACAGCGGCTATGCTGCTAGCACCCTGGCGACCTTTGCCGCGCTTGTCTATAAGAGCTTCTGGCCCATCCGTTTCTAGCAGCTTCTTTTTGCGGTAAAGTGTCTTTACTGAAAAAGTGTGCTCTGGATCGGCTTTAGCGCAAAGGGCTATAAACTTATCATCTGCCTCGGCTTTATCGCCTGGGTAGCGGTCACGGTAGTTTTTCCACTCCTTGAGGGTCTTTTCCCACCACATGATTTCCTGGCGTTCGCCATCTGAGTAGTGGTCAAAGGGCTTGCTTTTTTTAATTGTAGCGGGTGCCACTGTTGGCAAACTGGCCTTTACCTGGTGAAAGTATTTCTTTTGAGCGCCGTCAGTCAATTCACTGACTGGAATTAGGTAAACCGGCGAGTTAAATTCATTACAAATACATTCAGCCTCGATTTTTTTGCTTTTTGCCCAGCGGCGAACGGTACGCTCGTCAACATTTTCCAGCTTGGCTACTTCCTTTGTGGTGAGCCTGGTTTCCACTTTATCACCGTCTTTCGTGACCTGCCATCATCAGCGCAGGGCGGTCATCCCCTGCGGACTGCCCCCATTGGGCAGTTTCGGCTTACTTCTTTTTGGCTTTTTCCACCCGAGCCAGAACTTCGCGGGCGTGCTTAATCTCTGATTCTGTCGCTCCATACTCCAAAGTGCTTCGAGCATCCAGCGCCTCTTTGATAAATCTTTTGATTAAATTTATCTGATATTCATAGTTTTTTCTTTTGAACCAGCATTGTTCTGCCAATGAATGATCCACATCCCTAACGCACTCAAGCCTGCTGCTGTCTCGCGATTGCTGATTATACTCCAGATATTTCCTTTCTTCCTCAACGGCAAGCATTTTCAGTAGTTCAAACAATTCATTGACTGTCAGGTTCCCGCCCATTTCTAAATCCATAAAAATGGCTCCTTTCAAAAACTTTTACGCGCTTTGATCTGTTGCAGAGTAGATATCTTCAATCTGGCAGTTAAGTGCTTTAGCAAGTTGGAGGCAATTTTTT
The DNA here is from genome assembly GCA_910588415.1 of uncultured Oscillospiraceae bacterium. GTDB lineage: Bacteria > Bacillota > Clostridia > Oscillospirales > Acutalibacteraceae > Acutalibacter. The sequence goes on along the minus strand of CAJUPK010000166.1, from coordinate 1,288 downwards.
AGCCTAGGTTGTGTAACACCCCTTTCCCATTGGCTTATCGCGGTTTGATCCACATGGATCATCTGAGCCAATTCTCCTTGTGTAAAGCCTTTCTCCTTTCTAAGACTGCAAAGCCCCATGTGCTGCCTCCTTTCGACTGAGTAGTTTACTACTATTATAAGCACAACTCCTATTTTTGTCAAGTATAAAACTACTAAAAATTGATTTTTCTTGATTTTTAGTAGTAAAGCTCCTATAATGACGGGGAGGAGGCGATTTGTTTGAATTCCATAAAAGAACTTCGTAAAAACAAAGGCTTGTCACAGCGGGCGCTGGCAGACTTATTAGAGGTAAACCAAACAGCAGTCAGCCAATGGGAAAGAGGTGTTACAACGCCTTCTTCGCATATGCTTCTGCGGTTAAGCCGAATATTTGAGATTTCCCCTAATAAATTACTTGATATAAAAGACGATCAGCAGGAACCGGCCAGTTGGGAAGATAGAGAAATAATGGATGCCGTAAAGGACACCTTATCTGTGCTGCTGGATTCCTTGCAGAAAGAAATACGGGAGTCCCCGGATGAATACCAGAAACAATACTTTGATATGCTGGAGATGTTACGGCACGTTTTGCGTGTGTCTAAAAAGAATGAGAGCAACGAGCCGATCACGCTGGCCCATGGCCTTTTGGTTGAGGCAGTCCGCTTCATTGATTCTCATTGATAGGCATCGGTTATCACAAAGTTTTGGGTCTGTGAGCGTTTTGGGACAGAATCCCGTTTTCCGGGATTTTTTCCCGCTTTTTGAGAAGCCTTTTTGGCTCTCTCCAGAACCGTTTAAGGAACCTAACTTTTCAAGTGATAATAAAAATCAGCGCGGACATCTTGAAAAAATCACGCCCTGGCAAAACAGCCCGAAAACCTAGTGTTTTCAAGGCGCGGACACACTTCCCTAGCGCGGACACAAAATGTCCGCGCTATCATCGCTTAAAAACAAAAAATAAGCCCTTTAAGCGGCGTTTGTATGCGTTCGCTTAAAGGTCTTTTGTTTTTTCTTAAAATCCGCTTAAACCGCGCCAGTGCTGGGTTTGTGCGGTTTCTTAAAAGGTTTCTTGTGCACCCTTAAATGCTCCTAAAAGGTAAATTTGAACGATTGACGGCTTTGCGCCGTGCAGGCCATTTTGGGGCCAAAAGTGGGCAAAAAAATTTTGCAATCCCATTTTACGAGATTGCAAAAATTCCATCAATATGCAAGTGGTTTTCCGCGAAAAAACCTAGTATTTAAGCCGTTTCCCGGAGTTTTCCACATTT
>CAJUPK010000165.1 GCA_910588415.1 uncultured Oscillospiraceae bacterium | reverse complement strand
TGCAAGAACATTATGCAGAAAAGCTGGCGCTGGAGGATGTGGCCAAACAGGTGGGGCTTTGCAAAAGCGAGTGCTGCCGTTTTTTTAAAAGGCAGATGGGGGCGTCCCTGTTCAGCTATTTGCTGGACTACCGGGTGGGACGCAGCCTGGCCTATTTGCAGGAGGGATGCTCGGTAAACGAAGCCGCGGCAGCAGTGGGCTTTGGGGACCCCTCCTATTTTGCCAAGGTGTTTCGGGCCAGAACAGGACGCTCCCCCAGTGATTACCGCAAGGAGGTTGGGAGCGCCAAGGCTCTGCACACGGAACTGGAGGGAAGGGAGAGGAAGCGAGCATGAAACAGCAGACTTTTTTTGAGGCGGACCCAGCGGATACGCCTCTTGCCACCCGGATGCGCCCCCAAAGCCTGGAGGAGTTTGCCGGGCAAAAGCACCTGCTGGGGCCAGGCAAGGTGCTTCGTCAGCTGATCGACCGGGACCGGGTGCCTTCCATGATTTTCTGGGGCCCGCCAGGGGTGGGAAAGACCACGTTGGCCCGGATCATTGCTGGACGGACCCGCTCTAATTTCATCAATTTCAGTGCGGTCACCAGTGGCATTAAGGAGATCAAGGAGGTTATGGGCGAGGCGGAGCGCACCCGGCTGCTGGGGGAGCGGACCATCCTGTTTGTGGATGAGATTCACCGCTTCAACAAGGCCCAGCAGGACGCGTTTCTGCCCTTTGTGGAGCGGGGAAGCATTGTGCTCATCGGCGCTACCACGGAAAATCCCTCTTTCGAGGTGAACTCGGCTCTGCTCTCCCGGTGCAAGGTCTTTGTGCTGCAGGCCTTGTCCACAGAGGACTTGGTGGAGCTGATGGGCCGCAGCCTTACGGATCCCCGGGGCTTTGGGGACCAGCGGGTGGAGATGAGCCGGGACATGCTGGCCGTGGTGGCGGGCTTTGCCAATGGGGACGCCCGCACGGCTTTGGGCACCCTGGAGATGATTGTACTCAACGCCCAGCGCCAGGAGGACCGGGTGATTGTCACTGAGGAGATTATTGAGCAGTGCATCAATAAGAAGTCCCTGCTCTACGACAAGAATGGGGAGGAGCACTACAATCTGATCTCTGCCCTGCACAAGTCCATGCGTAATTCGGACCCGGACGCCGCTGTCTACTGGCTGGCTCGGATGCTGGAGGCAGGAGAGGACCCCCTGTATGTGGCCAGGCGGATCATCCGCTTTGCCAGCGAGGATGTGGGCATGGCGGACAGCCGGGCGCTGGAGCTGGCTGTGGCGGCCTATCAGGCCAGCCACTTTATCGGGATGCCGGAGTGCAGCGTGAACTTAGCCCATGCGGTGGTGTATCTGTCGCTGGCGCCCAAGTCCAACGCCCTGGAGAACGCCTATGGGGCTGCCGCCGCGGACGCCCAGAAGATGCTGGCGGAGCCAGTGCCCCTTGTGATACGCAACGCGCCTACCCGGCTGATGAAGGAGCTGGACTATGGCAAGGGGTATCAGTATGCCCACGACTATGAAGAAAAACTGACGGCCATGCAGTGCCTGCCCGATTCCCTGAAGGACAGGCGGTATTACATCCCCACCAACCAGGGCAGCGAGGCCCGGCATGGGGAGAGGCTGCGGCAGATTCAGGAGTGGAAGCGGACGCGCAGGGAGAAAGAACAGGAGGGTAAAAAGGATGGAACTTGACAAGCTGGCCCAGGAGGCCGCAGAGATTGTAAAACAGGCGGGAGCGCTGGTGCGGGGGCTGGAACACCCAAAAGTCTACACAAAAGAGGGCCATGCCAATTTTGTGACAGAGGCAGACCTGGCCTCCCAGAAATTCTTGATGGAGAAGCTGGGAACGCTTTTTCCACAGGCCCGCTTTTTTGTGGAGGAGCAGGAGGAAAATCACCTTCACCCAGGGTATAACTGGATCATCGACCCCATTGACGGCACCACCAACTTTATGCGGGGCTACCGGCCCTGCGCCATCTCGGTAGGATTGGTAAAAGACGGCGTGGGGGTGCTGGGCCTGGTATACGATGTGTGGGGGGACGAGCTTTTCTCCGCTCAGGAGGGCCAGGGGGCTTTTTGCAACGGCCAGCCCATCCACGCGGCGGAAACGCCTCTGGACAGCGCTCTCATTGTGTTCGGCACGGCGCTGTATAACCGGAAATGGGCCAGGGCTACCTTTGCCGCGGCAGAGGAGGTCTTCCTTCACTGCGGGGATTTGCGCCGTTCCGGCTCAGCGGCCATTGATTTGTGCAGTGTGGCGGCAGGCCGCTGCGACGGCTTTTTCGAGCTGTACCTATCCCCCTGGGACTACTGCGCGGCCTCGGTGATACTCCGGGAGGCCGGGGCTTTGACCTGCACCACAGGCGGCGCGGCTCTCAGCTATGACAGGGGGATGCCAGTGGTGGCAGGGAGCCCGGGGGTGTTTGCCCGGCTGAAGGGAATGGTGGAAAAACATTTGCCCGAGGCCAAGGAATAGGCTCAGCTGTATGGGAAGGGGGGGACAGGAATGGACAGGAATACCGCCGCAGTCCATATAAGGGACATGGAGAGCCGTGATTATCGATCTGTGGCGGCGGTCTGGCGGGAGGTGTTCGGGCCGCTGCCGCTGGCGGATGAATCTATTGTCAGCACCTGCAAGAAGATGAAAGCCGACAGCCGCTACCGCGTATTTGTGGCTGATATAGAGGGCGCTGTGGTTGGCCTTGTTACGACTGTGGAATCCTTAGCGATTAACCTGCCAAATGGATTCATAAAAGTAAACGGACTGGGTGTTTTGCCCCCGTTCCGGCACCGGGGGATAGGAAGAATGTTGATGGAGCGCGTGGAGAAGCTGGCGGGCGAGCGGAATGTTTCGCTGGTAGAGCTTGGCTCAGGCTTTCAGCGGACAGAGGCTCACGCGTTTTATGAGCATCTGGGCTATCGGAAAAATGCCTTCCGGTTCAGCAAAAGAATCTGAGATAAATTATTTCCGTTTTTTATACAGGAGGAGAAACATGGTAGCGGAGTCTACAGACGCTGCCCTGAGACGGCCTCCCTTGGCATGGCGGAAGAACTGCTTGGAATATTGAAAAAGCATCATGTAGAAATCATTCCTTCCTCTGACGCCCATTGCCCGGAAGATGTGGGATACAAAATCAAAGAGCTTAACTGCCTGGCAGCAATTTCTTTATAATATAGTTGACAAACCGCCCCGCCAGTGTTACAATAGAGTAAAACAGAATAAATCCTTATCAAGAGCGGCGGAGGGACAGGCCCTGTGATGCCCGGCAACCTGTAGTGTGAAAACCTGCAAGGTGCTAATTCCTGCGGATTCTGGGTTCCCCTGGGAACTCACCCGAAAGATGAGGCGTAATAGGGACCCCTCGTTTTTCGAGCGGTCCTTCTTTTTTGGATTTATCCTGGAAAAAATCTGAAAGGGAGTATATTTCAATGAAGCTTTTTACATCCGAGTCTGTTACCGAGGGCCATCCCGACAAGCTCTGCGACCAGATCTCTGACGCGGTGCTGGACGCAATCATCAGCCAGGACCCCCATGCCCATGTGGCCTGCGAGACCACGGCCACAACCGGTGTGATTCATGTGATGGGGGAGATTTCTACCAGCTGCTACGTGGATATTGCTGGCATTGCCCGGGAGGTGGTCAAGGAGATTGGCTATGACGACCCGGCCTGCGGGTTTGACGGCAACACCTGCGGCGTGCTCACCTCTATTGACGCCCAGTCCCCGGACATTGCCATGGGGGTTAACGAATCCCAAGAGGCCAAGAACGGCGAGACCGATGAAAACAGCCTGGTAGGCGCGGGAGACCAGGGCATGATGTTTGGCTTTGCCTGTGATGAAACACCCGAGTACATGCCCATGGCCATCTCCTTTTCCCACAAGCTGGCCAAGCAGCTGGCGCAGGTCCGCAAGGATGGAACCCTGAAATACCTGCGTCCGGACGGCAAGACCCAGGTCACCGTGGAGTATGACGGGGACACGGTGAAGCGTATTGACGCCATTGTGATCTCCACCCAGCACGATGAGAGCGTGAAGCTGGAGAAGCTGAAGAAGGACATGATCAAGTATGTGATTAAGCCTGTCATTCCCTCGGAGCTGGTGGATACCCGGACCCGCATTTACATCAACCCCACCGGGCGCTTTGTGGTGGGCGGCCCAGTGGGTGACAGCGGCTTGACTGGCCGGAAGATTATTGTGGATACCTATGGCGGCTATGGCCGTCATGGCGGCGGCGCTTTCTCTGGCAAGGACCCCACCAAGGTGGACCGCTCTGCGGCCTATGCGGCCCGTTGGGTGGCCAAAAACATTGTGGCGGCTGGTTTGGCCCGCAAGGTAGAGGTGGAGCTGGCCTATGCCATTGGCGTAGCCCGGCCTGTGTCTGTGATGGTGGATTCCTTTGGTACGGGCACGGTCAGCGATGAGTGCCTGGCCGAAGCGGTGAAGACGGTCTTTGACCTGCGTCCCACGGCCATTATCAAAGAGCTGGATTTGCGCAGGCCCATTTACCGCCAGCTGGCCGCTTATGGCCATATGGGCCGGGAAGAGCTGGACGTGGCTTGGGAGAAAACCAACCGGACCGAGGCCCTCCGTGAAGCTGTGGAAAACGCGTAACCCATAGAAACTCCATATAAGCACAATAAGAAAGGCTCCCCGGCAGTTTCCGGGGAGCCTTTCTT
>CAJUPK010000164.1 GCA_910588415.1 uncultured Oscillospiraceae bacterium | reverse complement strand
CACATGACCTATATCGACAGCTTTGGCCGGTTAGAGCCCCTTCTGGACCGCTACCGCGCCAGTTATAAGCAGCTGCGGGACCTGCAGAAGCGCATCCGGGAGCTGAATACCGATGAGGGGGAGAAGAGCCGCCAGGCCGACCTGCTGCGGTACCAGATGGAAGAGCTGGAGGGGGCCAAGCTGGTGCCTGGCCAGCGGGAGGCCTTGACCCAGGAGCGGGAAGCGGTGCGCAACAGCGAGAAGATCTCCGCTGCGGTAGAGCTGGTGAAAGCCCTTCTCTCTGGCGACGAGGACAGCAGCGGGATACTGGCGGACATTACCCGGGCGGCGGGGGAGCTGGAACGGGCCAGCGGTTATCTGCCCCAACTGGAGGACCCGGTGCAGAAGCTCCGGGAGGCCGGATATTTGCTGGAGGACGTGGACAGCGCCCTCCACGGCCTTTCTGTGGACTTTGACCCAGCGGCCCTGGACGCCATTGAAGAGAGGCTGGACCAGCTCTACCGCCTGGGCCTGAAATACGGAGAGACAGAGGAAGCCATGCTGGCCTACCTGGCAAACTGCCAGGAGGCTCTGCACCGGATCGAGTTCTCAGACGAGGAGCGGGAGCGGCTGGCCGTGGAGTACGAGCAGGCCAAGCAGGAGGCCATTGCCCTGGCCAGAGAGCTCTCAGAGAAACGGCGGACTGCCGGGCAGCGCTTTACCAAGCAGGTAAAGGCAGAGCTGGCCTTTCTCAACATGCCGGGCGTAGAGTTTGTCACCGACATTCAGCGGGTCCCCCTGACCCCTACAGGCTGCGACAAACTGCAGTTCCTGGTCTCCGCCAACCGGGGAGAGCCAGCCAAGCCCCTTTCCAAGATTGCTTCTGGCGGCGAGCTCTCCCGCATCATGCTGGCCGTAAAAACGGTACTCTCTGGTCGGGATAAGATTGACACTCTGGTGTTTGACGAGGTGGACGCGGGGGTAAGCGGCGCGGCGGCCAACCGGATCGGCGAAAAGCTCCGGCAGGTAAGCGAGAACCGCCAGGTGCTTTGTATCACCCACTTAGCCCAGATTGCCGCCATGGCGGACCACCATCTGCGCATCAGCAAGCATGTGGAAAAGGACCGCACCTTCACCCAGGTGGACCCGCTGGACCTGGAGGGCCGCAAGCGGGAGCTGGCTCGGATCATCGGTGGGGAGGAGATCACCCAGCTGCAGCTGGACATGGCGGAGGAAATGTTGAAAAAAGCTTGACAAAGGCTGTTTTCTCTGCTAGAATGATAAAAATGGCTATGACGGAACCGGAGCAATGTCTCCAAGTAAGCGCTGTTGGAAATGGCAAAGAGAGCCTGCGGCTGGTGGAAGCAGGACCATAACAGCGGCTGAAGATACCTTCCTGAGCCGCTTCCCGGAAAGCAATAGGTGTGAGTAGGGGAAGCCGTCCGGCGGGCGTTACACTGCCAGGGTATGAGAGACGTTTGGTCTTGGTGTACCCGTTGAGGCCGGGATTGCGAGGTCCCGGTAAACTGAGGTGGTACCGCGACATTGTTCGCCCTCTGCAAAAGCTATGCCGGCGCAAAGCTTTTGCAGAGGGCTTTTTGCGTTGGCGGGAAGGTGATTCTATGGTTACACTAAAGCCAGCAGGCATAGAGGACGCCTGTGCTTTGCTGGCGCTGCAAAAGCAGGCATTTCACGCTTTGCTGGAAAAGTATCAGGACTACAGCACGAATCCAGCCGTGGAGCCCCTGGCCACCATGAGGCGCAAGCTGGGAGAGCGGGACTATTACTTCATTCTGCTGGATGGCAGGGAGGTAGGGTATATCGGCGTAAAGCACACAGAGGGTTCCCTGCACATAACCCCCATCGGCCTGCTGCCAGAGTACCAGGGGAAAGGGGTGGGCCATCAGGCTCTAACCCTGCTGGAGGAATTGTACCCAGAAAATCCGCGCTGGAGCTTGGGCACCATCCTCCAAGAGCCGGGCCTGTGCCGGTTCTATGAGAGTTTGGGATACAGGCCCACAGGGGAAATCACCCCTATCCAGCCGGGAATAGATGAGATTGGCTATGAAAAAATAAGGCATATACAGAAAGGATGAAAGGAAATGCAGATTTTTGAGGAACTTCAGGCAAGAGGACTCATTGCCCAGACCACGGACGAGGAGCACCTGCGCGACCTGTTCAACCATGGAAAGGCGGTTTTCTACATTGGCTTCGACTGTACGGCGGACAGCCTGACCGCCGGACACTTTATGGCCCTGACCATGATGAAGCGCCTGCAGATGGCCGGCAACAAACCCATCGCTCTGATCGGCGGGGCCACCACCATGATTGGCGACCCCTCTGGCCGCACGGACATGCGGCCCATGCTCACTCGGGAGGATATCGACCACAACGCCGACTGCTTCCGGCGGCAGATGGAGAAATTTATCGATTTTGGCGAGGGCAAAGCCATTATGCTCAATAATGCGGACTGGCTCTGCAGTCTCGGGTATATTGACATTCTGCGGGAGGTGGGGGCCTGCTTCTCTGTCAACAATATGCTCCGTGCTGACTGCTATAAGCAGCGCATGGAAAAGGGCCTGTCCTTCCTGGAGTTCAACTATATGATCATGCAGTCCTACGACTTCTATCACATGTACCAGCACTACGGGTGCAATGTCCAGGTGGGCGGTGATGACCAGTGGAGCAATATGCTGGGCGGCACGGAGCTGATTCGCCGCAAGCTGGGCAAAGACGCCCCCGCCATAACTATTACCCTGCTCACCGACTCTCAAGGCAAGAAGATGGGTAAGACCGCCGGGAACGCTGTGTGGCTGGACCCCAACAAGACCTCTCCCTTTGATTTCTACCAGTATTGGCGCAATGTGGATGACGGCAGCGTCATCAAGTGCCTGCGTATGCTCACCTTCCTGCCTCTGGAACAGATCGATGAGATGGCCCAGTGGAAGGACAGCCAGCTGAACCAGGCGAAAGAGGTGTTGGCCTTTGAGCTGACCAAAATGGTCCATGGCGAGGAGGAGGCCCAAAAATCCCAGGAGGGCGCCCGGGCACTGTTTGGCGCGGGCAGCAATACCGCCCATATGCCCACCACGCAGCTGGCAGAAACTGACCTGACCGATGGGCAGATCAGCATTCTGGACCTGCTGGTAAAGGCTGGTCTGGCCGCTTCCAAAGGAGAGGGCCGCCGGCTGGTACAGCAGGGGGGCGTGTCTGTCAATGACCAAAAGGTAGCGGACATTGCCGCCGCTTTCACCCAGGCCCAGCTGCAAGAGGGCCTTGTGGTGAAAAAAGGTAAGAAGGTCTTCCACAAGGTGCTTCTGTAGAGAGAAGAGCGCCCCTTACCCTTTGAAACATACAGCCAGCAGCCTGCCTGCTGGCTGTATAATTTTTATATGCCCCGTTGACAAATAGGAAAGGCTGTGCTATAATGCCTACGGCGCAAAAGGCAAGGGCGGATACATTGAATGGAAACACCCAGGAGATTTCCTCTTGCAGCGCCATATTTTGGTATAGATGGAATGGAGTGAAAAGATGTTCGCATAAGCTCATGAAACAATCAGGCATAGGAGTTGCGCCGGGGAAAGCCCGGGGCTTGTTTTGTGTCGGGTTTTGAGCTTTGTGCGCGTCTTTTTTGTTTTTGTCTCTTGAAGGAGACTTTTTATGCGCATACCTCTTGACCCGGCTGGATGGGAGGTATGCGCATTGTTGCAAATAAAAGGTTTATCTATCACCATGAGAAAGGACCTGCGGCCCTTGCTGCAGGACTTCAGCTTTGTCCTAAATCCCGGCGACCGGGTGGCTCTGATCGGGGAGGAGGGGGATGGCAAGTCCACTTTGCTGAAACTGCTCTATGACGAGAGTCTGGTAGAGGGCTATGCGGAGTGGAGCGGAACGATCAACCGGGACGGTATGCTGCTGGGGTATCTGTCTCAGGAGGTGGCCGCCGAAGAGAACGGGCTGTCCGGCTATGAATTTTCCTGCCAGGAGCCGGCTTTTTTAGAGAGCAGTCCGGGCGAGCAGGCGCAGCTGGCAGCCCAGCTACGCTTTCCAGCAGAGCTGTTTTATACGGACCGTCCTATGGGCAGCCTGTCTGGCGGGGAAAAGGTAAAACTGCGCCTAGCCCTGCTGACGCTGCGCCGCCCAGATGCGTTTCTGCTGGACGAACCCAGCAACGACTTGGATGTTGAGACGCTGGAGTGGCTGGAGGAATTTATCCTTACTTGCGGCAGACCGGTTCTGTACATCTCGCACGATGAGGCATTGCTGGAAAACACCGCGAACACGATTCTGCACCTGGAACAGCTGCGCCGCAAGACGCTGCCCCGCTGGACTTTGGCCCGGGTGGGCTACCGGCAGTATGTACAGGAACGCCTGCAAAAATTTACCAAGCAGGAGCAGGCCGCCCGGAAAGAGCGGGAAGAGGACCGCAAGCGGCAGGAGAAAATCCGGCGGATAGAGCAGAAGGTGCAGCATGGTCTGGACACCATCACGCGGGCGGATCCAGCTGGGGGCCGCCTGCTGAAAAAGAAGATGAAGTCTGTAAAAAGCATGGAACACCGGTTTGAGCGAGAGCGCCAGGACATGACAGAGCTTCCGGACAGTGAAGAAGCTATTCTGGCCTCGTTTGATCCCGCGGTCACGCTGCCTGCCGGAAAGACAGTACTGGATTTGGATTTGCCAGCGCTGGCCACAGAAGACGGACGCGTCTTGGCTGAGAATCTGCGC
>CAJUPK010000163.1 GCA_910588415.1 uncultured Oscillospiraceae bacterium | reverse complement strand
TCCAGGAAACGGAACGGTTCCAGGACGAGGAGTACATGCCCTACGCCAAGGAATTTAATCCAGACCCAAACTGTCCCAGAGAGTGGGCGCGCTTGGCGAAAAAAGCCGGAATGAAATATGTAGTCCTCACCACCAAGCACCACGAGGGTTACTGCTTATTTGACAGTCAGTATACAGATTACAAGATCACCCGTTCTCCCTATGGAAAAGACCTGGTCCGGGAATACGTGGAGGCCTGCCGGGAAGAGGGGTTGAAGATTGGCTTTTATTATTCCCTGCTGGACTGGCATCATGACGATTTCCCCCATTACGGGAACAGCCGCCACCCCCAAGGCCCCGACCCCGCTTTTCCCAATGACGGCCGGGATTTCGGCCGGTATCTGACCTACATGCATAACCAGGTGCGGGAACTCTGCACAAACTATGGGAAGATCGACATCCTGTGGTTCGATTTTTCCTATGATGACCTTAGCGGAGAAGATTGGAAGGCAACCGAACTGGTAAATATGGTCCGTGACCTGCAGCCCGGCATCCTGATCAACAACCGCCTGGAGGTAGGCGGAATCAAACTCGGCTCTCTGGTGACAGGGGATCCGGTTCCCTGGCATGGGGACTTTGTTACCCCAGAGCAGATGCTTCCTCCCCATGGAATTCAGGACGTCAACGGAAACGATGTGGCCTGGGAATCCTGCGCCACCATCAACAACCACTGGAGCTACGCCAGGGAGGACCGTTTCTTTAAGCCCGCTTCTCTGCTAATCAAAAAGCTGGTAGAAATCGTGTCTAAGGGAGGAAACCTTCTTCTGGATGTAGGGCCGGACGCCTATGGCAGAATCCCGGAGGAATCTGTCAAGGCTCTCGAAGAAATGGGAAAATGGATGGAAAAGAACCAGGAGAGCATTATTGGCTGCGGGAAATCCAGCCTTTCCAAGCCGGACTGGGGCCGAATCACCCAAAATGGAAATATTCTGTATTTGCACATTTATGAAAATACCCTTGGCCCCTTACCCTTACAGGGGGTTTCCAAGGAAGAAATCGAGAGTATCCGGGAGCTGGCAAGCGGAGCAGAGGTTTGCCTGTCTAACAATGAATTGAAAAGCGCTTACGATCATACATTTACGTTTATTGACCTAGGAGAAGATCCTATCCTCCCCGACTCCACTGACACCGTTCTGAAAGTGACCTTGAAGTAGATCAAAATCCCACGCAGAATTCCTTAGTGTGCGGCTCAAATTTTGAACCCATTCCATCGCTTGCCATGGGTTCTCCGGTATGGCATGATGGGCAGCGCGCAAGGTACGGTTTTTCTCTAAAATCATCTTTTCCAGAAGAAAAAGTTGGGATATGCCATCTTAAAATTTCTGTGTTTGGGGTTTGAAAATTTGGATATCATCCATAAAGCGGCAAAATCCGGGGTGCTCTCCCCTGTTTCGCTGGCCTCAGTCAAAAATTGAACCCGCCTGTGATCTCCTGCAGGCGGGTTTCATTTTTCACAATTTTTTTGCTTTCACGATCACTGCCGGGGCGATAAGCCGCGCTGATAGAGACGGGGCAAGCTGTCTCTTTTGGAACGGCCCCGTTGCCGCCCCGCAAGCGGATCCCCTTATATACGCATCCAATTTGACAAACCGCCTCCACAAGAGTATAATAATCTTTACACTATCTTGCACAAAAAGGAGCCGATATGCCCATTCACAAAGCCATGCTGGCGGCGCTCAGCCTGCTGTCCTACCCGGATTTGGACGCAGAAAAGATCTACCTGGTGGAACGCAGGCTGCAAAAGCTGACAGCCCGCCGGGCCAGAAAGCCTTGGCTCTACCGGATATGGGAACATACCGTATCTTCTGGCGAATACCAGGTCCCCATGCGCATTTTTGCGCCCAAACAGCCAAAGAGGGGCTGCGTCCTGCTGTTTTTTCACGGGGGCGGCTGGGTAACAGGCTCTATTGACTCCTACGACGGGATATGCGGGGACATGGCAGCCCAGACTGGCTGCACGGTGGCCTCTGTGGACTACCGGCTGGCTCCCGAGCACCCTTTCCCGGCCGCGGTAGAGGACTGCTATGCAGCCGCCCGGGAGGTTTTTCTGCACAGCGGCCTGCTGGACATCCCGCCGGAACAGGTGGTGCTGATAGGGGACAGCGCCGGGGGAAATCTGGCTGCCGCCGTCTCTCTCCTGGCCCGGGACCGGGGAGAATTCCTGCCCCGCCGGCAGATCCTTATTTACCCCGCGGTGGGAAACGACCACTCGGAGAACTCGCCCTACCCCTCGGTGCGGGAGAACGGGACCGGGTATCTGCTCACCTCCAAGCGGGTGCAGGAGTATTTTGCCCTGTATGGCGCCGGCGAGGCAGACCGGGAAAACCCCTACCTGGCGCCCCTGGCAGCGACCTCCTTGAAAGCCCAGCCGGACACCCTGCTTGTCACCGCGGAGTTCTGCCCCTTGCGGGACGAGGGCGAGGCCTATGGAGAAAAACTGCGGCAGGCGGGGAATCATGTGGAAATACACCGTATTCCAGACGCTCTCCACGGCTATTTCTCCCTGCCGGTGTGGTTTAAGCAGGTGAAACAAACCTATGCCATCATAAATTCCTTCCTGGAGGAGAAGTATGAGCGATAAGAACTATTTGCCTTGGTGGCGGCTGGACAACGCCGCAAAAATATTCCCCTCTACCAGCTCTGCCCATGATTCCAAGGTATTTCGGTTCTTCTGCGAGCTGACAGAGGAGGTGGAGCCCGCCGCTTTGCAGGCGGCTCTTGACAAAGCTCTCGCCCTGTTCCCCCTCTACCGCTGCCAGCTTCGGCGCGGCTGGTTCTGGTATTATCTGGAGAAAAGCCCTTTGCCTGCCCTTGTCCGGCAGGAGGAGCTGCCCCCCTGTTTTCCCATTTACCCCTCTCTCCAGCCCAGCCTGCTGTTCCGCGTGGTTTACTACCAGCGGCGTATCTGCCTGGAGATCTATCATGTGTTGTCCGACGGGGCCGGGGCCCTGGACTTCTTGCGGGTTCTGGTCTACGAATACCTCTGTATCCAGCACCCGGAGGATGACCTTTCTCTAAACCGCATACCTGTCTTGGGCATATCGGACCGCCAGAAGGAAACGGACAGCTTTCAAAAATACTATGAAAAACCCGCCCGCCGCTTTGCCTCTTCTCCCCCTGCGTACCAGATCCCCGGAGAGCGCCTGCCCAAAAGCCAGCTGGGCATATTGGAGGGAACCATCCCCGTAAAAGCGCTTCTGGCCTGTGCCCGCTCCCGCGGCGCTACCATAACGGAATTGCTGACTGCCGTTCTCCTCTGCTCCGTCTACGAGGGCATGACTATCCGCAGCCGCAAAAAGCCTGTGGTTGTTACTGTGCCTGTGAATCTCCGGCAGTATTTCCCCTCTTTTTCATCCCGGAATTTTTTCGCCATTATTCATGTGAGCTATGACTTCCATAAAAACGCCCCTGGCTTGGAGTCTGTGCTTGCCAAAGTAAAGTCTGACTTTCAGGAGATGCTCACCGTGGAAAGGCTCAAAGCCCATGTGGACAGCCTCTGCGCCCTGGAACACAGCTTGCCTGCGCGGATTGTGCCCCTGCCTGTAAAAGACCTGGTGCTTCGGGCCGCCAACCGCATCGCCGCCCAAGCCGCCACGGTTTCCTTCTCTAATGTGGGAAAGCTCTCCATGCCGGAGGGCTCTGAGAAATATATCCGGCAGTTTGGCGTACTCACATGCGCCGGCTGCCTGCAGGCCTGTTCTGTGTCCTTTGGGGACAATTTTGTTATTACCTTCGCAAGCCCCTACCGCTCCCGGGAGACAGAACGGGTCTTCTTTCAGGAGCTCTCCCGGCTGGGGCTGGAGGTGACGCTGACTACCAATATGGAAGACGAGGCGGATACAAATGCTGTTTTGTGAACACTGCGGGGTACATGTGCGAGGGTCCCTCCAGCGCTGCCCCCTTTGCCAAAGCCCCTTGTCGGGGCATAGGGAGGAAAACGTCTACCCGGTTCTCCCCTCTGTGCAAAAGCCTTTGCGGCGAATTCTCCGGCTTGCCGCCTTTGCCACTGTGGTGATAGCCATTGTCTGCTCCGCCGTAAACATCAGCCTGCCCCAGACCGGCTGGTGGAGCCTTTTCGTCCTTGCCTCCCTGGCCAGCACCTGGCTGGTGGTGGGCATTACTGTCCGTAAGCGGGGCAGCCCCATGAAAGCCATTCTCTGGCAGTTGGCGGCCATTTCCGCCGTCACCTTTGCCTGGGACCTCTGCACCGGGTTTGCGGGGTGGTCCCTGGATTTTGTCCTGCCCATCTTGATCCCCTGCGCGCAGCTGGCAGCTTTCATTGTGCTGTGGGCCCTGTCCATGCGCCCGCCAGACTATTTATTCACCCTGACCTCCTGTATTCTTGCCGGACTGGCGCCGCTGATTCTGCTGCTGTGCGGCGCGCTGAAAGTGATATATCCCTCTGTGATATGCGCGGGAATCAGCTTGGCGGCTCTGGCCGGGCTGCTCCTGTTTAAGGGGAAAGAGTTAAGGGACGACGCGGTCCGGCGGCTGCATTTATAAGGAACTTTGACGTTGCCTTCGGCCAAGTCCCGTTGACATTGCCTTCGGCAAGTCACGGAGTTTCCCTCGACCGCGAAGCGGTCGCCTTTCCTTCGGAAAGTACCGGAAAACTCCTACCTGGGTGGCTCTGGGGTAGTTGAGCGGTAGCAGGTTGCGGCCCCCTATTGGCCGGGTGATGGCCCAGAAAGGGGTCAAGGGGAACTTGACATTGGCCCTTCGGGCCAAGTC
>CAJUPK010000162.1 GCA_910588415.1 uncultured Oscillospiraceae bacterium | reverse complement strand
ACAGACTTCATCATCAGCAGGCCCACAAACAGCAGGGCCGGGGTGGTGGCAAAGCCGGGAATGGCCAGGAAGATGGGGCTGAGGAACAGGGCCAGCACAAACATCACGGCTGTAGAGCAGGCAGTAAGACCTGTACGGCCGCCCTCGGCCACACCCGCAGTGGACTCCACATAGCTGGTCACCGTGGAGGTGCCCAGCACAGAGCCAGCCACCGTGCCAATCGCGTCGCTCATCAGGGCCGGGCCCGCGTTGGGCAGCTCGCCCTTCTCGTTCAGCAGACCGCCCTGGTCCGCCACACCGATGAGAGTGCCCACGGTGTCAAACAGGTCCACAAACAGGAAAGCAAACACAATAGCCGCAAAGTTTACGAAATGCCCGGCAATAAAACCAAAGTCAAACTGGAAGAAGGTGGGAGCCAGAGAGGGCGGCAGAATCCCGCTGCTGAAGTTGGGGATCAGGGAATAGGCCTCCACCTCGGGATTGACCACGTACCAGCCAGTCAGCTCTGCCAGGATGCCCAGCAGCCAGGTGGCCAAAATGCCCCAGAGAATGGCGCCCTTAATTTTGAAATGCCACATAATGCTGATGAGAACCAGCCCGACCAGGGCCAGCACCACCTGGGGAGAACCCAGATTGCCCATAGCCACCAAAGTGGAAGCGTCCGCAGCCACAATGCCAGCTCCCTTCAGGCCCACAATGGAGATGAACAGGCCAATGCCAGCGGAGATACCGTATTTCAGGTTGGCAGGCACAGAGTTTACCAGGGTCTCACGGAACTTGAACAGGGACAGGACGATAAAGATAAGGCCCTCTACCAAAATCGCGGTCAGGGCCACCTTCCAGGGGTCTGTGATGCCCATTTCCGCCAGCATGGGGCAGACCGTAAAGGCAAAGTAGGCGTTCAGGCCCATGCCCGAGGCCAACGCCACCGGGTAGTTGGCAAACACGCCCATAATCACGGTGGCAATAGCAGCGGACACAGCAGTGGCTGTGAAGACAGCCCCCTGGTCCATGCCAGCGGCTGCCAGCATACTGGGGTTGACGGCCAAAATGTAGGCCATGGAGAGGAAGGTTGTGATACCGGCGATGATCTCGGTCTTCGTATCGGTGCCATGCTCCCTAAGTTTGAAGTGCGCGAGTAATTTTTCCAAATGATTCGCCCTCCTAAAAAGATTCGTGTTCCTGAATCTATCATTCTATCATACTGTTTATAAGGAATGAAAAAGAATTTCAGGAACACAAGTACAGTATACCCCTATATTCAAAGAAAATCAACCATTTTTTTACAATTTATTCATAGATGTTTCCATGTTCTCCAAAAGAATTTTCAAGCTTGACAGGTCTTCGGCCGCAGTGATATAATGGACAAAATATTTTTGCAGGAGAGGTTGCAATGGACCATACTCTGTATAGGCCCTCCGGGGACCTTCCCCGGGACAGCCGCTGTTCCCAGCATGGGTCCCTGGACAGGATGGTACTGGAACACCTGATAGAGCCTCCGGCCTGCAGCGGCACTGTCCGCAAAGCCACTCTGGCTGATCTGGACTTGATTGTGGACTGGAAATGCACGGCCATCCGCGAGGCCGTTGGGGAGGAGCCGGTCCCGGCCCGGGTACGCGAAACCACCCTGGGCCAGCTGGAGAGGGGCATGGTCTGGCTGATGGAGAGCCAGGCCGGGGAGCCAGTCTCTATGGCCAACTGCAGCCAGGCCGGGCAGGGCCTCCGCATAGGAGGTGTGTATACGCAGCCTGAGCACCGGGGGCACGGCTGCTGCCAGAACACGGTGGCCGCCCTCTGCCGGGATGTGCTGGCCCAAGGGTACCAGTCTGTCACCCTGCTTGTGGACCGGGAAAATCCCGTCTCCAAGCGGGTATACCGGAAACTGGGGTTTGTGGTTTTGGAGGACAGCAAGGCAGCGCCTTCTGTTGCTGCGGCCATAGGCCCTCAAAAGGAGGATGAACCATGATGCAAAAGCTCTACCCCGCCCCCGGCGATTTCCTTCGGGACAACCATACATTTTTAGAGGAGCACGAAGCCCTCTGCCAGCTGAACCGGGGCAACGCCCAGACCAGCCAGGACAAGCCCTGCGGGCCGGAGCTGCTGTTTGGCCGTTATGAGCAGGACGGCAGGCCTGTCCTGCTGTTCGGCAGCGCCCTGCCCTGGAACTTGTGCCTGAACGCCCCCTCGGATACGGCCCCCCTCTCCGCCCAGGCGGCGGCTGAGCTGGCAGGCTGGCTCCGGAAGGAGAAGCTCCCCATCGCCGGAGTCACAGGCCGGGAGGATTTGTGCCAGGCCTTTATGGGGGCCTATGGCGGAGAGTTCACCCAGCGCAGCGCTATGGACATCATGATGCTTACAGAGCTGATTGAGCCCCCGGTGGTGCCCGGTACCATCCGCCGGGCCGGGGAAAAGGACCTGGAGACCATCTGCCAGTGGGTCCATGCCTTTTATCAAGAGGCCCTCCACGAGGAGGCGGACCCGGAAGGAGTCCGCCAGCGCAACCAAGAGCGGATACAGAAGGGAGAGACCCTGGTGCTGGAGCTTCCGGGCGGGGATCTGGCCTC
Organism: uncultured Oscillospiraceae bacterium; assembly: GCA_910588415.1. GTDB lineage: Bacteria > Bacillota > Clostridia > Oscillospirales > Acutalibacteraceae > Acutalibacter. Next base: position 2,238 of record CAJUPK010000162.1, on the reverse strand, counting down.
TATGGCCCACACCAGCCGGGAGACAGAGCGGGGCATTGCCATCAGCGGGGTGTACACGCCCCCAGAGCACAGGGGGCACGGCTATTGCCAGGCCACGGTGGGAGCCCTCTGCCGGGAACAGCTGGCCCGGGGCAAGGACTACTGCACCCTGTTTGTGGACAGAAAAAACCCGATCTCCAACCGGGTGTACCGGAAGATCGGGTTTGATGTGCTGGAGGATTGTTCGGAGTACCGCCTGCAGACGGATGATTGACTGGAATGGCGGGGCTGAACAGGGGAAAGGCCTGTTGGTTCTGTAAGGATGTCCAGACTGCATAGACAGGTGCCCCTATTCCCCCTTTCAGTCCCTTCATCGTTTGCGGCCCAGCCGATACTCCCTGGGAGATAGCCCAAAGCGCTGCCGGAATTTTCTATAGAAATAGCTGGTATTGTCATAGCCCACTGCCGCGATGATCTCCTCCACCGGGGCAGGGCCCTTCAGCAGCTGCCGGGCCTTTTCCAGACGCTTTTCCAGCAGCAGCTCCTTAAAGGTTTTTCCCGTGGCGGAATGGATGGCCGAGCTGAGATAGGACAGGGACATGCCCAGCTCCCCGGCTAGGCGGGTCAGGTCCGCGGCAGGGTAATGCCGGTCTATCTCCTCCAAGGCCAGCAGCACGGCCCAGCCCCGCCCGGCATGTTCCCGGTCCGCTAAAGATAGCTCATCCGCCAAGTGCAGCAGAAGCAGGCCCATAGCGGCCTGCTCTGTGTTTTCCTGGGTTTTCCCGGGAAATGCCCGGTCCAGCAGCAGGGTTTCCCAGGCGTTTTGCACCTGGGGCTGCTGGGACGTGCGGAAAACCAGGCAGTCCGGCTCTCCGGTTTGGCACAGCAGCTTCATAAGGAACCCGGCGGCCAGGCTGCCCGCGGCCATGGTTTTGCCAAAGGAGAAGAACCGGGGACCCAGGGTAAAGCATGTCTCTAAGCCGCTGCCCTCCAGCTCCTCTCTATGGCTGGCCTGGCGGCGGACCAGCAGCAGCTCCCCAGCCTGCAGCTCTATCTCCGGTCCTCCGTTCACCCAGTGCCGGGCCGTGCCCCTGCAGGGGCAGATCACCTGGGGGAACCGATGGCTGTGGGGCGGACAGGAAACAATCCCCCTGGCCCCCTGCCCGTCCCCAGAGAGCACCCTAAGATACAGGGCCTGGCCGGGCCGCGAAAGGGGCGGCTGGGCTGCCAAAGCCATCAGCCGTTCCGTCAGCTGCCCGCGCATGGCACCACGGTTCCCTCTTCCATAGAAGAGTCTCCCAAAATCAAGTCAGCCTTCCGCTGGGTCAGGCCGCTGTATTTCACCATCAGCTCCACCACCTGGCGCTGCCTCTGCTGGGCCAGGTCCGGGTTTTCGTTTAGGTCATACACAGAGGGCGCGTTGGGAATACCCGCCAGCAAAGTGGCCTCCCAGTCGGTCATGGCAGCAGGTTCCTTGCCAAAGTAGGTCCGGCTGGCGTCCCCTACCGAATAGCAGCCGCTGCCAAAATAGATACAGTTTACATACAGCTCCAGAAGCTCCTGCTTGCTGAAGTCGCTCTCCAGCTTCCAGGCCATAAAGACCTCCGCCACCTTGCGGGTCAGCTCCTTTTCCTGGGAAAAGTACAGGTTTTTGGCCAGCTGCTGGGTGATAGTGCTGCCTCCCTCCGCAAAAGAGAGGGTGCGCAGGTCGTTCCATAGGGCCCGGCCAATGGCCAGCGGGTCCACGCCGCCGTGGTCATAAAACCGATGGTCCTCTGCAGCCACCACTGCCTCCAGATAGGTCTCCGGCAGGTCCTCCAACGGGGTGAACCCCTGCTGGTCCCGTACCTGCCGGGCAGCGGTCTGGGTGGGCAGGCCCTCCAGGGCACTGGTGTACAGGAAATAGCCCCGGAAGGTAACAGCCCCGGCAGCCAGCACGCATACCAGGAACACGGTCAGAACCGTCCATCGAATTATCACGAAGGCTGTATGCTTTTGCTTGGTTTTCATAACAGTCTCCCCCTTTACTGGATATCTGGCCCAGCGGTTTGTGCCCCGCTGGCTATGAGAGCAGTATACCAGGGCTTTCTTGCGAATTTCTTACGGGAATTCTTTCGGAAAACTGTCTTGGTCTTACATTTCTGTAAGGCTGGCTTTCCGCGGCTCTTCCAGCGGCCAGGGAACTTCCTTTCTATAACTATACTTTTTGAGAATTTATTGCGCGGTCCAGGGGCGTTAGGCCCCTGGTAGGGTGTGGGA
>CAJUPK010000161.1 GCA_910588415.1 uncultured Oscillospiraceae bacterium | reverse complement strand
ATTTTCGCACTAACCCGCAATTTGTGCAATATTTATTTTTCAAACAAGCCCTAAGGGGCCACCACCTTTCGAATGTAAATTCATATTCTATAAAGTTAAAAATCTGCGAAAATCCAGAAAATCCAAAAGTATGCCATTTATGTCTTCCCCTTTCAAAGGGCTTGTTCCCCCACTTAGTGAAGCAGTCTGTTTGTCATCGCACCCATTTTCCAGCACGCTAAAAGTATATAAAAAGAACAAAATAGAAAAAATTTTAGATATCCCTTGACATTTGGTAAAACCAGGAGTATAATAATCAACAGATGTGCGGGCGTAGTTCAATGGCAGAACATCAGCTTCCCAAGCTGAATACGAGGGTTCGATTCCCTTCGCCCGCTCCAACATGGTGGATGTAGCTTAGCTGGTTAAAGCGCCAGATTGTGGCTCTGGAGACCGTGGGTTCGAATCCCATCACCCACCCCATACAAATTGAGTACGGAGTTTAATTCTTGTGATTAGGCTCCGTATTTCTCCTATTGGGCTGTCGCCAAGCGGTAAGGCAACGGACTTTGACTCCGTCACCCGTGAGTTCGAATCTCGCCAGCCCAGCCAATCGCGTACTTAGCTTTGCTGAGTACGCGGATTTTTTTGCCTGCCTCGAAATATTATCTCTTTTGTTGTATCCGCTTGACAATTATAGGCTACAGTCCACCCACCTATAACACCAAGTTCGCGCACCTGCTGGTGGGTGCGCGAACTTTTTACTTAAATAAGTGTTTTCCTGTGATATAATCGGTTCAGTATGCTATGGCTCTGTATAATCCTGTCCCATTACAAGATACAGCATAAGATACAGGCTCAGGGCTAAGAGAGAATAATTATAGTGTGTGCGCAAAAGAACGAGGAAGCCCAGTACGCCTAAAGGAAGAAGCAGAGTGGCAGAAATCATTCGGCTTATTCTCTCTGCATTTTCTTCGCTGAACATTTTTTTAAGGATATACCGCAACGCCAGGCCGCCATCCAACGGCTCAATGGGCAGACTGTGTATCATCCCAAGCGCTAGGCTTGCCTTAGCAAACACTGCATTTTCCCCATGAAGGGCAGCGGCTAATAGAAAGCATAGCCAATTCATCCCTGGTCCCGCCAGTGATACAGCCGCTTGCTGCCATTCAGATATGAAATTTTCTTTGGTACATATCATACGGCACCCCAATGCAGTTACAACCAGCCGGGAGGGCAGCGCATGAAGGAGGCCCAGTATAAGTATGTGCGCAGCTTCATGCAGCAATACCGCCAGAAGACATGCTGCGCCGCCGTCCATCCCTGTAAAAATACAGCAGAAAGCCAGCAGCGCAAAGCATGAAAAGTGAATCCGCATCTGACATTTTCCTATAGAAAACGTGAGCATACTGGTTAAAGCATCTGTAACGGTCCAGCATCTGTTTGAACCGGAGGCACACTGGGGGAAGGTTCTGGCGTAGGCGACGGCATGGGTTCCGGCGTAGCCCGGTATAGCTGCGGAAGCTCTATTTCCTGGGACATTTCCGTATGATACCACTGGGCAATCTCTTGATATTTGCTCTCATCCGTCAACTTAAAAAACACCAACGCCAGGATTGCCGCGGCACACAATACCGCTTGTAAAAGGGGCGCCCCTCCCCAACCGCTTTTTTCAGGCGCTTCTTCCCAAAAATCCTCCTGGGCTTCGCTGCTTTCTTCGCCCAGGCTGTCTATTTCCCGCAGCTTCTCTGGATCCTGCATCAGAGTATAATACAGATCAGGCCGCTGCAGCCGTCATTGATAATGCGTTCAATCGTTTCCCGTACTTTTTCCCTGGCGTCGGTGGGCATACGATACAGCTTGTTGTGCATACCCTCGTTGACCAACGAATGCAGGGACTTTCCAAAAATATTGGATTCCCAGATCTTTACAGGATTCTCTTCAAACTCCTTCAGCAGATAAAGCACCAATTCCTCTGACTGCTGTTCGGAACCCACGATGGGGGTGATTTCCGTGTTTATCTGGGTGCGCAGCATATGGATAGATGGCGCGGTGGCCTTCAGCCGTATACCATATTTGCCATTCTGCTTCAAGATCTGCGGCTCTTCCAGCGTCAGCTCCTCTACCTCTGGCATAACGATTCCATAACCGGTTTCCAGCACATCGTCATAGGCTTGACGCAGCTTGAGGAATGTCCGTTTGATTTCTGTCATTTCTATAAGCTGGGCTAGGAGCTCTGACTCATCTTTAATCTCTAGTTCTGTCTTTTCACTGAGAATCTTATAGAATAGGGATTGATCGAAGATCAACTCCGCAGTGGCACAGCCGCTGCCCAAATCGATCTGTCGTACATTCACCGCCTGTATAGAGTCACAGTTTCGGACCTCCTCTAACATTCCCCGTACTTCTCTCATCCTGCTGATTGCGCAGCAATTTTGAATGGAACCTAGTACAGAGGAGTACAGCCAATGGTCCGCGCCTAGAGAGGCCACCCAGCCAGGCACAGTCAGTTCAACCTCTCTCACTGGAAACTGATACAATAGGCTGGCGATAATCTCTTTGATTCCCTGTTCTGTAATGTCAATACAGTTGACTGGCAGCACAGGAACGCCATAGGTATCGGAAAGCCTTGCCGCCAGGGCCTTGGGCGCTGGGTCCCCAGGATCTACACAGTTCAGCAGCATAACAAAGGGACGGTTTGTCTGGTTCAATTCGGCAATAACTCGTTCTTCCGCCTCTTCATATTCCTCCCGAGGAATGTCACTGATGCTGCCGTCCGTTGTGATGACCAGGCCAATGGTAGAATGTTCTGTAATAACTTTTTTGGTTCCGATTTCAGCAGCCATATTAAAAGGGATCGGCTCATCAAACCAGGGTGTACGCACCATTCTCGGCTGGTCTTCCTCTATATAGCCAATGGCGCTTGGAACAATATAGCCCACACAATCGATCATTCGCACATTGAACATAGCATCGCTGTCAATCTGCACCGACACCGCCTGCTCAGGGATAAACTTTGGCTCTGTCGTCATGATGGTGCGGCCTGCAGAGGATTGGGGCAATTCATCCACGGCCCGCTCTCTCTGCAAACCGTCTGGAATATTGGGAATTACCACGGTATCCATAAATTTTTTGATAAAGGTGGACTTGCCGGTGCGTACAGGACCTACCACGCCAATGTAAATTTCTCCGTTGGTACGGTCCTGTATATCTTTATATACGTTAAAGTCTTCCATCCTTACACTCTCATTCCTTTCTGGAGCTTTTAGCGGTTGCAAATGATTATAGGCCGGGTCTCTGGTACGATATCATCAAACAATTCATTTTGGCTCCGTATATCTGTGAGCAAAGCCCGATGGCTTTTGGCAATATCCCAGAGTTTCTCCCCTGCGGAAGCATAGTATATCAGGAAGCGGGATTTGCCCTCAAAATCGCTGGCACTTTCATCCACAGCAGCAGAGGTCAGGTATTTTACACCATTCATACTTAGCAGCAGAGAATGGACAGATGTTTCCACAGACACCTCCACGGTGTTCTTATCCGCGATGCGGTATTCCCAAAGATCTGTATGCCAGGTGGTGTCCGCCCGTTTAGCCAGCTGGTCTTCCAAGTCAGACGTGAAATTGTGATCAAACTGCTTCTCTGTATACAGGATACGTCCCTGTCCATTTATGTAGAGCATACATAAAGTGTACCGCACCCTATACGTAAGCTTCGCTTTTTCGCAGGAAGACTGCACGTTGTCCTGTTCGCACCAAATATCCAAAACCCGCTGAATATCCTCGTCCTGCACAGTAAGCGCACACTTCTTTTTCAATACTTCAGAGCTTTGCCCATGGACCTGTGTAAAGGCGTTCTGAGCATACCGCAGCTCCAGTGGAGCTTTTACCGAATAGGCATCATTGATAATCTCTACTTCACAGGCCTTATATAAAAAGGCCATAAGGAATACCTTTACCACAACGCTGACTCCTGTGTATTCCCCTACATCATCCTCCCGGGGCTGTATGCTGCTCTCTCCCGTAATAATTCGCAGGTCACACACACAGCCTTCCTCTGCTCCAGCACACTCAATCACCTGGCTGAAATCAATCGAAGAGGATAGTTTTTCCACTGTTGTGCTGTCTACAGAAGAGGTATAGAGAAAAGAAATGTCCGCACTGCCATTGACTGTTAACCTTTCCTCAGACAATTTGCTTTCAATCACCCTGCAGCTTACTTCCCTGCGCAGGATAGACTCAATGGGAGGCTTACCATTTTTCATAGGCAAAGTGTCTTCAATGGAAAACTGGTGGCACACTGCGTTCACCGCCTGATGGGCCGCAAAGCTTTCTCCACGTTTCTCAATCGTTTCGTCCTCCAGGCTGCAGGTAATCAGCTCTTTCTTTTGCACCACAGCCAGTACATTCAATGTTACCGCCGCATGTAGATCTACCCGCCGGGCGCTTACAGCCCGGCAAGTCATGTGGGCAATCGACGCCTGCACACAGGCCACAGCTTTTTCCTCTGCGGTTTTTAGCTTGATTGCCGCACTAAACTCCTTTGTAAACTCACAGCACCGCACAGAGTCTCCCTTACCATCTAAATACAGTACCCGGATATCGCATATGCCATCACAGGTAAGCGTATCGCCTGCAATCATATAGGAAGATACCTCTGGTGAAGCTTGGCATTTGAGAATTTTCTGGATATCCGCACAATAGTCCGGCAGGTTGTATTCGGTGTCTATCGGCGTTTCGTAACGGCCGTCAAATACAGGGTCGAAATATTCATAGGGGGCGGTCTTAATCTGGGCCTGCATACAGCATCCTCTCCTTTGCCTTTCTTTTACCTAATATGTATGCGTCCCCCGCGCAAATATGCGGACTTCCCCCGGAAAAGGAAAATCCGCCGGACCTGGGGGGACTTTCCCCCGGCCCAGCGGAC
>CAJUPK010000160.1:949-4938 GCA_910588415.1 uncultured Oscillospiraceae bacterium | reverse complement strand
AAGAGAATGAACAGTATAGAAAGGCGGGAGGCACGGTACCAGCGGCGGAAAGCACGGCGGGCGCGAAAGGCGCAGGAGGCCGGAGGAAAGAGCTTTGAGCAGGTTATGTCGTTCGGGAACCTCTGCCGGGCAGGAAAGGAATGCTGCAATGGCTCGCGGTGGAAAACGTCTACGATAAACTTCGAGACTGACCTACTGGCGGAGAGCCAAAAGACGTATGAGACGATACGGGACGGGACAAGGAAATTCAGAGGCTTTCAGAGCTTTGCGACCATCGAACACGGAAAGCGTAGGGACATCGACGCGCTACCGATACAGGAGAGGGCGGCGCAGAAATGCCTATGCAAGAACCTACTCGTGGAGGCATACGCCCGGAGCTTTGTTTATGATAACGGGGCCAGCCTCGCGGGAAAGGGCATGGACTTCCAGCTCCGACGGCTGAAAAAGCACCTGCACGACCACTACCGCAGGTACGGGACGCAGGGCGGCATATACCAGTTCGATTTCAAGGGGTACTTTGGGAGCCTGCCCCACGACACCATTAAGGCGCGGGCCAGAGCCAAAATCAAGGACGACCGTCTGTATTCGCTGTTTTGTGACTATGTGGACGACTTTTTGAAGATGAAAACCGCAGACAAGGCGGCGGAGCGAAAGCACGGGGTAGGGCTGGGCAGCGAGATCAGCCAGATTATCGCCCTCGACTTCGCAAGCCCGATAGACCACTACGTCAAGGACGTGCGGGGTATCCATGGGTACGGGCGGTATATGGACGACGGGTATGTGATAAGCCCGTCGCTCGCGGAACTGGCAGACATCAAGCAGTGCCTTTACGCGCTGGCGGAGGAGCTGGGGATTGCCATGAGCGACAAGAAGAATATCATAACCCCGTTCCGTCACCACTCATTTACATTCCTAAAAATGCGGGTGACACTGCGTGAAAGCGGAAAGGTGACGATGAAGTTGAGCCGCAAGAGCATTAAGGCTATGCGGAGGAAACTCGACATTTTCCGGCGCTGGGTGGACGTGGGAAAGCTCTCGCCGGAGGACGCTATCCAATCCTACCAGTCATGGAGGGCGCACGCGCAGAGGTGCAACAGCTATCGGACGCTTCGGTCGATGGACGAGAAATTCACGCGGCTGTTTGCGCCGGAGCTGGCGGCCAGAAAGAAGAAATTCAAGTGTACGATGAAAGCGACAAAGACGGGTGCGGGCTGGATTTACCGCCAGCACGGAACCGTACAGCAGGAGGCAAAGGCGGCATGAGATTTGTTACGCACCACAGGTACAAAGAGCTGGCTCTGTGCGGGGAGCAGCTTAATATCCCCTACGGGACAGAGCTGGAAACAGAGGGCGAAAGCCTCGTGACGGCGGAGGGCAAGGCGGTATGCTATACGACGAGCGAGAACGCCAAAAAGCACTTCGCACAGAACGACGACGGGCGGGGCCTCGAACGCGGGACGCTGACGTGGGCAATCGCCTATAGCCAGAGGCAGAAGAAATCCAAAGCGGACGGCGCTTTTTACCGTTTTTCGGACGAGGAGCGGGAAATGCTCTGGCGGAGATGGCGGCACTTCCTGCGGGAGGACTTGGACGTTATCATCTTCAACGAGGCATTTTTCGCAGCCGCGCCGGAGGAGCTGCAAAAGCTGGCGGACGCGCTGAAAATCAAGGTCAGGAGGTAAAGGACTATGTATGCAATCATGAGCGGCGGGGTGCTGCTGGCGCTGTGCGACAGGCCGCGCTATGTCAGAAAGAACGAGGATGGGGTCTACATTGAGGCGCAGGAGCCGGAGGCGGAGGGCATTGCGGTGAACGGCGACCTCTACAACCTCCCCAGCGGGACGGCCATTCCCGGAGCGCCGGAGGCGGTGCCGATGGAGGCGGAGAGCGGGGAGCTGATTTTCCAGAACACAGCCCGCATTCAGACCGTCGGGGAGGCGAGCAATATTGCGTTCGTCGTGATGGCGGAGGCGGGGAGCATTGACGACACCACGGCGGGAGAACACGCGGAGGTGTTCGCTCCGTGGGCCGTCCCGGTGAACTACAAAGCCGGGAATATCCGCAGGCACGGCGGCAAGCTGTACCGCTGTTTGGGCGATCACACGTCGCAGGCGGATTGGAAACCAGACGCAGCCCCCAGCCTTTGGGTAGCGATTTCCGACCCGGAGGAGGAGTGGCCGAAATGGAGCCAACCCCTTGGAGCGACGGACGCGTACCCCGCCGGGGCGCAGGTCAGCCACGCGGACAAGCATTGGACATCGAGTGTGGACAACAATGTGTGGGAGCCGGGGGTGTATGGCTGGGAGGAGGTGACGGGATGAGCGGGGTGGAGCTTATTGCGGAATTGACCGACATCTGCATTCGGCAGGCGGAGATCATCAAGGCACAGCAGTATGTCATTGAGCAGTTCGGAGAACAGGTCAGAGAGGAGCAAGCCCTCGCGGAGCGGAACCGCCTGCGCGAACTTGTTGGAGACTGGGAGGCATAAAGAGAGGGGCGCAGGCGCGTCCCTCTAATTTTACACAGCGAATTTCTGGAAAGGGGATATAAAAATGGACACACCTATCAGCAGAGCAGAACATGAGGAGTTCCGCCGGAGCATGGAGCTGGCGAACCAGAACCTCGCAGACGAAAACCACAGGCAGAACAGGCGGCTCGACATACTTGAGGAGAATGCCAAAGCGCAGACCACATTGGCCCTCTCTGTAGAGCGGCTTGCCACCAACATGGAGAATATGCTCAAGGAGCAGAAAGAGCAAGGCAAGCGGCTGGAAACCCTCGAAAGCCGGGACGGGGAAATGTGGCGGAAAGTCATTGGCTATATCGCCACGGCCATTGTCGGCATTGTGGTCGGCTTTATTTTTACCCATTTCGGAATGTGAGGAGGCAGGAGGCATGGGACGTGGAAAGAGGACGGCCAAACACCAGAGGCCCCCCCGCAGCAGAAATCGCCTCGGCGTGATGGATATTATTCTTATCGTTGTGGGGATTTCCCTTTTGGCCTTTACGGTCACGATGATAGGGATATACCGGGAGTGCGGCGGGGTGCCGGACACGCTCGTCACCTGCGTATTTGCGACGCTGGGCGGAGAGTGTGGGATTATGGGGTGGATAAAGACCACCAAAGACCGCAACAAAGAGCGCAGGTGGGAGCAGGAGGACAAACGGGAGGCGCAGGAGCCGCCCGGCGAAAGATAAGGAGGGCAGCATGGGACTGACAGGAGCGACCAATGAGGAGAGGATATGGAACTACCTCGTTGGCAAGGGGCTGAGCAAGGCGGGCGCAGCGGGCCTGATGGGGAACCTTTACGCGGAAAGCGCCCTCAACCCGAAGAACCTACAGAACAGCTACGAAAAGGGGCTGGGCCACACCGATGAAAGCTATACGGCGGTGGTGGACGACGGCACCTATACCAACTTCGTTCACGACAGCGCGGGCTATGGCCTCGCCCAGTGGACTTTTTGGAGCCGAAAACAGAATATGCTTGCGTTTGCACGGGCTGCTGGCAGGTCTATCGGAGACTTGGAAATGCAGCTCGATTTTCTTTTTAAGGAGCTTGCGGAGGGGTACAAGGGAGTGCTGGCAACCCTCAAGGCGGCCACCACCGTCAAAGCGGCCAGCGACAGCGTACTCCTCAACTTCGAGCGCCCGGCAGATCAGAGCAGCGCGGCAAAGACACGGCGGGCCAGCTACGGCCAGACCTACTACGACAAGTACGCAGGAAAGGCCAGCGGCCCGGACAAGGGAGGCAGCAGTATGACGGAGCAGGCATTGAGACAGAAAGTAGTCGGCATTGCGCAGGGATGGATTGGCTGCAAGGAGAGCAACGGCTCCCACAGGAAGATCATCGACCTTTACAACAGTCACAAGCCCCTCGCACGGGGCTACCCCGTGAAGTACACCGATGCGTGGTGCAGCACGTTCGCCAGCGCGGTAGCGATCAAGGCGGGGCTGACCGACATCATCCCGACGGAGTGCGGGTGCGAAA
>CAJUPK010000160.1:0-939 GCA_910588415.1 uncultured Oscillospiraceae bacterium | reverse complement strand
AGCATATCCAGCTATTTAAGGCGCTGGGGAGCTGGGAGGAGAACGACGCGCACGTCCCGGCCCCCGGCGACTATATTTTCTACGATTGGGACGACAACGGCGCGGGAGACTGCACCGGGTCGGCAGACCATGTGGGCATCGTGGAAAAGGTCAGCGGCCAGACGATTACCGTCATTGAGGGGAACATGAGCAACGCCGTCGGGCGGCGCACCATCAAGGTAAACGGGCGGTATATCCGGGGTTACGGCGTACCCAAGTACAGCCGCAAGGCCACGACGGGCGGCAGCGCCTCCGGCGGGGCCACTACCCCCTCCCCCGGTCCGGCGGCCAGCGGCCTCAAGGTCGGAGACACGGTGGAATTTACGGGCAGCAGGCACTATACCAGCGCGGACGCGGCCAGCGGACACGCCTGCAAGCCCGGCAAGGCAACGGTCACGCAGGTCTACAGGCCCGGCCAGAGCAAGCACCCGTACCACCTCGTCGCCGTCGCCGGAGGCGGCAGCAACGTCTATGGCTGGGTAGACGCGGCGGACGTTTCCGGCAAGGCCAGCAGCGCGGCCACACGGACATACACTGTCAGGAGCGGCGACAGCCTTTGGGCGATTGCCGCAAAGCAGCTTGGCAACGGGAGCCGCTACAAGGAGATCAAGAGCCTCAACGGGCTTTCCAGCGACACCATTCACCCCGGACAGGTTTTGAAACTGCCGGAATAAGAAACAGGAGGAAAAGACCATGAAAGAAATGCTGTTAGACCTGCTGCTGGCGGTTATCGCCGCAGCCGTCCCCGTACTCACCGCCTATGCCGTCGGCTACATCAAGCAGGCGGGGAAACACGCGCAGGCGAACACCGACAACATCAAAGCGCAGGGCTACATCAAGGAGATCACGGACGCGATTGCCGACGCGGTAGCGGCCACCAGCCAGACCTATGTGGACGCG
>CAJUPK010000159.1 GCA_910588415.1 uncultured Oscillospiraceae bacterium | reverse complement strand
AGATTCTCAGCCGGCCCTTTCGCCGCTGAGTGGAAGTTAAGTATATACTGTAACCGGGGCCAGCGCGGCTTGACATTATTTCTTGGGAGAGATATAATGAAACAAAAGCCCTGCACGGCCTTTTTAGGGGCGCTTGCAGGGCTGCCCTATGGAGAAACAACGCAAATTGCCAAGATACTAAACAGGAAAGAGGCAGCTACCTATGGAATATCTGTTTTCTGAGCGTGTAAAAAGCCTAAAGCCCTCGGCCATCCGGGAGATTTTGAAGAACTCCTCGGCCCCGGGCGTCATTCCCCTGTCCGCTGGCAACCCGGCCCCAGACGCCTTTCCCTATGGGGATATCCAGGAGCTGTCTCAAAGCCTGCTTACCGACACCCCGGTAGAGGCCCTGCAGTACAGTGTGACCGAGGGCTATGCCCCCTTGCGCCAGCACCTGAAGGACTATATGGCCCAAAAACACCAGGCGGGCACGGACAATGACCAGGTGCTAATCACCAGCGGAGCCCAGCAGGTGATGGACCTGCTTACCAAGACCCTGTTGAACGAGGGGGACACGGTGCTGTGCGAGGCCCCCAGCTTTATCGGGTCCCTGAACACCTTCCGGTCTTACCGGGCCAAGCTCTGCGGCATTCCCATGGAGCCGGACGGCGTCCGTATAGAGGGGCTGGAGAGGGCCTTAAAGACCGAGAAGCGTATCAAGTACTTCTACACCATCCCCAATTTCCAGAACCCTTCTGGCATTACCATGAGCCTGGAAAAGCGGCGGAAGGTCTATGAGCTGTGCCGGGACCACAATGTGCTGATTTTAGAGGACAACCCCTATGGCGACCTGCGTTTTGCCGGGGAGGATCTGCCCTCCATCAAATCCTTGGACCAGGAAGGCGTGGTGATGTACGCCGGGTCCTTCTCCAAGGTGGTGTCGCCGGGTATGCGGGTGGGCTATGCCCTGGGGCCCCAGGAGGTGATTCAGAAGATGGTGGTCTGCAAGCAGGGGGAGGACGTTCACTCCAATATTTGGGCGCAGATCGTCTGCCACCGCTTTATGACAGAGCGGGACTATGAAGCCCATCTTGGCCGCCTGCGGGACATCTACCGGAGAAAGTCCACGGTGCTGACCCAGGCCATGGAGGAGCATTTCCGGCCGTTGATCCGCTGGAATCCCTTTGAAGGCGGGCTGTTTGCCTGGTGTACCCTGCCGGAGCCCATCCATATGCTGGACTATGTCAAAGAGGCGGCCAGCCGGAAGGTCTGTGTTGTGCCAGGCACCGCGTTCCTGACAGACGAGAGCGAGGCCTGCCAGTCCTTCCGCATCAATTTCTCCACCCCCACAGACGAACAGCTGCAAGAAGGGGTGCGGCTGCTGGGAGAGCTGGCCAGGGAGATGGCGTAACAGAGAGCGGAGTGGAGCCAGCAGAACGGCTGCCGCGCCGAGAACCTGGGAGGCTTTAAGCAGGGGCTCTCCTGGCTTGGACAGGGGAAGGGCTCCGGCCACCGGAAGTTGCCGTACCTGCAGGGCTATACTTTATCGCTTAGGGGCAGAGCCCAAGCGCTGGCTTTGCCAACTCTCCGCCGCCGGAGGCCGCTCGTCCTATACTCTTCTTGTAGGCACTCCCTAAAAATGGGGAGTGCCAAGTTGTTCAACGAGAAATCTTTCGGCAGCCAAAAAGGAAAAAGTTTCGCCCACCTTTTCAAAGGTGGTGGGGGTCTTGGGGGCGAAGCCCCCGAGTTCGCAACGCAAACTCAGCCGCCGGAAGCCGCTCGGCCTACACTCTTCTTGTAGTCACTCCCCGAAAAATGGTTTATATTGACAATTTATGGCGGGTATGTTAAAATAAGATTGACTAAATTTTAGGAGGCAGATTCCCATGAAAGTTAATATTGGCACCTATTCCTTTGGCGGCATTGCCAGCTATCTGGGCCTTGGCCCTACCCTTCTGGAGAAGTTCCAGACCATTCAGGCCCTGGGCTTCACTGGCGTGGAGCTGCTGCCCGTGGACCTGGACAACGATGTGGAGGACATTAAAAAGTGGGCGGAAGAGACCGGATTGGAGATCGTGTCTGTTCACGCGGAGCCCACCGAGGAGGTCGTGAAGAAAATGGCCGCTCTGGGCGGCAAGGCGGTTATTTGGGCTGGCACGGACTTCTGCGACGAGGCAGAGGCCATAGAGCTGGCCCACAAGCTGGACGCGATGGCGGAGATGGCGGAGCCCTACGGCATAAAGGTGGGCTACCACAACCACAGCAAGGAGTTCTATATGGACAACGGCCGCCCGCTGCTGGAGATTGTGGCGGACCATTCCAGCAAGTGCTTCTTCCAGCTGGACTGCGGCTGGGCCATGAACGCCGGCACCTATCCCCCCTCCTTCATCCGCCGGTACAAGGACCGGATTGTGGCCATCCACGTAAAGGAAAACTGCCGGGTGCAGGGCCCTGGCCCCAAGCCCAAGTCCGCCCATGGGGAGGGCACCCACCAGAACCCCTTTGCCCATGTGGCGGAGATGTCCCTGGAGGAGCGCCAGAAGATGCTGGACGGATTTAACGCCATGAGCCAGAGCCCGGAGGGCAGAAAGCAATTTGAAGTCCAGTGCAAGCTGGGCGCGCCAGAATCCAACATCGATTGGCAGGAAATCAAGAACGCTTTGGATGAGCAGAGCTTTGAAGCCTTCTGGGTGGTAGAGCGGGAAGGCTTCTATGACGAACACGACAAGTGCATTGCCGAGGACTGCCAGTGGATTAAGGAGAACATACAGTAAATCCTTTTCTTTCGATCGTTTTCTTTCCATCCTTTTCAAGGCGTCCGGCTTTTCAGCCCTTTGGCAGCTTTTGCGGCCAAGGGGCTTTTTGTCTGTCTCTACCGCAAGGGCGCTTGCAAAACAGCAAAGCCTTCTTCCGCCGGGTTCCCTATGGTCCCGATAGGCTGCTATCAGGCCCGCTGTCAACATCATACCGCCTTCCTTTACATAATTCTACAGCCGCCGTTTCCCGCAAGTTTTCGTCAATCCCCTTGTCCCTTTGCGCTCTGTCGGGGACAAGCGCTGTTTTGCCCCGGTATAGCGGGAAAAGTTCCCAATCACGCCTTCTCGCAAGCGACATTTATTTTTCTTTTCGAGAGGTATAATTTCCACACCGCCCGCATAGCGGGTTACATAATTTCTCTTTTCTCTTATTCTAATTTTCTTTTGAGGCGGTGTTTTTGATGGAAATGGCAAGATTCAGGCAGGCAATCCATGACGTTGGCGAACAGCTTCGCAGCGACAATGCCCGCAAGGCCCTGGTAGCGGCAGGGTGCTTTTTGGCGGGGCTGGTCAGCTCTCGGGGGCTGGTATTTGGCAAGTACGCCCCCTTTGGGGTAGCGCTGGCAGCGGCAGCCCCCCGGGGCGGCATGTGGGCCGGGGCTTTAGGGGCCTTTTTGGGGTACCTCTTCCCCTCTCCGGTCTATGTCCCCGTGCGCTATGCGGCAGCGCTGGTGGCAGTAGCGGCGATCCGCTGGTCCCTTTCCGAGTTAAAAAGTATCAACACACACCCGCTGTTCGCCCCAGCAGCGGCGTTTCTCCCCCTGCTACTTACAGGGATGACTATGGTATTCCTCCATGGCTCCATCAGCTACACAGCGGCCCTGTATGTGGCGGAAAGCTTTTTAGGGGCAGGCAGCGCCTACTTCCTGTACCGGGCGGGCAATCTTCTGCAGGGCCTTTCGGGGGACGGCCGGCCCCGGACAGGCATGTTTGAAAGCGGCGACCTGGCGGCAGTCACGGTCAGTCTGGGGGTTTTGGTGCTGGCCTTCTCCGGGGTGGCGGTAATGGGCGTCTCCCTGGGCCGGGTCCTGATGGTGCTGCTGATCCTCTACTGCGCCCGGGCAGGAGGCATTGCCGGGGGCGCGGTGGCCGGGGTGGCTGCCGGGGCCATACAGGGCCTTTCCACCGCGGGGCTGTCCTACCTCTCCGGGGCCTATGGCCTGGGCGGGCTTATGGCCGGGGTATTCGCCCCTATGGGCAAGGTGGCGGCCGCGGTGGCCTTCATCATTGCCCACGGGGTGGCCTCCCTGCAGGTGGGCTCTGGCAACGAGCAGATTTTTACCGGGGCCATAGAGGTGGCCATTGCCACAGTGGGGTATATGCTGCTGCCCAAAAGCCGCCGGATTGGCGAGCTGTTTGGCCTGCGGGGAGATTCCCTCAGCGGCGGGGCCCTGCGGGGCAATATTGTCATGCGGCTGAAGTATGCGGCCCAGGCCCTGACCACTGTGTCCGCCTCGGTAGACGAGATCTCTAAAAAGCTGCATGCGGTATGCGCGCCCAATCTGCAGGGGGTGTATAACCGCTCTACAGAGACGATCTGCGCGGGGTGCGGCATGAGTACGGTCTGCTGGCGCAAATACAAGGACCAGACGTTGGAAAACTTTGCCCAGCTCTCCCGGCCCCTGAAGGAAAAGGAACGGCTGGAGACCTGCGACTTTACCAAGGAATTCTCTGGCCGCTGCTGCCGGGTGGGAGAGATGCGGGACGAGCTGAATAAAAATTACGCCCGTTACCTGATGAAAGAGGCGGCCGAGCTGCGGGCCGCCCAGGTGCGGGAGGTAGTGGAGGAGCATTTTCACACCACAGCTGGCATTTTAGAGGAGATGGCCGGGGAATTCTCCCATTATCAGCGGTTTGACGAGGAGGCGGCCCAACGGGTGGCGGGCATCCTGCGGGACAGCGGGGTCACCCCCTTGGAGGTGTGCTGCCGGGTGGACAAGTTTGGCCGCATGACCGTAGAGGCTGAGATTGGCCGGGAACGGCAAAAGCGGCTGAACCGGGCGGTGTTTACCCGGGAAATTTCCTCTGCCTGCGGCAGGCTGTTTTCCCCGCCCTGCGTCAGCAGCACAGAGGACCGGTGCCGGATTCAGATGTGCCAGCGGCCCTTGATGGATGTGGGCCGGGGATTCTCCCAGACCTGCGCGGGCGGGGGAGCCTTTTGCGGGGACAGCACCAATGTCTTTTACGATGGCTGCGGCCGTTTGATTGCCGTGCTCAGCGATGGGATGGGCACAGGAGGCCGGGCCGCTGTGGATGGGGCCATGACCTCCGCTATGGCGGAGAGCCTGCTGAAAGCTGGCATAGGCTTTGACAGTATGCTGCAAACCGTGAACTCGG
>CAJUPK010000158.1 GCA_910588415.1 uncultured Oscillospiraceae bacterium | reverse complement strand
CCGGGAAAGGGTGCTTTTTCCCGCCCGGGGCACCCCGGCAATAATCAGATGCTTCATTTTGGTCCGCTTCCTTTCCACTCTATTCGGGGGCCTTCATGCTCTCCACCATGCTGATGCCCGTAAGCTTGCGGGCCATCACCAGATTCACCAGAACGCTGAACAGCACTGTCAGCACCGCGGCCCAGATATAGCTGGGGGCATAAATAGCCCGGCCGAACATGATCATGTCAATCTCCGCTGTGCGGATCACAAACTGGTGGAGCGCCACCCCCAGCAGCAGGCCCACTCCTGTGCCAATGACAGTCAGCGCGGCGGTCTCTCTGTAAATATAGGCCGCCACCTCGCCGTCATAAAAGCCCAGCACCTTGATAGTAGCCAGCTCCTTTTCCCGCTCTGTAATATTGATATTGGTCAGGTTATACACCACCACAAAGGCCAGGGCCCCAGCGGATACGATCAGTACAGCCACAATATAGTTGATGCTTTGGATGCTGTTGTTAAAGCTGTAGGAAAGCTCCTCCGTAGAGGTGGTCATGGCCACGTCCTGGCATTTCAGCAGACGGGTGGCCAGCGCCTCCTCCCCATCCGCAGGACCATCCTCCGGCAGCTTGCACAGGATGGAGTTCAGCTCCGGCGGCTCCCCAAAGGCCTCCTGATAGGCTCCGGAGGAAATATAGAGATAGTGGTACACGTAATTTTCGCAGATATCCGTGATGACAAAGGAGGCCTCCTGTTCCGCCTGGTTTTTAACCGTGATGCTGTCCCCCACCTGCCAGTGCTGCCGTTCCGCCAGCTTTTCCGTGACGATCACAGCGTTTTCGTTGTAGTCAATGGGACTGCCGTCTGTCCGGCGGCGGAAATGGAAGAACTCCGGCAGCCTCTCCCCCTCGGACGGCACAAAGATGGTCACATCGTCCGCTGGGTCCCGGTCCTGGGGCACCACCCGGCCGCTCTCCTGGACCACAGGCAGCCAGTCCTCCACCTGGTCCCTGTCGTCCAAAACCTCCTGCAGCTCCGGATTCTCCAGGGCGCTGCCGTGCAGCAGGCCCACAATCAGCTGGTAGTCCGCCAGCTGGCCATACTGGATACCCACAATGTCCGACACAGAGTCCCGGATGCCAAAACCTGTCACCAGCAGGGCTGTGCAGCCCGCAATGCCTGTCACTGTCATAAAGAACCGCTTTTTATACCGGAACAGGTTTCTTGCCGTGACCTTGCGGGTAAATTTCATCCGGCGCCAGAGGGGGCCAATCCTCTCCAGAAGAATCCGCTTGCCGGCTTTGGGCGCCCGGGGCAGCATCAGCTGGGCAGGCGCCTCCCGCAAAGCGGCCCAGCAGGCGCTGAGAGTGGCCGCCAAAGTACACAAGGTGGCGGTAACCGCAGAGGCCAGCGCCAGAGACCAGCTGAAGGGCGTAAGAATGTCCGGCATAAAATACATGATATTATAGGCGTTCAAAATCACGGTGGGGAACAGCCACATGCCCACCGATACCCCCAGCACACAGCCCAGCAGGCTGGCCGCGGCCGCATAGAGCAGGTATTTGGCGGCGATCTGCGGGGCCGAATAGCCCAAAGCCTTCATGGTGCCTATCTGCTGGCGCTCCTCCTCCACCATACGGGTCATGGTAGTCAGGGCAACCAGGGCTGCCACCAAAAAGAAGAATATGGGAAAAACCTGGGCAATGGCCGCAATTTTGTCCGCATTGGAGGCGTAGCTGGCAAAGCCCACATTGTCCTCCCGGGTAAACCACAGCCACTCCCCTGGCTCCAAAGCGTCAATGTCCTCCTGGGCCTCCTGCAGTTCTTGGGCTCCCTCTGCCAGCTCCTGCTCCGCCTCGGCCTTGCCCTCTTCATACTTCTTCCAGCCTTCGGCCAGCTCCTCTTTGGCCTCCTCCAGCTGGGACAGACCCTTGTCATACTCCGCCTGGCCGGTTTCCAGGTCCTTTTCCGCTTGTGCCAGCTGCGCCAGGGTGTTTGCCTCTGTGGTGTTCAGGGTTGTCTCTGCCTGGGAGAGTTCCGCCTTCTGGGCGTTAAGGCGCGCCTGCTGGCTCTCCAGATCCGCTGCCTGGCTGTTGACCTGGGCCTGGTTCTGGTCCAGCTGGGCCCGGGCGCTTTGGGCCTGCTGCAACCCCTGGGCATACTGGGCTTCCCCGGCCTCCAGGGCCTGCCGGGCTCCTGCGGAATCCGTGCCCTGGGCGGCCAGGGCTTCCAGCCCGGCCTTTAAGCCGGCAAACTGTCCGGCTGCTTCAGGGGCCAGCTGGCCCAAACGGGCCATCAGCTCCAGGGCTGCTTGGTCAGAGCCATCGGTTTCCGGCAGACCCAGCTGGGCGGCCGCCTGGAACAGCGCTGCCTTGCCCTGGTCAATCCCGTCCAGCTGGGCCTTCGTCTCATCCAGCTGAGCCCGGGATTGGGCCAGCTGGGCGTCTCCTGCATCCAGCTGAGCGTACCCAGCGCTAATCTGCTGCTGGGCTGCGGCCAGCTGGTTTCTGCCGCTGTCTATCTGGGCCTGATAGCCGTTCACCTGCCCCCAGCCATTTGAGATCTGCTGCCGGGCGCTGGCGGTCTCGCTGGCCAGAGCGGCACGGCCATCCTCCAGCTCTTTCCGGCCCTCCTCCAGCTGCTTTTTGGCGTCCTCCAGCTTTTTTTCATTCTCATCCATCTCCTGCTGGCCCTCCTGCAGCTCTGCCAGCGCGTCGGCCAATTCCCGCTCCGCGTCCGCCTTGCCCTGCTGGTATTCCTCCCTGGCGTCAGCCAGCTTGCCATTGGCTTCATCCAGAATCTCCTGATAACGGAGCGCTGCCCGTTCCTCCCCCAGCGGGTCCAGCTGCTCCTGGGCGCTGTCAACCAGCTGGTCATAGCCAGCGTGAAAGGCATTCATCTCCTTGGCTCCCGTCAGGGTCACATAGGCGGCTGTGTAGTATTCCTGGTCAAAGCTCTCCGGCACGGTGAAGAGCTTCAGCTCCAAAGAGCCTGTCCCCACAGTGGAGTGCTCCTGTTCCATCGAGATATACAGGGCGCTTCGCACGGTTCCCACAATTTGGAACTCCCGCTCCAGCCCCTGGTGTTCCTCTTCCGGATCCGGCGTCAGGGTCTGGCCTATCCAGTTTGTATCCTCCGTAAAGCTTTTGGACAGCACCACCACGCACTCCCCCGCCTTTTCGGGCAGGCGGCCCTCCAGCAGCACCGGGGTGTTCAGCTGGGGAAAGCCCTCCTCTGGCAGACTGTGCAGGCGGGTGGTGTAAGCGTCCCCTTCGCTGGAGAGCATCACCAGGTCCAGGTCATAGGCAGGACTCACTGCCTCCACGCCCTCTGCCTCCCCCAGGGCCTGCACATCCTCCTGGGTCAGGCCTAGAGTGGACACGGCCCGCAGGTCGAACATATCCGTCTCATCCCAATACCGGTCCGCGGAAATGCGCATGTCCAGGGGAGAGGCCAGCACTCCCGCCAAAAATCCAGCGCCCAGGGCCACAATGGCCAGAATGGCCAGAAACCGGGAGAGACTGCTGCGGACTGTGCGCAGGATGGTTTTTCTATAGGTTCGGTTCATCTGTGCCTCCCTCCTGCCGCTACCATTCAATCTCCTCCACAGGCACAGGGGCCTTGTTTACCTCGTTGGCAATGGCCTTGCCGCTTTTAATGCGGATCACCCGGTCCGCCATTGCGGTCAGCGCCCCATTGTGGGTGATGACCAGTACGGTGCGCCCGGTTTTCCGGCAGGTATCCTGCAAGAGCCCCAGCACCGCCTTGCCCGTGTTGTAGTCCAGCGCGCCTGTGGGCTCATCGCAGAGCAGGATCTTCGGGTTCTTGGCCAGGGCCCGGGCGATGGCCACCCGCTGCTGTTCGCCGCCGGAGAGCTGAGCCGGGAAATTTCCCAGCCTGTCCCCCAGTCCCACGCCAGCCAGGGTCTCCCGGGCGTCCAGGGGCTCTGGGCAGATCTCGCTGGCCAGCTCCACATTTTCCAGGGCGGTCAGGTTTTGCACCAGGTTGTAAAACTGGAACACAAACCCCACCTCCAGCCTGCGGTACGTGGTAAGCTGCCGCTTGCTGTAGCCGCTGATCGCCTTGCCGTCCAGCAAAATGCGGCCCTCGTCGCAGGTATCCATTCCCCCCAGCATGTTCAGCACCGTGGTTTTGCCAGCGCCAGAGGGCCCTACAATCACGCAGAACTCCCCTTTTTCCACAAAAAAGCTGATATGATCTGCCGCGGCAATTTTGTGATCGCCCATCGTATAGAATTTGCACACATTTTCAAACTCAATAAAATGCACCTTGCTCCCTCCTGTTGCGGTGCGGTGAATACCGAAAAAATCCCAGCATACGTGTATCTATTATAGCAAATCCCCCTGTCCAATGGAAGGGGGATTTTGTAAATAAACGGTACCTAGAGGAGAAACAGGCCGACAATTTCATGGAAAGTGTTGCCAAAAAAGCCGGAGGACCCTGGGCAAAGCCTATTCCAGCTCAATTCCCAGGCTGTACAGCAGATTGGCCGCCTCCGGCAGAGAAAATTTGGCGCCCTTCAGGGTGCAGCTGGGCGCGTCCGCCTTATAGCCCCTGGCCCCGCGGAAGTCCGCCCCGCTCAAGTCGCAGCGGAAGAACTCCGTATCCGTCAGGTCGCAGCCGCTCAGGTCCGCCTCCGCCAGCTTACATTCCGCGAACATAGAGCTTGTGACGGCAGAACCAGCAAAGGAGAACTTCCGAAAGTCCATATCAGTAAAGAAATTGTACTTCAGCTGGCAGTCCTTCAGGCTTTCAATCGGTTCTCCAAAGCCCCCTGACGGCAGCAGCAGGCCCCAGTTCACACTGGTCAGGCCGCAGTTTTCCAGCTGAAGAAACTTGACCTGGCTGTAATCGCACTTCAGTCCGGCTATTTTGCAGCCCAGAAACCGACATTCCGTCAGCACGCAGCGCACAATCTGGCAGTCCTCAAAGCTGCAGTCCTGAAAGGTGCAGTCCACAAGGGTGTGCCCTTCTATGCGCTCTCCGGTCAAATTTAACCCCTGAAAGACCTGGCCCTCTATATATTCGCCTGGCACGGCGCTCCCTCCTTCTCTGTTTGATCCCCTGCCTGTCACAAATACTCTGAGTGGGGAAAGGCGGTTTTTGCCGCCGCCCAGTCATAGTCCCGCAGCTCGCCCCGGCACTGCAGCTGGGGGTAATCCCACTGGCGCAGCACC
>CAJUPK010000157.1 GCA_910588415.1 uncultured Oscillospiraceae bacterium | reverse complement strand
TAAATTTTAGATTCTCAGCCGGCCCTTTCGCCGCTGAGTGGAAGTTAAGTATATAATAACCTTTGAGCGAGAAAAATGCAAGCCTTTTTTTCAACTTTTTTGCGTCTTTACATAATTTTTTTGCGGCGGGCAAAACTAAAGAATTTGGCGTTATTATGCGGTTTTCGCGCCTTTTCTTTGTCCATTTTGCCCCTTTTTCTGTCATAATCCCCATATTTTCCTATGGACCACTCTGGTTTAAGTGGCAGTTTAGCCCATAAATATGGACCTTTCCGTGCCTGCTCCGCCCCCAAATGACCTCCTTTCCTGTAAAGAAATTCCACGAAAACGCGGTTGCGCAGCACAGATGAAGCCGTTTTTCTCACTCCGCCCGGTCATTATACCATAAAAAGCGCCCCAACGCAATCGTTAAGGCGCTATTCTTTACAATTTTTTCCATTTTTTCGGTCGCTTCCGCCGCCGGAAAGAGCTTTTCCCAACTGGGCCACAGCGTCCCGGCTGATTTCCTCCCCATGCTCCCGGCAAAAGGCGTATAAAACCGGGCAGGGACCCAGACAGCAGCCAAACTGTCCGGCTGTTCCGGCCAGCCGCTTGCGCGCAGACAGGCCCGCGCCCACCTGCAGAAAGTAGGCGCCGCCCCAGGTACACAGCTCTGAAGGCGCTTTTGGCCAGCGGCGATAGATCTCTGTTACGGCGCCGCACAGGGCCGTAGCCCCCTCAAACCGGAACACCAGCGGCTGCGGGGGCGTTTTCATTCTCACTGGCAGCCCTCCCTCCGCTGATTTTCATTCCATACTATGTGCCGGAGAGGAAGGACGTTCCAAAAAACTTAAATGGCCAGGCACCGAATTTCCAGATAGGGGTCCTCCGCCTGAAATACCGAGGTGCCCGCCACCAGAATGTCAGCCCCCGCCGCTTTACACAGGGGCGCGGTCTGCAGGTTTACGCCGCCGTCCACCTCCACCAGCAGGCCGGGAAATTGGGACTTCAGCTGAAAAATCTTCCGCAGGGGGTCAATCATCATGGTCTGCCCCCCAAAGCCCGGGTTCACGGTCATCACTGTCACCTGGCTCAGCTGGCTGCCCCAGTCCCCTATGGCGGAGACCGGGGTCTCCGGGCTCAAGGCCAGCCCGGCCTTTGCCCCTGTGGCCCGGATGGCGGCAATCAGCTCCTGGGCCGGCTCCTTGCACTCCACATGTACGGTGATGGTATCCGCCCCGGCTTTGCGGAACGCTTCAATATAGTTCATGGGGTTCTCCAGCATCAGGTGAACGTCAAAGGGCAGCTGAGTTTTGTCCCGCAGGGCCGCCACCACTGCCGGGCCAATACTTATGTTGGGCACAAAATGTCCGTCCATAATGTCCACGTGCAGCATATCCGCTCTCTTTATCTTGGCCACTTCCCGGTCCAAAGCCGAAAAGTCCGCCGCCAGCAAGGATGGCGCAATGTATACCATGGTCTCCTCCTGTTTCTGTTGCTTTCTATTATATACAGGTACATATAGGGTGAGTTCTCCAGTTTCCCCAAAACCTTCCACCACCCCTTGTATAGCCTGACTGGCGCCAGCCGCTCAGCCCAGGCCCTGGCTGACCACCCGCGAGAGGATGGTCAGCACCGGGATGGTCAGGATGGACAGCACCGTGGACACAGCCACCAGCTTAGAGGCCAGCTCTGAATCCCGCTTGTACTGCACGGCGAACAGCACCGTGTTGGCCGCCACAGGCGTGGCCGCCTGAATCATGGTGGAGACAAGCAGTTCCTCCCCCGGCCGGATGGCCAGCAGAAGCAGCAGGTAAACGGCGGGAGCCGCCAGCAGCCGCAGAAAGGACGCTTTGTAGACGCTGAGATCAGACACAAAAGAGTGCAGGTCCGCTTTGGCAATATAGCTGCCAATAACCAGCATGGCCAGGGGGGTGTTCAGGTCCGCCAGGTATCCCAGGGGCTCTGTCACCACGGCTGGCAGCTGCAGCCTTAAAAAGTAGATAGGCAGGCCAAACACCAGGCCAATCACCCCTGGGTTCAGCAGAAGGGTCTTCCAGTTCAGCTTAGCCCCGCCGCTCATCATGCTGTAGCCATAGGTCCAGCACAGCAGGTTAAACACCACCACCCCAAAGGACGCGTAGATAACCCCTGTGTCCCCCACAATTCCCTGTACAAGCGGGATGCCCATAAAGCCCGTATTGCTAAATGTGACGGCAAAGCGCAGCACCTTGCGCCGCTCCTCCGGTTCTTTGCGGAAGGCCAGCAGGCTGAGCCCCAGGGCAATGCCCATCCACAGGGCGGGCAAAGCCACGGCCATCAGCAGCTGATAGGCCCCCAGAGAGTCCGAGGACCCCAAAAAAGAGTGGACGATCACACAGGGAGTGACCACTTTAATCAGTAAAGCCGTCACCTCGGACGCGCCCCGCTGGGTAAGCATTCCGCTTTTTGTCACTCCATACCCCACGGCAATCAGCACCAGCACTACCGCCACCTTGGCCACAACCGCAAGCATAGCCTCCATCTTTTGGCCCTCCTTTTCCTCTTCAAACCTGTATTCCAGCCGGAAACGCCCTGGGAACAAGGACCGCCAGGCAAATCTGCCGAGCTGCCTGCAGCCCATGCCTGCCGCTTATGCTAGAAGTCCCCTATTTTGGCGCCAGCCAATATAGCGATAGACCGTACAAAAGAGCAGGCCCGCTGGCTGTAAATGCAGTTTCTTACTTACTATGAAATGCTTGTGTATACAGTGTATACAGCCTTACCAGCCGCTGTTATCCGGTTTTTCCTCCGGCTCCTGTTCCTCCTGGGCCTCCCGGCCCTTCTTCCGGTACTCCTTTACAAAGGCCGTTGTCAGAATAACCAGCGCCGCCCCGGTGATACATTTCAGGGCGATTCCCCAGCCGCCTTCAAACAGCTTCATCGCAGGCAGCAGGGCGTCCGCCAGCCACCAGCCCCCCAGCACCAGAAAGAACCCTCCCGCCAGAAGGAACACCTTATTTTCCTTTGATATGGAGAAAATCAAGATCAGGCCCACAGCAAACCACATAATCGCGTAAAAATACTGCATTCTCTTCCTCCCACATGCGTTTCTTCCAAATCTTTACTCCTCCCCCTGTATTATAGCCTTTCTCGCTGGCAAATACAAGCTTGGCGGAAGAAATTAGCGAAAATAGGCAAAACAAAAGGATACAGGGCCCAATGGCTCTGTATCCTTTGACTCGGCTCTATGACCCCGTCCTAGAGTCTCCTCTGGCCGCGGTCCGCCGCGGCTTTTTATTCCAGAATGTACAGCACCATGTCCCTGCGGCCAATAATGCTGCACTCCTCTAGGGTGTCATAGCACAGGTCCGCCACAATATCCCCGTCCAGGCAGGCGCCGCCTGTATCTCCTGCCACGCCGTACCCATAGACAATCTCTCCATCTGGGGAGGCAACGAACATTTTGGTGCCATAGGGGATAATATCCGGGTCTACGGCAATCACGCCCCGCTGGGCCACCAGGCCCACAGAGGTGGTACCCCCAGGAATGCAATAGGCCGTGCAGCTGCCTGTGATGGCTTTGGTGTATTTGACTGTCTTGCCCTCCTGGTCTGTAAGGGTCCCGGCAGTGGTGTTTACCGAGATACCCGCTTTGTTCTGGCTTTCTCCAGCACTGCCAGAGCTTTGGGCGCTGCCGGCGTCCTCGTCCTCTTCAAATTCCAGCTGGGGCGCCACGGTCTGGTAGCCGGACCCCCGCAGGACGATCTCCTTCACAGGCTCGGCCTTCACCTTTTCTGAGAGTTTCTCCCGGCTTTCCAGCTGGCCGTCTACATAGACCGCCTTATATACCAGCTCTTTCTTTCCCTTCAGGCCAGGGGTCAGCAGGTTTGTCTCCCCTTCCGGCAAGTCGCGGGTGCTGATATATTTGGTCTCATAGTTGATTTCCTGGGTCTCTGTCTCCTCCACGGTTTTTACCCGCTGCAGGATGATCCGCATATTCTCTGTCAGCGGCGCGTCCAGGGCCACATTCAGCCGGTCCTCTTCCCCTGGTTCCAGCTTGCACTTTTCCAGGGCCTCCCCCACGGTGGCAGCCGCTACCTGATACCTTTTGGTCTTGCCCTCCGTGGTAATATTGATCGAGGTGATCCGGGAAACCACCAGGTGCATGTCATCTGTAATGGCCTCGGTAAGTTCATGGCTGCAGGTATCATTTTTTCCCAGCTCTACCCCAGCCGCTGCCAGGGCGTCCGCCGCTGTGCCCTCTGTCAGCTTCACCTGGCGGGTCTCCCCGTCCGCCGTGATATTCACTCGACAGACCCGCTTAATCTCCACAGTCATGGAGGCCGCGATAGGGGTCCCCCTATGGGGAGTAACCTGGTCATCCTCTTTTAGAGCCAGCCCCTGGTCCAGCAAAGCCTGCTCCACGGTGTCGCCCTTATAGGCTGTATAGGTCGTGGTCTCTCCCTGGTCTGTAACCAGAAGCTCCACCCCCCGGCGAACTGTTACCGTGGAGCTTTCCTGGGAAAACTCTGTGATATCCAGAGGGCCCAAGGGAGCCATGCCCAGCTCCTGGGCCCGGCTGAGCATGGCATCTGGATTTGAGCCGGAGAGCTGAAAGCTGTAGGTCTCATCCCAGTCCGCCACAGTGGCAGGCCTCTCCTGGGCAAAAACCGTAATGGCCGCCGCAGCGCACACCAGTGCCGCCGTCAAACAGACTGCCAGCGCCACCAGCATGTGCATGCGCCGCCTGCCCGGTACGTTTCTAAATAGCTTACGCATAAACCTCTCCTTTTTAGGCCCTCTTTTTAAGAACCCTATGGTAGAAGAACTATATAGACAGTATAGTGTACCTGCTTGGGGAAGTCAAGCGGGACTCACTGGGCTTTTTGTATATTTCATATAAAACTGCATATATATTCCCCGCCTGCCTTTGCCTGTGCTTTTCCTGGCATTATCCCAAACCAGGCCATTGCCAGCTTTTCTCAGGATTCTCCTGTCAAAAGTGCAGAAATTTTGGACAGCCACACACTTCTGTTTACAGGGACGTGCAGGTTGTTTGCATTTTTATGCACCTTGAAGGATATTCGCCTTTTCCACTGTCGGCTCGGTCGGGTCAGAGCGATTGCCACTGGCAATCTTCTCCACCCCTGGACCGCGTAAGCAGGCTCTCAAAAAGCATAGGTTTTGAGAGCAAAGGAAAAAGTTTCGCCAGCCTTTTCAAAGGCTGCGAGG
>CAJUPK010000156.1 GCA_910588415.1 uncultured Oscillospiraceae bacterium | reverse complement strand
GCAGGGTGTTGTGGTCCACATAGGCCACGCTGCGCTGGGTCTTCACCCGGGGCACACCCATGGCTTCAAACTCCAGGTAGGCCATGGTGCCCGTGGCGTCCTGGGTCAGGGTCTGGTCAATGCGCAGGCCAATGTCCTCCCCCAGCTCCATTTTGCCCGAGACCAGGTGGCTCTCAATGATCTTCTGTGCGATAGTCTTGCCCATTGTACTCGCTCCTTTATGGTTAATTTAGCGTTTCCAATAGTATATGGGTAAATTCCCGCCAGCTGCTGACGCTGAGACAGGAAATCTCCGCTTTTTCCGGCGGCTCCCCGCCATTTTCGTTAAACCACACCGGGAACATCCCGGCGGTGTGGGCGCCCAGCACATCGGCATACCAGTCGTTGCCGCAGTACCAGACTTTTTCCGCAGGCGAGCGGGCCTTTTTCAGCGCTATGCGGAACAGCAGCGGGTCCGGCTTGCGGACGCCGTATTCGCTGGAGGCGATTACAAACTCAAAGCTGTGTGATGGGAACAGCCTGCCCAAGCGGTTGGTCAGCGCATTGCCCGACCAGCCAATGTTGCTGATGACCCCGGTGGGGATATCCCGGCTGCGCAGGAGGTGTATCATCTCAGAGGCGCCGGGCTTCAGGAAACTGGGGCAGGAATTTTCCATCAGTATCAGCTCGGCCTCCTCCAGAGGGACGGAGGTTTTCAGGCCCAGTGCCTCCAGAACAGTCCGGAGCTGCTGCCATTCATGTATTTCCCAGCCCCCCTTGCGGGCAGCGGAGAGGCTTCGGGAGCCGGAAAAGCGCTGCCAGAGTTCATCACCAATATATTTGGCGTCCTCCGGCGCCGCACCGTCAGGATTCTCGGAGACATACCGGAAGACCGCCCGCCATCCCCGGAGAAAGTCCGGCACAGGCTCCCAGGCCAGGGTATCCCCATAGTCAAACAGAATCATCTCAGGTTTTGGAATATTTCCATGCATCGGACTTCCCTCCCAAAGGTGCAGAATAACAGCAGGGCGCTATTTAACGGCGGCAAAATCATAGGCCTCCCGCAGCCAGCCCAACAGCTCCGGGTCAATCTCCTCAGGCCCGGCCAGCACCGCGTGATGGGTCCAGCGGCCAGGGTACGGCTCTGTAACAATGAGCCTGGGGGAGTGCGCTTGATAGCCCAGCCCAAAGGTGACGGTGAGGAAATCGCCCTTTATCCCCGGCCGCACCCGGTTAAAGGAAGCGCAGGCAAACATGCGCCGCCGGAAAAAGGAGATTTGGGTGGCCTTTACCTGTACCTGGAAGCTGCCGCAGGCTTTTTCAAGCTCCTCCATCAGCGCTTCATAGATGGGCAGGGCCCCGGGCTTTTTCTCAAAGAAAAGCAGAATCTTTTCGTCTATGACATCAGAAAAATGCAAAATACTTTAACCCCCAAATCAGCAAAAACATGGTTCCAATGGACAGCACAGAGCTGAACACCACCAGCTGTCCGGCCAGCTGGTCATCGCCCCCCATCTGCTGGGCCATGGTAAAGGAGGACACCGCGATGGGAGAGCCGAACAGCGTCAGAATCACCGCCAGCTCTGGCCCCCGGAAGCCCAGCCCAATGCCTGCCCCAATAAAGGCGGCGGGGTAGACCAGCAGCTTTACCAGCAGGGTCAGCAGCAGGGGCCGCAGGCAACGGCCGGTGTCCCCAAAGTTTAGGGAGGCCCCCAGCACCACAAAGGCCAGGGGAGTGGCAATGCCCCCCAAGGAGGACACGGTCTCATAGACCGGGTTGGGCAGGGTGAATCCCAGCCAGTTGCAGAGAATCCCCGCCGCCGAGGCCAAAATTAAAGGATTGGTCACAATGCCGCCCAGCACTTTCCACAGGTTGGGCCGCTGGCCGTTAAACATCTCCAGGGCCAGCACGGCCAGGGCGTTAAACATGGGGATAATGACAGCGATCAGCACAGAGGCCATACCCGCGGCCTGGCTGCCGAACAGGGCTGTGGTGATGGGAATACCATACAGCACAAAATTGCTGCGGAACATCCCCTGCAGCATCACGCCCCGCTTGGCGTTGTCCTGCTCGGTAAGCAGCACCAGCACCAAAGAGACCAAAAATTCAATCAGCACGCCAGCCGCCCCAAAAAACAGCAGGTCGCTGCGCAGGTCCGCGGTCAAATCAGAATTATAGATATTTATAAACACCAGCAGGGGCAGAAAGGTCTTAAAAATTACCTTGTTGACCTGTCGGGCAGAGGCCTCGTTCAGCAGTCCGGCCAGCCGCACAGCCAGTCCCACCAGCATCATGAAAAACAGGGGCAAAACCGTATCCAGGGCAATAAAAAGGCTCTCCATTCCATCCACTCCCAAGTCATCGTTAACGGTCTCCCGTACACCACCATAATTTTCCCGCACAGTACACGACCATAGAAACTACATCCACTCGCACAGTATGTGTCACGTACAGTGCGCTATCAAAAGCAGGGGAATGTAGCGCTGAAAGCGATACATTCCAATACACGACCATAGAGACCGCATCTACCCGCATAGTATAGTGTCATGTACAGTGTGCCATCAAAAGCAGGGGAATGTAGCGCTGAAAGCGATACATTCCAATACACGACCACAGAGACCGCATCTACCCGCATACTACGTGTCGTGTATTATGTATCTTTAGTATAACACAAAACTCATCCCATGGCAAGGCAAGAGGCAGGGACAATTTCTGCACGCGGCCAAAGCCGCAGCCTTCCGCCTCTTGCGCTATGGCCCACAATATGCTAAAATATGCCATATAGAATCATAGAACTTATAAAGGAGGCTTCCTGCATGGACAACGATCTTTCACAATGGCTGGAAAGGGAAATGGAGGACTACCAGCCGGTTTTCAAGGCCTTCAACCGGAGGCTCATGAAAAAGACCCCTCTATGGATGGCTCTCAGTGTGGCAGGCATGGTGGCGCTGGGCTTTGTGGTGGGTTACGACTGGACCTATGTACTGCGGGTTCATTTTCTCATCGGATTGGGCTTCGCGGTGTTCATCTGGCTGTGCTTTTGGCTGCAGACCCGCACGGTTTCCATGAAAAAGGTCCGGGCTGCTTATGAGAAAGCCCTGGCGGAGCTGGGGGCCGGGGACCAGGCGGCTTTTGTTCGCCAAGCATCCCAGACTGGCCATGTGGATTTTCTCAACAGCGCTTCCGATAAATACCCGGCCAGGCTGACCGTGGGGCCGGACTATTGGCTCTATTTCCGGGGCGGCTGCCAGGTGTTCCGGGTGGCGGACATCCAGCGGCTTAGCGCGAAAGAGGAGTCCACCCGGGTGGGCTACAGCATCGGCGACACTCGGGTGCGGCAGAACCTGGGTGTGGGCGTCTCCCTGGTGGTGGAGTACCGGGAGGGCACAGCCGCGGCGGCTCAAAGCCCCAGCGGCAAAATTTTCCTGGAAAACGCCAAACAGCTGGGCCAGACCCAAGAGCTGATTAAGCGATATTGCCCCAAAGGGCGTGAGCTGCTGTAAACCGGGAGCACAAAAAGCCCCTTGTGCGTTGGGTGGAAGCAGGTAGTGGCTCCTATATTGGCTGGGCGGCAGCCAGCATCACCACCTGCTGCCACCCAGCTGCCATCATGCCGCCCAGGCAGGAGTTTTCCTGTACTTTCCGCAGGAAAGGCGACCGCTTCGCGGTCGAGGGAAATGACTTGCCGCAGGCAACGTCAACGGGACTTGCGCCCCCCAGGGCGCAATGTCAAGTGCCCCTTGCGTGGTGTGGAGCAGCGCTCCACGGCCTTGCCGGAGGACGCGTCCTGTGCGTCTGCAGGCCTGCCAGTGCGTAAGATTTACTTAGCCATTTTCTTTGAAAATGGCTAAAAAGGGCTGACGCACGCATAAGGCCTCCGTGCGCACAGGGCGCGCACTCCGGCAAGGCCGCGAGATTCTATCTCGCGCTCTGCCACTTTTGAAAAAGTGGACAAAACTTTTACTTTTGCTCTCATCAGGCCAAATCTCAAAATCCATACATACCAAAGGAGAATATACCATGAAAAGAAAGAACATACTGGTTTTGCTGGGCGCGCTTCTCTTCCTGCTGCTGGCAGGATGCGAAGAGGGCGGCGCGTCCTCTCAAAAGGCGGAAGAGACCTTGTGTCCGGTTACCCTGAACGGAACGGAGATCCGGGTGGGGGAGACCACGGTGCAGGCTGTGCTGGACATGGGCCTGGACGTGACCTGGACGGATGAGAACTATCAAGAAGTGATGGTGGACCCCGCCCAGGAGCTGGAGGCAGAGTCTTATTACACAGGGGGCAGTATTTGGGTCAGCGATTCGATTTTTGCCTTCATCTCCTTTGTCACAGAGGAGGAGCCCATCCCCTTGGGTCAGGCGGTTATTGCCCGGCTGGAATTTCAAATGTACGGCGAGGAGGACCCGGCGGTGCTGGGGGCAATCGAGTTTGACGGCGTACCGGTGACAGAGTTTACCCGGGACAAGGCTGGGGAGATGTACCCGGACTGGACGGGCGATGAGAACATGTGGCTGAAGTATGGCCTGGAATACAGTTATGACCTGAACTTTGACACGGACGGGAAGCTGGTTAAGTTTGCGGTGGAGAAAAAGTACGATGTGGACTGGACTGGCAGCGGGGAGTAATGGAGTTTCGCTGGCTGGGGTGTCTTGTGCGATTGCATCAACCGCTGCTGCAGTAAAAGAAAGGCAGTGATTTTCATAGCTGCCTGGGGAAACACCTGCCGTGTAAGGGCAGGGCTGTGCCTATGGGCAAGGGAAGGTTTAGCGCCTCTGAATGGGCGGGTGGGTATTCCGTGAAAAAGCGGGAAAAATGTCCAATCAGCCTATAAGGCGTGTTTCCAGAAACAATAAATCAAAATAGGAACAAAAAAGGGAAGCGTTTCTCACACAAGAGCCGCTTCCCTTTTTATGTTTACTATGGTGATGGAGCGCTGGAGGGCCAGAGGACTTACTCCAGCTTGCCAGCAACCTCCTTCAGGTGTTCAATAATCTCCAGGTGCTGGGGGCAGTGGCCCTGGCAGGCGCCGCACTGGATGCAGTCGCTGGCCTTGCCGCCCTCGCCCACGGCGTGCTTATACTGGCCCTGGGCCCGGTTTAAATCGCCGTACAGGGTCAGCTGGTTCATGGCGGAGATCACCCCGGGAATGTTGATCTTCTGGGGGCAGCCGTCCACGCAGTATTTGCAGCCCGTGCAGGGGATGGTGGGGATGCTGTCCAAAATCTCCACCGCCTTGCCGATGACTTCCCGCTCGCTGTCCGAAAGGGGCTTAAAGTCGGCCATGTAAGAGACGTTGTCCTGCAGCTGCGCTTCGTCGGACATGCCCGACAGCACCGTTACCACGCCTTCCAAAGAAGCGCAGTACCGCACCGCCCAAGAGGGGATGGACATTTCCGGCGCCGCGTCCTTAAAGA
>CAJUPK010000155.1:3766-5482 GCA_910588415.1 uncultured Oscillospiraceae bacterium | reverse complement strand
CCGGCGAGGGTTTTCCGAACCTTTCCTGCGCTGTTTTCTCAGGAGTATACGGGCAGGACCGTGGAGCTCTGCTCCACACCTCGCAAGGGGAACCAGTTCCCCTTGACCCCTTTCTTGGCCATCACCCGGCCAGTGTAGAATCGCCGCTAGCTCTCACCCCCTACACAATCGCGCCCTTCACTCCATGGGCTCTATACAGGAAGGTCACAATCTCGCCCCGGCTGCAGGAGCTGTCCGGCGCAAAACGGGTGGCGGTTTTGCCTTTGGTCACGCCCTTTGCCACAGCCCAGTTCACGGCCCCGGCATAATAGCTGTCGGTCTTTACGTCTTTAAAGGCAGAGGCGCTCAAAGCGTCCGGCTTCCCCTTGGCCCTCCACAGGAAGGTGACGGCCTGGCCCCGGGTGCAGGAATCCTGGGGAGCAAACCGTTTGGCGCTTTTGCCCCCGGTAATCTCCTGTTCTACAGCCCACAGCACCGCCTTATAGTAGTAGGCGTTTTTGTCCTGCACATCCGTAAAGGGGCTCACCGTGGTCTTTGGTTCTGGGCAGCCCTGGGAACGCCACAGGAAGGTGACAATTTCTCCCCGGCTGCACACCGCGCCAGGCTGGAAGGATGTGGGGGTTTTTCCCTGGGCAATCCCATTGGCCACGGCCCAGGCCACGGGCTCCGCGTAATACTGGCCCGGGTCCACGTCTGTAAAGGCCTCCTGCTTTTCCACTGCAACGGCCAGGGGCCGCACCTGCTGGGAGACACGGTCCAGCTCTCCCGCCCAGGCAAAGGGCAGGTCCTCCTTCTTCTTGATGTGAAAGTCCCCGTCAAAATACAGCACATCCCCCTTGGGCAGCACCTGTTTATAGCCAATATTGGGCAGGGCCTCTCCCAAGGCAGAGTTCCACTCATCCTCCCGGCCGTCTGGATAGACTGCCCCTTGGAGCTGGCACTCCAGCAAATCCACCGTGCCGCTTCCCGCTGCCTGGCCTGTAATCTTAAAGCGGTTGTCCAGCCCTGGCTTTGTGGCCAGGGATTCCAGCTTAAAGCAGGAGGACTGAGAGGCAAATTCTTCGGGGGCGCCCCCCTGCAGATACAGCTTCTGGCTGCCCGGGTCCCTCCACAGCCTGTAAAGATAGATTACTTTCGGCTCCCCTTCCTTCAGGGTCAGGCTGGTACTCACCTTGTCCTTTACTTCCTCATAGAGGAAAGGCGCCCAGGCGTCCCAACCCGCGGGCTGCAGGTTCTCCTCGCTGTAGACCAGGGCTGGCCTGTGGGGGTGGACCCACAGAATCTGTTCCTCCTCCCAGGCGGAGCCATCCGGGTCCTTCATGGTAAGCCGCACCTTCAGCTTAAAGCCATCCCCTGCCACAGCCAGCACCTCCTTGGTGCTGAGGGTCAGGGAATATACCCCCTCCCCTGTCTCCTCCAGCTTGGCCCCGTGGGTCTGGCCTTTCAGAGCAGCGGCCTCCATATGGGCAGCGTCCTCGTCCCCCTGGCGGGCGTCCACCAGGTAAATGGTCTGGCTGGAGCCATCGTCCACAGGAAGAAAAGCCCAATCCTCCACAAAGCTGTCCGGGTCCGCCTGGGGCTGGGTGTAGAAGCCCACATGGGGCAGCTCCCCATGGACCGTAACCCACTGGTTTTCGTGCCCTATCTCGTAATCCATGTCCACATCCGTGGCACGCAGCTGGAAACAGCAGCCCTGGGGCTCTGAGATCGGAAGAG
>CAJUPK010000155.1:0-3756 GCA_910588415.1 uncultured Oscillospiraceae bacterium | reverse complement strand
GGGTGGCTGTCAGCCCTGGGCTGAACTCCAGCTGGTCCATGGGAAGGGGCTCAAAGCTCTCCACCTGGCCCTGCTGGTTCCACTGGGCATAGCCCACGAGGATCTCTGGTCCCCACTGGGGTCCCACCTGCCAGACCTCGTCCTCGTACCGGGTATCCGGGTGGTCCGGCTGATAGGTGTTCTGGCCCTTTTCCTGGTCCCACTGCAGGTGAGTAAAGCTTAGATGCTTGCCAACCGGATAGTTGGGCATGTCAAAGAAAACCGGCAGGGTACAAAGGGGCTGGCCCTCCTTGCTGAACGCCACATCCGCTGTCCACACACGGCCGCTCCCATAGACAGACTGCCAGACTTCCTCTTTGCAGGTGATGGCAAACACCCCGTCCGCGGTTTTCTCCACATCCATGGCCGCCGCGTCCTCTGGGTCCGCAATAGCCGCCTCCACCTCTGCCCCCTCTTCTCCGGTGCAGATGGCGTAAACAGTCCCATCCCAGGGGACCATCTGCCCATGCTGCAAAATATGCTCCGGCTGAGCCTGGGGCTGGGCGTACAGGCCATACTCCGGCAGGCTGGTATGTACGGTGATGGCTGAGCCGTCCGGGCCTGTCAGGCTGTACTCCTTGTCCGCCTCGGCAGCAATAAGCCGCACATAGGCCCTGCTGTTCTCCCCCTCCAGGGCATAGAGCTCCTTTAAAGGCTGAATCTCCAAGCCCGGGCTGGCGGTCAGCTGGTCCCCGTCCACCGGGTTCTGTGGGCCGGCGCTTACAAAGATATCCACTGGCTGGCCAGGGACAAGGCCCCACAGCTCTGCCGCGGCAAACGTCATCTTGTCCGGGTTCTCAAAGGGCAGGCCCTCCGGGTCGTGGTCCAGCAGCACATAGGCCAGCTGGCCCTCCTCCTGGGAAGCGGCCCAGGCCGGCATGGCACAGCCAGCCAGCAGTACCAGGGCCAGCAGCAAAACCAGAGCTTTTCTGACAATCGTTTTACTCATCGTAACCTCCTGTGGTAAATTTAGTGAACTCGCTTTCGATTATACCATATCCAGAATCCAAACGCAAGGAAAAATTTGTAGACGCTTTTTGCTTTTGCCGTCTTTTTCTTCCGGCGCTTTCCCTCCTTCTGTTGACTTACGTGTCCCCTTGCGTGTATAATGGAAAGAAAGACAGAAGCTGTCATTATTTTTCCAATATCATACAGGAGGTCTACATATCATGGATAAAAAATTTGCAAGAATTACCCTGGACCCGGATTTTCAAATCAGCCGCATTGACAAGCGGATCTACGGCTCCTTTATAGAGCATCTGGGCCGGGCGGTGTACGGCGGCGTGTACCAGCCGGACCATGCCAGCGCCGACGAGGAGGGCTTCCGCAAAGACGTGCTGGACCTGGTGCGGGAGCTGCAGGTGCCCATTGTCCGCTACCCAGGGGGCAACTTTGTCTCCAACTACTTCTGGGAGGACGGCGTGGGTCCCGTAGAGCAGCGGCCCCGCCGCCTGGAGCTGGCCTGGCGCAGCACAGAGCCCAATCTGGTGGGCGTCAACGAGTTTGCCCGCTGGGCCAAAAAAGCGGGCACAGACCTTATGATGGCCGTCAACCTGGGCACCCGGGGCATTGACGCGGCCTGCAATCTGCTGGAATACTGCAACCATCCCTCTGGCAGCAAGTACAGCGACCTGCGCATCTCCCACGGCATAAAAGAGCCCCACAATATCAAGACCTGGTGCCTGGGCAACGAGATGGACGGCCCCTGGCAGGTGGGCCACAAAACCGCCTGGGAATACGGCCGCCTGGCGGATGAGACTGCCAAGGCTCTGCGGCAGATTGACCCCACGGTAGAGCTGGTGGTCTGCGGCAGCTCCAACACAGGCATGCCCACCTATCCCCAGTGGGAGGCCACTGTGCTGGAAGAGGCTTACAACAGCGTGGACTTCATCTCCCTGCACACCTACTATGGCAACCCGGAGAACGACACCGCCAATTTCCTGGCCCGGTCTGACAACATGGACAGCTTTATTCAGACCGTGATTGCCACCTGCGACTTTGTAAAAGCCAAAAAGAGGGCAAAAAAAGATATTATGCTCAGCTTTGACGAGTGGAATGTGTGGTTCCACAGCAATGACTCTGACAACGACGCCATGGCCAACCGTCCCTGGTCCGTGGCCCCTCATCTGCTGGAGGACCACTACAGCTTTGAAGACGCCCTGGTGGTGGGCCTGCTGCTGATTACCCTGCTCAAGCACAGCGACCGGGTGCGCATGGCCTGCCTGGCCCAGCTGGTGAATGTGATTGCCCCCATTATGACCGAGGAACAGGGCCCGGCCTGGAAGCAGACCATCTTCTACCCCTACCTCCACGCCTCCCTGTACGGACGGGGCCTGGCCCTGAACACAGCCCTGCGGTCCTCCAAGCATGACACCAAGGACTTTACTGATGTGACCGATGTGGAGTCTGTGGCTGTATGGAACGACGAGAAGGAGGAGCTCACCGTCTTTGCCGTCAACCGGGACTTGACAGAGGCTATCACCCTGGAGACCGACCTGCGGGGCTTTGAGGGCTACCGGTTCGCGGAGCATATTGTGCTGGAGCACCCGGACTTTAAGGCGGTCAACTCCGCAGAAGGCCAGACTGTTGCCCCGAAAACCGTCAGCGGCCGGAACGAGCAGGAGGGCGGCCTGCTGAAAACCCAGCTGGCCCCTGCCTCCTGGAACGTCATCCGGCTGAAGAAGGCCTAAACCGGGCCCTTCCCTGCCGCCAGGTGCAAAAAAAGCAGCCCCTTTTGCATTGCGCTCCCTTTGCACAGGCTTTTACACCATTCGCCCTCTTTCACCAGCGGCAGGGGGTATAATACAGTTGCAAAAGCAAGAACCTCCAGAAAGGAAGGTAAAAATATGGGAACACTGAAGGATCTCAGCAAAATGGCCGGAAATATTGGCAAAGCGCTCACAGGCAGTCTCAAAGACAAGCACAGCCGGGCAGCGGCCGCCAACCGCCTGCGCACAGTAATCCGCTGCGAGGAAAAGGCGGCGGAGAAGGAGTACCTGGCCCTGGGCCGCTACTATTATAATGCCCTGCGCAGCAGCGATAACCCGATTACCGAGGCCCACTGTGTCCGCATCGACCAGATTCAGGCCCGCCGGGACAGCGCTTTGGAACATTTAGAGCAGGCGGTCCGCCAGCAGCAGGCTGGCTCTCCGGCTGCCTCCATGGAAATCATGGACGGGGAGGACGGGCCCACCGCTGTATGTATGGCCGCCCAGGTGAAGCCCCATAAAAAAGGCACCCTGTTCCACTTTGACAAGGGCCCCATTGCAATCACCGTCACCCGGGACGAGGATACCGAGTATGACCCGGAGGATGAGAACAGCGAGGAAATCGACCTGTCCGATGTGGAGCGCTTTGACCAGGACCCCCTGCCGGAGCCCCCGGCAAGCGGCCCCGCGGCACAGACGGAGCCTGGGTTCCGTCCCGCCGGGCCCGAGTTCGGCCCTGCCAAACCCGAGTTCGGCCCTGCCGCCCCCGAGTTCGGCCCGGCCGAACTCGACGAGAATGACGGACTGCCTTTCGAGAGCTAGGTCCTGGGAGGGATAAAGGGAATGTCAACAGAGATTGTAAAGGATATTATTTGCCCCCAATGCGGGGAATCCCAAAAATACCGGCTGTACACAGGCATCAACGCCCAGGAACACCCCGAGCTGAAGCAGAGTATTCTGGACGAGACCCTGTTTGACTGGCGCTGCCAGCGGTGCAGCTATTTTG
This sequence comes from uncultured Oscillospiraceae bacterium, assembly GCA_910588415.1. Taxonomy (GTDB): domain Bacteria; phylum Bacillota; class Clostridia; order Oscillospirales; family Acutalibacteraceae; genus Acutalibacter. Next base: position 3 of record CAJUPK010000155.1, on the reverse strand, counting down.
CCG
>CAJUPK010000154.1 GCA_910588415.1 uncultured Oscillospiraceae bacterium | reverse complement strand
AAAGGCAGCCTCTGTGAAAAGCACATTTTCACAAAGACTGCCTGGCCTTTCAAGCCTATTCTACAGGATTGTCCCTGCACTTTTTGCAGAAGCCTGTCACCGTTCCCGGAATTTTTCCAACAGCAGGTCCCGAATCTCCCCTGCCAGGTAGAAGGAGCCGCAGACAATAAGCGCCTCATCCTCTTCCCATTCCCTCAATGCCATTTCCAGCGCCTGCTGGCAGTTTTCCGCTGGATGCGCCTCCGGACAAAACCTGCGGGCTGTTGCGGCAAGCTCCTCCGCGCTTAAGGAGCGGGGATTTTGAGGCCGCACGGTGATAATCCTTTTAAACATAGGACCCAGAATTTCAAGAGCAGCCGCGCTGTCCTTATCCGCCATCATTCCCATAATCGCTGTCCGTTTCCCCGGTACAAAACGTGCGAGAGCCTCTTTGACCACCCATGCACAGCCTGCGTTGTGGCCACCGTCCAGCAGACACAGCGGGCTGCGGGAGATGACCTCCATTCTGGCCGGATTGAATGACTTGGCAAACCCCGCTGCCAACGCCGCATCTGGTATCCTATACCCTCTTTGCCGCAGAACCTGTATCACCTCCCACACCACAGCAGCATTTTTGATCTGGTGCTCTCCCAAGAAGGGCGTGTGGAGCTGTTGCCCATCCACTTCAAAAGTAGTGCCGTCTATATCCTGGTTTACTACCTGTATATGCTCTATGTCTGGTATGCGAAGTTCCGCGTCATGCTCCTGGCACACCTGTTGGATCAAGCTGGTAACACTGGGCTTTTGCTCTGGATACAGTACCACCCTGCCTTTTTCCTTTATCACGCCAGACTTTTCCAGCGCGATCTGCTCCACCGTGTCTCCCAGCCAAGCGGTATGGTCCAAAGAAATGGACATCATCGCCACTACCTCCGGCGTTTTGATCACATTTGTGGCATCATACAGTCCTCCCATGCCCACTTCCATCACCACAATGTCGCACTGATTTTTGGCAAACCAATGGAATGCAATGGCTGTTACCAGCTCAAATTCTGATATTGGGCAGCCCTGGCCGTCCAGCCGCTCCACTGCTGGCCAGATAGTTTCCACTTCTTCCGCCAGTTCATCTTCGGTAATCATCTCCCCATTGATTTGAAAACGCTCCCGAAAATTCAGTACATAGGGCGAGATGTTCTTTCCTGTCTTATATCCGCTTTCCTTGAGTACACTGGCTGTAAGGGTACAGGCTGTCCCCTTGCCATTGGTGCCGCACACATGCACATATTTCAGCTTGTCTTGTGGATTTCCCAGTTCGTTCAGCAATGCTGTAATCCGTTCCAGCCCTGGCTGCATACCAAACAGCAGCCGGGAATTTACCTTCTCTAGCGCCTCTGTATAAGTCATTTTTATTTCTCCTCCATTCTTTCATCAATAGCCAGAATATTTCAAATCAAAATCTATGCGAAAAGAAAATCGCCCGGCATTCCATGCGCAAGTATATCACAGCCTTTTCCTGGGGTCAAGTCTATGGCATGGCGGAAAAGACTTAGGTTTTCTTCTTGCACACCTCGAAGGAATAACCGAATTCAACTGGAAATTTTACTTCTTCTTCCGATTATTAAAATAATTTTTTACCCATATGCAAAAATTGTTGTTCAAATTTGAAAGTTTTTCTTGTCAAAACGCTTCCAGAAGAATATAATATATATAGAAATCAAGCAAGACGACTGGGAGCAGTTAACTAGAAAGCGAGGCGTCTATATTATGGCCGAATCCCCCTCTTTCATCTCAAAATTACTTCATTTCCGTTTTTGGAAGCACAAAAAGAAGCATCCCTTCAAGCGGGAGAGCAAACCTCGGGAAGAGGGCGCTCCCCGGTCTGAACGCCGTCCGGACAAGCCCATTAAGCTGGCTGAAAGCCAGCGTCCCCCTTCCCATGTTATGGAAGAAGACCCTTATGCTGTGAAAATTCCCATCGACCATGTAGTCTATCAGTTGTGGAGGCTCTGCAGAGACCAGGCTGGTTGGATGCCCACTCCAGAACTGCGTCTATTTGATCCGGATACAGACGCACAGCCTTTTACTCCCCAAGAGGCCGCCGGAGAACGCTCCCGGTTGCTCAGCACCGTGACAGCCTCTGGCACAGCCCGGCTTAACAGCTGTATACCCAGGCCTGCACCAAACGGGGAAGAGCCTGTGCCAGTTAACCTAGACGCCCAAACTACCATATTTCTCTCCAGTAATTTACTTAGTGCCTGGATATTTGTCTACCCGCCTGTTGGGGAGGGGCGGGACATCACCCAAGGGGACCTTTTATCCGCTCTCAGTTCTGCGGGTGTCAGCTTTGGTCTCAATTCCTCTTTGCTTGAGACCATTCCCGGGCGGGACGACCGTTATTTCCATTTATTTCACGCTGCCCAGGGACAGCCTGCCATTCCCGGCGAAGACGGCGTTATTACGGATTTATTTCCCAGGGAAGCCCAGCGCAAACTGCCTGTTGATGAGTTTAACCGGGTAGACTTTACCGCGGCCACTTCTACCCAAAATGTTGAAAAGGACCAGATAATCTGCCACATCACCCCGCCTACTCCCGGCACTCCAGGCCGCACGGTTACAGACAAGGATATTCCCACCCGAGACGGCGTTCCCGCCTCTCCACCGATGGGCCGGAATACCCTGCTAAACGAAGACGGTACCGCTCTTATCGCCGGGCGGCCAGGGGGATTGGAATTTTCCGGCAGGGCCTTTCAAATTAACCCCATGCTGGATATCCCGGGCAATGTTGATTACTCTTCTGGCAATGTAAACTTTTTGGGTGACGTACACATTCGCGGTGACGTATGCAGCGGCTTTACGGTGCGGGCCATGGGCAATATAAAAGTGGATGGCGTAGTGGAATCCTGCACGATTGAAGCCGGTGGAGACCTGGTGCTTACCAAAGGCGTGCAGGGAAACAACCAGGCTGTCATCCGTGCCCACCGGGATATCTACGCAAAGTTTTTGGAAAACTGCACTGTCCATGCAAAAGAGAACCTCCATAGCGAGTGTATTATTGGGTGCGAGGTTTATAGCGATGGCGCCGTCTATGTGCAGAGCGGCCGGGGAACCATTATGGGTGGCCATATCTGGGCTGCTCGTGAAGTGAATGTCAATATCCTGGGTTCTAAAACAGAGGTACGCACTTCTATCAATTTAGGCGGTCTTCCCTGTGAAGACTTTGAAAAGACCCAAATCACCCAGGAAATTGCCGAGCAGGAGGAACGCCTGAAAGACTTGGAGCATCAGCCGGACAGTCCCACCAAACTGAGCCGGATGTCCAAATTACGGATGCAGCTCTCGGTGAATAAGCTTAAGCTGGGACAGTACACAAAAAATCTGGAGGAGTTTGAAGCCTCTGCCAGTACCCGGCCCTCCGGAAGGCTCACCTTCAGTACCGCATATCCTGGCAGCCGGGTCAAAATCAATGAAAACCGCTTAAAAATCTCCCAAGAGACCCGCCACAGCATGGCCCTCCTCATTGACGGAGAAGTACGGCTGGTAAGTTAGTCTTTTATTGCAGTTTTTGACATTTGCTGATTCCGCAAATCCACCTATATCATAAGAGAGGCGAGCAGCCTGCCAGCTGCTCGCCTCTCTATTATACTATTCAGTTTCTTCCGCAGGCGGGTCTTTCTTTTGCATATTCCGTTCCATCCATTGGGTATAGGTCATTAGCACTTGCCGGGGCTTAGAGCCCTCGTGGGGCCCTACAATGCCCAGCTGTTCCATCTCGTCAATCAGCCGCCCAGCTCGGGCATAGCCCAACCGCAGCCGTCTTTGTAACAGGGATGTACTGGCTTGTCCAGCCTCTACCACCACCTTAATGGCATCATCCATCATGGGGTCTCCGCCACCTGTTCCGCCACCTTCTTCTCCTGCTTTACCAGCCTCTGCATTGGCAGCATTGCGTTCGATCTCCTCAATGACACCCTCGTCATAATCCATGGACTTGGTTTTCTTCACAAATCCAACAATAGAGGATATCTCCTCGTCACTGACATAGCACCCCTGCACCCGGACAGGCTTGTTACTGCCCACTGGCGCAAAAAGCATATCGCCGTTGCCCAGCAGCTTGTCCGCCCCTACTGTGTCGATGATAGTCCGAGAATCCACTGCGGTAGACACTGTTAAGGCAATACGGCTGGGGATGTTGGCCTTAATAAGCCCTGTAACCACGTCTACAGAAGGCCGCTGTGTTGCCACCACCAGGTGCATCCCGGCAGCCCGGGCCAGCTGGGCCAGCCGACAAATAGAATCTTCCACCTCTTTTGGGGCGGCCATCATCAAATCTGCCAACTCATCGATAATTATGACGATCTGCGGCATAGCAGGCATGGGCTGCCCATTTTCATCCTCATAGTTCTGGGCTTCAGCCAGATTGTTATACCCCTGGAGGTTGCGCACGTTATTCTCTGAGAAGATCTTATAGCGTTTCATCATCTCATTTACCGCCCACCCTAAAGCACCCGAAGCCTTGTGTGGGTCCGTTACCACGGGGACCAGCATGTGGGGCAGGCCGTTGTACTCCGTCAGCTCCACAGCTTTGGGGTCAATCATGAGAAAACGCACCTCGTCCGGGCTGGCCTTATAGAGCATACTAATGATCAGCGAGTTAATGCAGACAGACTTACCAGAGCCTGTTGTCCCGGCAATCAGAATGTGCGGCATCCTGGCCAGGTCAGCGACTACAGGCTGGCCGGCAATATCCCTTCCCAGAGCCACGGAGAGCTTGCCTTTGGAGGTTTGGAAGGCATTGGATTGAATCAAGTCCCGCATACGCACAGAACTGCGGGAACGGTTCGGCACTTCAATACCCACTGCCGCCTTTCCAGGAATAGGCGCCTCCATACGAACTCCAGTAGCAGCCAGATTCAATGCTAAATCATCAGACAGGCTGGTAATTTTACTGATCTTTACGCCAGCCGCAGGCTGGATCTCATAACGGGTAACCGCCGGGCCCCGGCAAATGTCAAAAATTTTTGTGGAAACCCCGAAACTATTCAGCGTATCCACCAGTATTTTTCCGTTAGTCTGCAATTCCTCGGTTTCTTTGGCATGGTCAACCTGCGGACTGACAGCCAGCATACTGACCGGTGGGAAACAATATGCCCCGGCTGGGTCCAGGTTCTGGTACTGAAGCGCCTGCTCCAATGTAGCGGGCTTTGCCGCTGGTTTCTCTGGAGGTGCTTCCGGCTCATCCTCCCCAAACAGCGGCGCGGGTTCCTCTTCCACTGCAGGCGCTGCATCCTCCACGGGCATTGGCAGAGGCGGATTCTCTGACACTACGGGAGAGGCCGGAAGCTGCGGTTCTTCCGGTTCCTTCTGCTCCGGTTCTTTTGGGTTCTCCTCTATAGGCTCCAGCTTAGGTTCAGGAATCTCCTGCCCTATGCCAAATACCTCCTGTAGTTTATCCAGCTTTTCATTTCGTTTGGTACTCTTTTTCCGCGGCTCTACAGGCGGAAAAAGAGCCGCTAAATCTGTGGGTATCTGGCGTGCAGAAGGAGCCGGCTCCAAGGGAACGTCAATACTCCGCGCAGACCAATCCTGCTCCAAAATCTGCCGTTCCTCTTCCCTGCGCTGGCGGGCAGTCTGTAAGCCCTCGCTTACCACATCTACGGGCTTTTTAATGGTGCGAAACAG
>CAJUPK010000153.1 GCA_910588415.1 uncultured Oscillospiraceae bacterium | reverse complement strand
TCTTATTGGATACAGCCATTGTCTAAAAGGGCTTGGTACAGGGTGGCAAAGCCGCCGTCAAAGCTGCCGCTGCCCTTGGGGTACATCACCAGGTGCAGCACATACTCAGGGCCTGCCTGGTAGATCTGTAGCGCCGCGTCTTTGGGCAGGGCCTCCTCTGGCACCGCCAGGGTCATCACCGCGTTGCTGCCGTGGTAGAACCAATCGGAGCGCATAATGTGCTGTTGGATGTATTTGTGACTTTCCGTGCGGTCGCTGTCAGCAACCGAGGTGTAGTCATATCCGTAAAAAGGGGAACAGGGGGGCACTGTCTGGCAACCGATGTGTTCCAGGTCCTGGTACGCCCCGTCCAGCTGGCGGGCAGGGGCGGGCAGCCCCCAGAACCCCAGGAAGCCCTGTTCCATCAACGCCAGTCGCTTTGCGCCCTCCTTCTCGGCCAGGATGACCCGCCAGCGGGCGACGCCGGAAGTATAATCAACCCCCTCCTCAATGGTGACAGCGTTGTGGTAGCCGCCCAAAGCCATGGCCCATGTATCGCTGTGGATTCGGAGGAGTACCCCGGCCATCGCCAAAACCACACAGGCCACCAGAATAAGCTTGCCCTTCTGTCTCATGGGGTCACTCTTTCCGGTCGCTGGGGAAGAGAATGTCCGCCTGACGGCGCAGCTCCTCCATGCAGGCTGCCACGTCCATGCTCAGCTGGGTGCAGTGGGCGTATTCCTCCCGGCTCTCCTCCGGTTGGGTGATGTATCGGTAGAAATCCTTGGCCTCCCAGCCCATCAGTTTGTATTTTTCGTCCTGGCCGTGGATTTCCTGGGTGGCGCCGTCCTTATGGCGCAGGGTAATACCCCCCAGCCGGGAGATGGACTCCACCGCCACAGTGCCCTCCGGCCCCTGAAAGTCGCTGTTGGCCCCAGCCTGGCCCAGCTTGGAGTAGGTGAGGGTCACCAGCTTGTCCGGGTAGATAAGGTTGGCAACACCGCAGCCGTCCGCGCCGCTTTTCAGCATGTGGGCGCTGATCTGCAGGCTTTCCGGCCTGCCAAAGAGATGCAGCGCCGGATACACACAGTAGACCCCCAGGTCCATCAGGGCGCCGGTCTCCAGCTGGGGGTTGAAGATATTGGGCAGTTCCCCGGCCAGGTAGCCGTCCAGCTTAGAGGAACGCTGGCAGAAGTCCAGCTTGGCCAGGGAGATGGGGCCGATTTTGCCCAGGGCCTCCTCCAGCGCCTGCCGCTGAGGCTGGTGCATAAACATAATGGCCTCCAGAAAGACCAGGCCCTTTTCCTGGGCCAAAGCTGCCAGCTCCCGGACCTTTTCCGCCTGGGCGCACAGGGGTTTTTCACAGATTACATGCTTGCCGTGCCCCAAAAGGACTTTGCAGTGCTGGTAATGGAAGGCATTGGGGCTGGCCACATAGACCGCGTCCAACTCTTCACAGGCGGCCAGGGCTTCCACATCTGTAAAAGCATACTTTGCACCGTGTTTTTGAGCGTACTCCTGGGCCTTTGTCTGGCTGCGGGAATAGACAGCGGTAAGATTCCACAACCCGCTGTCTTTTGCGCCGCGAATATATTCGTCCGTGATCCAGCCGGAGCCGATGGTGCCAAAATTAAGCATAAAATCTCCTTTCAGTGATGACAGTTTTTTCAAGAGCTTTACGTATTCGCCAAGCCCCCCTAAAAGACGGACCGCACCCAAATGGCTGCGGTCCTCTGCTTTATGCCTCTTCCCAATACTTCTTCAAGTTGGCAAGGCCAACGCGGATGGCTGTGAGAGCGGGCTCCATGCCCTCGAACTCAATGGCGATGGTGTCGTCATATCCAGCCTTCTTCAGGATGTGCAGGCACTGCTTCACCGGCACATTGCCATGGCCAATCACCGTGCCCCGCAGGTAATTGCCTGCCCGGGTCTGGAAAGCGCCCTCGCCAGGGTCGTTGTCGTAGTAGTCCTTGATGATGAAGTCCTTGGCATGGACATACCGGGTGTAGGGGGCGACCCGGGCCACGGCTGTGGCGGGATTCTCATCGGCGCAGGTGAAATTGCCGATATCACACAGCAGGCCGAAGTTGGGGTGGTTCACGGTGTTGTACAGCAGCTCCACCCGCTCAGAATCCTGGGAGAAGAAGCCGTGGTTTTCGGTCATGGTCATAATGCCCTTTGCAGCGGCATAGTCAGCGATTTCGCGGACATACTCTGCCAGCTGGGGGACAAGGGCGGCATAGCTTTTGGGGTCTCCCTTCTGGCCCATGGTGATGTCGTGGCGCATACGGGGGGCGCCCAAGATTTCCGCAATGTCCACCATGGACTTGACACGGGCAATCTCCTTAGCGGTATCACCGCTGCCGTCCTGGCCGTTGAGCAGGTCGGCCCCTACCGCAAAGGAGGAGACGGCAAGGCCCTGCTTATCGGCCTCTTCTTTGATTTTTTTGGCCTGCTCCGGCATTTCCTCCGGCGTGGCGGCGCCCATCACAAAGTCTACGGCTTCAATGGCGTCAAAACCCATCTCCTTGGCCTTGGCGATGCACTCCAGCGGGGTGATCTCCCCGTTGCGGATGGCGCTGAAAAAGCTGTAAAGGCTGACTGAGAATTTCATGATGATGTTTCCTTTCTGGAATATATTGTAAATTATGTGGGGCAGCGGGGTTAGGGTTGGGTCGGTTTCAGCTTGATGGGAACAAACGCCTCCATCATGCCGTTGCCCAAGGCTTGGATGGCCTCTGGCGGGGTGATGATGTGGCCCATGGCGTAGTGTCCGGGCCGCTGGTCCAGCTCAAAGACGCCGCTGGACTGGATATATTCTAGTGCCTCGTTGTAAAGCTTTTGATTGGTATCCTCGTCGTGATCCCAATAGACATAGGTCAAATAGATCCCGCCGTCAAAGGCGACCCGGTCAAAGCCGCCATCGGGCAGGCCCTCCTCCAGGGCATACCACCATTCCAAACCCTGTTTTTCCTGGTTGAAGAACAGGAAATCCCGGGGCATAAAGCTGTCTCTGGGGGAGGGGGTGATGGCGCTGAAATAGGCGTTGAACTTGCCCAGCGTCCCCTCTGGTGAGAAGTCCATGTCTGGGTCCGGGCCAGAGGTGGCGGCGGTGAAGGGGGGCAGGGAAATAATGCGGAAATCCATAAATGATTCCTCCTTTGTAAGAATTATATAGTTTTGCAGGGCTGGAAATAGCAGAACGTACCCTCTTGGGCCTCAAAGTCCAGGCTGTCAGGATAGACCTCTGCGCTCCATCCAAAGCTGTAGTCATACTGGCGCTGACTGGCGGCAATTCCCTCCAGGGTCAGGGTATGGGCGTTAACATATACGTCGCCGTTCTGCAAATTACCATGGATATACCCCTTTGCTACATCGCAGGCCGAAAGGTCCCGGAACTGCATACTCTGGGGGATCGGAGTATCCGGCTGAGCAATCACACCAGCAATATACCGATAGTCCTGACCCTGGACGTCGCCCATCCAGCCAATGGTACAGCCGGGCACCGCAAGGGGCAGTTTTTTCAGCATATCAATCGTCCCATCAGCAAAAGACGCTTCCCAAAGGGCCGGAACTGGGTTTTCCGCGTCTGGGCTAAGGGAGCAGGGGACTTCCCGGCCAATAATACGAACGTTGGGCAGGAAGACAAACTCTATCTTTTCCAGAAAAGCCATGATATTCCTCCAAATAGCAGGGATAAAAACTGTAATCTTAGTCACCGAAGCTGATGCCAATCTGCCGGGCGGCCTGAATCTCGCCGCAGTCTACGGGCACGGCCTTCAGCTTGCCGGCTACATCAGCCAGAGGTACGGGGACGGTCTCGCCGTTGACCATGCCCACCATCACACCAAAGGTCTTCTCCTTGATAAACCGGGCGGCGGTAGCGCCCAAACGGGTGCAGAGGACCCGGTCGAAAGCGCAGGGACTGCCGCCCCGCTGGAAGTGGCCCGGCACACAGACGCGCACCTCGTTGTCGATTTTATCCTTCAGCTCTTCGGCGATGCGGTACACAATGGAGGGATAGTTCTCCGCGGCCCGGGCTTTTTTAAGCTCCTTTTTGCTGAGCTTGGCCTCCTCCTTGGAGATGGCCCCTTCGGCCACAGCCAGGATGGAGAACTTTTTGCCGCTGTCAATGCGGCTGTTCAGGGTTTTGGCTACCTTGTTGATGTCATAGGGGATTTCAGGAAGCAAAATTACATCCGCGCCGCCTGCAATGCCTGCGGAAAGGGTCAGCCAGCCCACCTTGTGGCCCATGACCTCCACAATGAAAATGCGGCCATGAGAGGTTGCCGTGGTGTGGATGCAGTCAATCACGTTGGTGGCCACCTCCACCGCGCTGTGGTAGCCAAAGGTCACGTCTGTGCCCCACACATCGTTGTCAATGGTCTTGGGCAGATGGATGACGTTCAGCCCCTCCTCCCGTAGCAGGTTGGCGGTTTTCTGGGTGCCGTTGCCGCCTAAAATCACCAGGCAGTCCAGCTTCATTTTTTTATAGTGGTCCTTCATGGCAGCCACCTTGTCCACGCTGTTCTCATCAATGACGCGGATGGTTTTAAAAGGCTGACGGGAGGTGCCCAGCAAGGTGCCGCCCAGGGTGAGAATACCGGAGAAATCGCTGGGCTTCATCAGCTTGTATTCTCCAAAGATCAGCCCTTTATAGCCGTCTTTGATGCCGTATATCTCCACATCTTTGCCAAACTCTGTATACAGTCCTTTGGCCACGCCCCGTATGGCTGCGTTTAGCCCCTGGCAGTCGCCGCCGCTGGTAAGAATTCCTACTCGCTTCATATTGTATTCCTCCTTATTATTTCGGCCGTGGGACGTTGCCCCACACCCCGCAAACTTCTTGAAAAAAGTTGAATCGAAACCTTTTCAGGTTTGTTTGAAAATAGAGAAAGCGCCTGATTTTTAGGACCCGGCCTCTTCCGCCGAGTGAATGGGAATCAGCGGGCTGTCGTTCTCCACCTTCTGCAGGGCTTTCAGCCGCTCCTGGGCCTGCTTATAGAAAGCCTGCTGGCTGCTGAAGGCTGCCTTGCCCCGGCGGCTTACATGCTGGTAGCTGGTGTCCGGCTGCATGACCCGGGCATTGGTGTTGTCGCTGAGCAGGGTGTCCAGAATGTGGAAGGCCCGGGCTTTCAGCTCCTCGTCCTCAATGGGGAAGACCAGCTCAATGCGGCGGTCCAGGTTCCGTGGCATCCAGTCAGCGGAACCCATATAGATTTTCGGGTCGCCGCCATTTTCAAAGCGGAAAACCCGGCTGTGCTCCAGCAGCTGTCCCACAATGCTGATGACCTGGATATGGTCGCTGACGCCCTCCAGGCCGGGAATCAGGCAGCAGATGCCCCGGACAATCAGTTTGATGGGGACTCCGGCCTGGCTGGCCACATACAGCAGGGAGATAATCTCCGGGTCAACCAGGGAGTTCACCTTGACGGTGATGCCGCAGGGCAGGCCTTTGCGGGCATTCTCTGTCTCCTGGCGGATGCGCCGGCAGAAGAAGGTGCGCAGGCCATGGGGAGCCACCGCAAAGTGCTGGTACTCCGGCGGGCGGGAGTACCCGGTGATTACATTGAACAGGGAGGAGGCGTCCGTCCCGTACTGGCTGTTGCAGGTGAACAGGCCTACGTCCGTATAGATTTTGGCAGTGGAGTCATTGTAGTTGCCGGTGCCCAGGTGCAGATAACGGCGGATGCCGTCCTCCTCCCGGCGAACTACCAGGGCAATCTTACAGTGGGTCTTCAGGCCGTGGCGGCC
>CAJUPK010000152.1 GCA_910588415.1 uncultured Oscillospiraceae bacterium | reverse complement strand
ACTGGTTGGCTCGGTCGGGTCAGAACGATTGCCACTGGCAATCTTCCCCGCCCCTGGACCGCGCAATAAATTCTCAAAAAGTATACTATAATATAGATATAGATGGGGCTTTATTGCCCCGAAAGAAATGGTGGTGTGATGCCGCTAAGGTTAAGAGTACAAGTTTTTCTTTTTCATAATCTCCTTTTTAGGGCAAAGGGCTTGGGGGATCGCTCCCCGGGCCCTTTGTCCTGCGCGGCTCTGGGGCTTGTTTAAAACTACGGAAATCTGTCTGTTTAGACCTGAAACAGTGCTTTCGGCATCGAAATCCCTCGTTTCTGGCCAATCATCCAGCATTTTCCGGTTTTCAAACAGGCTCCTTTGCCAGCCTTTGGTTGACAAACCCTCCTCACATGGTATACAATAAAAAGACCTGTTATAAACGAGGAACAAAAGCCCATTGCCGGGCCCAGGGGCATAGGCGGCAGCCAGCGTCCACAGGGCCAAGCGGCGAATTTTACGGGGAGAGAATCAGGAGAAATACAGAAATGGACAAGAGTAAAATCCGCAATTTCAGCATTATTGCCCATATCGACCACGGCAAGTCCACCCTGGCCGACCGCATTTTGGAGCAGACCAAGGCCGTGCCCCTGCGGGAGATGGAAAACCAGCTGCTGGACAACATGGATTTGGAGCGGGAGCGGGGCATTACCATCAAGGCCCATGCGGTTACCCTGGTGTATACCGCAAAAGACGGGGAGGACTATGTGTTCAACCTGATTGACACCCCGGGCCATGTGGACTTTAACTACGAGGTGTCCCGGTCTCTGGCTGCCTGCGAGGGGGCTGTGCTGGTGGTGGACGCCTCGCAGGGCATAGAGGCCCAAACCCTGGCCAACACGTATTTGGCGGTGGACGCGGGCTTGGAGATCGTGCCGGTGGTGAACAAAATTGACCTGGTCAGCGCGGACCCGGACCGGGCCTGCCATGAGATCGAGGACGTGATCGGCATTCCGGCCATGGACGCGCCCCGGATTTCCGCCAAGAACGGGATCAACATTGGGGATGTGATGGAGCGGGTGGTCACGGACATTCCCGCCCCAGAGGGGGACGAGACCGCGCCCCTGCGGGCCTTGATCTTTGACTCCTACTACGACTCCTACCGGGGGGTTATTGTGTATGTGCGGCTGATGGACGGCACCCTGAAGGCCGGGGACACCATCCGCATGATGGCCACAGGCGGGGAGTTTCAGGTAGTGGAGTGCGGCTTCCTCCGGGCCACCTCTTTGGAACCAGCGGAAGCCCTGTATGCCGGAGAGGTGGGCTATATTGCCGCTTCCATCAAGGATGTGCGCCAGGCCCGGGTGGGCGACACCGTCACCCTGGCAGGGCGGCCTGCCCAAGAGGCCCTGCCTGGCTACCGGGCGGTGCAGCCCATGGTGTTCTGCGGCATCTACCCAGCGGACGGGGCCCATTATACCGATTTGCGGGACGCGCTGGAAAAGCTGCAGCTGAACGACGCCTCTCTGACCTTTGAGCCGGAGACCTCCATTGCCTTGGGCTTTGGGTTCCGCTGCGGTTTTTTGGGACTGCTGCACATGGAGATCATCCAGGAGCGGCTGGAGAGGGAGTATAACCTGGACCTAATCACCACGGCCCCCAGCGTGGTGTACCACATCACCAAAACCAACGGGGAGGAGCTGTCCATTGACAACCCCACCAATTACCCGGACCCCTCCACCATAGAGAGCGCCCAGGAGCCCATCACCAACTCCCACATCTACGCGCCCTCGGAGTATGTGGGCAATATTATGGAGCTGTGCCAGGAGCGGCGGGGCACCTTTATGGACATGAAGTATATAGACACCGACCGGGTGGACATTCACTATGAGCTGCCTCTGAATGAAATTATCTACGACTTCTTCGACGCGCTGAAGTCCCGCACCCGGGGCTATGCCAGCTTTGACTACGAGCTTTTGGGCTACCGGGAGTCCCAGCTGGTGAAGCTGGACATTCTGCTTAACGGGGAGACTGTGGACGCGCTGAGCTTTATCCTTCACGCAGAGAAGGCCTATCCCCGGGCCAGGAAGATGACGGAGAAGCTGAAGGAGAAGATTCCCCGCCAGCTGTTCGAGGTGCCTATCCAGGCCTGCGTGGGGGGCAAGATCATTGCCCGGGAGACCGTGAAGGCCCTGCGCAAGGACGTGCTGGCCAAGTGCTACGGCGGTGACATCACCCGGAAGAAGAAGCTGCTGGAAAAGCAGAAGGAGGGCAAAAAGCGGATGCGCCAGCTGGGTACTGTGGAGGTGCCCCAAGAGGCCTTTATGGCAGTGCTGAAGCTGGATGAATGAGTGGAGAAAAGGAGAATAGCACCATGAAGCTTCGTTTCATGACCTACAATATCCAGCACGGGCTGGACTATCTGAAACAAAAGGAGCTGGTCCAAAAGGGCAAGGGCTGGCCAGAGGCCATAGACCTGCCCAAAATGGCAGAGGTTATCCGCCGGGAAGAGGCGGATATTGTGGGCCTGAATGAGATCCGGGGCAAGGGGAGTGTTCCCTGGTACACCAACCAGGCCGAGCAGCTGGCCGCCCTGCTGGGCTACCACTGCTATTTTGCCCGGGCCATCACCTTTAAGGAGGGGCCCTATGGCAATGCCATTTTGTCCCGCTTTCCCCTGCAGGGGGCGGAGACTGTACCTATTCCGGATCCGCCTGTAAAGGACGAGGACGCGTATTATGAGACCCGCTGCGTTTTGCGGGCGCGCTTTGCAGAGGCAGGCGGATTTACCGTGCTGGTGAGCCATTTTGGCCTGGCCAAAGCCGAGGCCCGCAGCGCGGTGGAGACTGTGTGCGGGCTGCTGAAAAAGGAGAACGGCCCGGTGGTGCTGATGGGGGACTTTAACCTGCAGCCGGACAGTCCCATTCTGGCGCCGCTTATGGATGCAATGGACGACACAGCCCGGTTGTTTGCCCAGCCCCTGAAAAGCTGGCCCTCGGACCAGCCGGACCAAAAGATCGACTATATTTTTATAAAGGGAGCCTGTGGGCTGGAGGCGGATATTCCCCCTGTGATCGCCTCGGACCACCGTCCCCACACCGCGCTGGTTGAGCTGTGAGCAGGGCTTTTGGCCTGTACATCCATGTCCCCTTCTGCGCGGGCAAATGCCCCTACTGTGATTTTTACTCCCGCACCCCCTCCGGGGAGGAGAGGGAGCTCTATGCCAGGCGGGTCAAGGAGCTGCTGGCCCGGTGGGGGACCCAGTGCCAGCGGCCGCTGTCCACCGTTTATTTTGGCGGGGGCACGCCCAGCCTGCTGGGGGCGGACAGGCTTTGTGGCCTGCTGGAACAGGCTGCCCGGCATTTTTCTTTAGAGGAAGGGGCGGAGATTACCTGCGAGGTAAATCCCACAGGCATTGGCGAAGTTTTTTTCCAGGAGCTGCGGGCCGGGGGCTTTAACCGGCTGTCTATGGGGATGCAGTCCGCTCATGAGAGGGAGCTGCGCCTGCTGGGCCGCCGGCACAGCCCGGAGGATGTGGGTCGGGCTGTGGAGCGGGCCCGGACCGGGGGTTTTTCCAATCTCTCTTTGGACCTGATGCTGGCCCTGCCGGGAAGCACCCAGGAGGGCTTGGGCCAATCCATTGGCTTTGCGGCGGGGCTGGAGCCAGAGCATCTCTCCGCCTATCTGTTGAAGGTGGAGCCTGACACCCCCTTTGCCGCCCAGGGGGTTCAGCCCCTGGAGGAGGACGCTGCCGCGGACCAGTATCTGTTCTGCGTGGAGGAGCTGGAGCGGAGGGGCTATTTCCAGTATGAGATCAGCAATTTTGCCCGGCCGGGATATGAGAGCCGCCACAACCTGTTGTACTGGCATTGTGAGGAGTATCTGGGTTTGGGGCCAGGGGCCCACTCCTTTTACCAGGGACAGCGGTTTTACTGGCCCCGGGACCTGGCGGCCTTTTTGGCAGGCAGCGGGCCGGTGGAGGACGGCCCCGGCGGCAGTCCGGAGGAGTTTGCCATGCTGAACCTGCGGCTGGCGGAGGGCCTGGCTTTGCAGGACTGCCGGGCCCGGTTCGGCCAAGAGGGGGAAGCGCTTTTCTCCCGGATAGAGGCCCAAGCCAGCCGCTGCCCGCCGGATTTGCTGCGGCAAGAGCCGGGCCGCCGGATCGCCTTTCGTCCAGAAGGATTTTTGGTAAGCAGCGCCCTGCTGGCAAAGTTGCTGGGGGAGTAACAGGCAAAGGAGTGCCCGTTAAAAAAGGAAAGAGCATGTAAAAGGGTTTTCGCAACCGTTTACATGCCCTTTCCTTTTTGCAAACGGGGCTGGCGCAGGGACCAGGAGAGACAGGCGGCTTCCCGCAGGGGGGCTTATAGAAAACAAGGGGAGAGTGTGTGGAAATAACAGGGGGATGGTTGATTATATCATGATAATGGGTAACCCTATTTATTGAAAATGCTTTTTTGAAAATATATAATATAGCTAAAGCTTGCCTGAAAGTTTAGAAAATCTCAGCTTCTTTGCCCGGATGCCCTTTATATGGAGGCCATGCGGGGGTCCTTTGGCCGGAATACGGCGGCAAAGGGGAGAGGCAGGGCTATTTGTCCAGGCAGAAGCAGGAGAGGGAGGACGCCAAAATGGGAATCAGTCTGGGAATCATTGGATACGGAACTAGGGGGGAGCTTCACCATAGATACGCGGAAGAGACAGAGGGAGTCAGGGTGATCGGAGCCTATGATACGGACCCGGCCCGCTTACAGGCAGCCCGGGAAAACGGCCTGAAGCCATTCTTGTCCCTGGGGGCGCTGCTGGAGTGCCAGGAAATCAACGCCGTGGTGGTTGCCGTGCCCAACCGCCAGCACAGCAAAGTGTGCGTGGCAGCCGCCAATGCCGGAAAGCATGTGGTCTGCGAGGCCCCCGCTGCTCTAAGCGCTTGGGAGCTGGACCAGATAATCGCGGCGGTGGGGCGGGGCAGCCGGGTTCTGGCGGTCTATCAAAACCACCGCTGGGACCGGGACTTCTGCGTGGTGAAAAGGCTGTTAAACTCCAACCGGCTGGGAAAGGTGTACTCCCTGCAGGTCCGGCTGCACAGCTGCGGCAGTATGCTGCCTGGCTGGCCGGGAAAAGGGGCTGCGGCAGAGGACGGGATTCTGTTCGGCTGGGGGCTTCATGTGATTGACCAGCTTATGTGGCTGCTGGGATATGATGATTTTAAAAGCGTGTTTTGCAAAACCTGCCGGATTGAGCCCTCCGGGACAGAGGATTACTGCTTCCTGGCCTTTGACCTGGAAAGCGGAGGAGGGGTGCAGATTGAGCTGGGCGGGTCTATCCCCCCGGGATTCCCCCGCTGGACGGTTTTAGGGGACAGGGCCGCCGCCTATCTGGGGGGGACTGCCGGGGAAGGGCGCTTTATTCCCCTGGGGGACCCGCTGGCCCCTGACGGGGGAGAGGAGGACGGAAAGCTTCCGCTGCCAGAGCCAGAGGAGACAGAAGCCGCCTGGACCGCCTATTACAGAAATGTGCGGGACGTGATAGAGGGCAGTGAAAAGCTGGCCGTACAGCCCTGGCAGGCGCGCCGGGTTCTGAAAACCGTGGAGGCAGCCTTGCAGTCAGCAAGGACCGGGAAGCTGGTCAGCCTGAAGGACTAGGGCCTGTTTGAAAAAACGCAAATACCGTCTTTTTGCTCAAAGCAAGAGCTTTCTGTGTTGGAAATCTCTTGTTTTGATTCAAAAATCCGGCACTTTCTCTATTTTCAAACAAGCC
>CAJUPK010000151.1 GCA_910588415.1 uncultured Oscillospiraceae bacterium | reverse complement strand
TATTTTCGCACTAACCCGCAATTTGTGCAATATTTATTTTTCAAACAAGCCCTAGTCCGTCAAGTACCAAAAAATCATGCATCCTTTTGAATCACAATATATCTCTGCTACACGTATATCATTATACCCTATAGTCCGGCAATTTGTTTATTTCAAAAATTATGTTGATTTTTTAAACAAGCTGTGGTATACTAAGTACACAGAAACTCGTTCAATCACTTTGAAATGTCTTTAGGCTAATGCTATTAGACATACATAGAACCTTGACAACTTAATCCAGCGAAAAGCCTTCCGATTCAAATATTATCAATCGGAGGTTTGCTATGAGAAAGCAAAATCGTCAGGGACGTTGGAAAGAACGAAAGATTGAAAAATGGGAATCTCTTGTTGAAGCATACCAAAAATCCACTGCCGGACATAAGGTTGTAACCTTTAGCAAAGTTCTCCTTATTATGGGGGAACTGTTGCTAGACATCCTACTTAGGCAATTCATTCTGTTTATATATACAGAATTGGCCAAATTTGTGCAGTGGGTAATTACTGCAATCTCTTCTTCCTTCTAACCCTAGATATAGCCCGTTATCTCAGGCGCTGGTCTTTTCCAGCGCTTGGGAGACGCGGCTCTGCATATTCAAAGCATAACCTTTGAAAACCATAAACTACTTATCATTTGCTGATATTTTCCGCTATGACAAACTTACTTTTACTGAGTGGTCAGAAGCATATACTTTGCAGAAAAGAAAGGGATGATTTTTTAGCTGCTAATATCATTATAAATAATACATTGAAATATTTATCAAATTTAGTGTTTTTATAACGAACGTATCTAGATAGGTCTACAAATTATTAAAAGTGTGTGGATTAATTACTTAAGTCCTATTTCTATTGCTCAATCACAGTAGCATCACAAATTGCATGAAATATATTCTTATAGAAAGGAGGGAAAACACATGGAAATCATTTTGGTATGTAATGAACGCAGGTCCTGCTTCGATACTTCTTAGATATTCTTCTCGTATAAAAAACTAATCGAACAGCATGCTAAATTGCAAATGAAAGTAGTCTGGTCGGAAGGCCTTTCGTTGGATTAAGCCACATGGACTTCAGGAGGAAATCAATGAAAAAGCCACGCTCGCATACACAGCAACCAGAGCATAATGTTTTCCGGCTCTTACGTATCGCCAGGGATATCAAAGTAAAGGATCTTGCTGAGACTTTAGCAGTTACACCTGCCTATATTAATGCTATTGAAAGTGGAAAACGATATCCCTCTGACCGGCTGCTACGAGACTATGCAGCCGCTTTAAATGTGAAGCCAGAGACTTTACAAAATTTCCACCCTGAAGAACACCAGAACGAAAGATTTGAACAAATCCTCCTCTGGATTCTAAAGTTAATATGTAGCACAGATGCATCCCAATAAATCTATAACCCCCCCAGGAACTTAACCTCTATTTAAGTTCCTGGGGAGCTACTTGCTGTTGGATGAAATGCAAGCAGGCGTTTCCTAACCAGATATGGTATAGGCGGCTATAGCCCCCACCCCATAAACCGCCACATTATACAGATTGATGCCCATAATTCCCAGCATCAGGGCCAGCAGCAGCCGCTCCACTCCTTTGTCATCCAACTTTTTGCTGGCAGCCGCCCCCAGCAGTGCGCCGCCCACGCCGCCCGCAGCCATCATCAGCAGCTGGCTCCAGGCAAACTCCGGCACATTCCGCTGGCAGAGGGCGCTGAGAAGGCTGGCCGCCTGGGAGAATAGGATAATAAAGATGGAGTTCTTCGCCGCCTCCTTGGCCTCCATAGAGAAGAAGAAAAACAGGAAAGCCACATTCAACGGCCCGCCGCCAATGCCCAAAAACGCCGAGACCACTCCCAGCGCCAGGCCCACTAAAGCGCAGACAGGCAGGTTCTCCAGCTGGTAAGAGGGCAGCCGGTCTCTTTCCCGTGTATAGACCCAGACCAGCACCGTGATCCCCAGCAGCAGCGAGGACTGTACCAGCCCCAGCCAGTTTTCCTCCGCACTGGACCGCACCAGCTCGAACAGCGCCTTGCCCAGCAGTCCCCCCACAGCCGCGCCCAGGGCTAGGGGGGTGGTGGTGCGCACCCGCAGCCGGACCCCGTTTCCCCGGCTCTTCAGCAGGGAGGCCATTGACATGGCCAGCACCGTGCAGCCGGAGAGAAAGCTGATGGTGGACACTGGCAGGATATGCAGCGCGTCCAGCACTGGCTTGATGATCACCCCGCCCCCATACCCGGCAATGGACCCCACTCCCGAGGCAGCCAGGCACACCAGAAACATCATCACACCTGTCATACTCTCCCCCGCCTCTGCAAAGCCTGGGCCATTCCCTGCAGCCGGGGCAGCGCGTAGGCAAAAAACTCCCGGTAGGCCTGGCAGAAGTAGTTGCCCCCCTCCCCCAGGGGTTCCCGGTCCCGGCGGCAGCCACCCCGGCAGATGGGTCCGTAGAGGCAATTTTGGCACTGGCTGCGTCCGGTTTCGCCCTGGGCCAGAAACCGGCGGGCAGTCTCGCTCCGGGCCATATCTCGAAAGTCCGTCTCCCGGATATTCCCCAGCCGCCACCCGTCCAGGCAGTAGAAGTCGCAGGGATACACAGAGCCGTCCGCCTCCACCACGTTCTGAATGGCGCACTGGCCGCTCAGGCCGCAGCTCTCCGGCGGCTGGCCCAGGAGCATCCCCAGCAGATTTTCAAAGTAGCGTATATAGATGAACTGTCCCTCCCTTATATCCCGGTACCACAGATCGAACAGGGTCTTGAGAAATTGGGCGTACTTCTCCGGGGTCAGCGAGTAGGGCGAGGACCCCCGGGCCTCCTCCAAGGGATCCAGGCAGGGGATGTACTGCTGGTACAGCAGGCCGGACCGCCGGTAGAAGCTGTAGATCCTGCCAATAGCCTCTGCGGTGCGGTTGGTGACCACTGTCAGCAGGTTGAACTCCACCTGATGGGCCGCCAGCTTCTGGGCAGCCTGCAGCACCCGGTTAAAGGTCCCCTTTCCCTCTGGGTCCAGGCGGTTCTCGTCGTGAATGTCCTTCACACCGTCCAGGGAGAGGCCCACCAAAAAATGGTTGTCATGGAGAAAACTGGCCCACTGGCTGTCTATCAGCAGCCCGTTTGTCTGCAGGGAATTGGCAATCTCCACCTGATGGACATTGTATTTCTTTTGCAGCTCCACTGCTTTCCGGAAAAAATCCAGGCCCCGCAGGGTGGGCTCGCCCCCTTGAAAGCCAAAGGAGCAGCGGCCCGCAGCATAGTTCAGGGCCTTCTTAATCAGAATCTCCAGGGTCTCCTCTGTCATAAGGCCATAGGAGAAGGTCTCCCGATTCTGCTGTTCGTCGTGGTAAAAGCAGTATTTGCAGCGGATATTGCAGCCCCCAGAGGCGGGCTTAATCAGCAAACTCAACGATGGCATGGCGTGTCTCCTCTCTGTTTCCCCTGCTTCTCCGAAAGATAGCCAGAGGACAAAAGGACTGTAAAAAGCCCGCAGCCTTATAGGAACCGTGTTCTGTATAGGCCGAAAGGTCTTATTCCCCGCGCCCGCCGCCTGGCGTTTCCCGAACGCTTGCAACAGTCCCCGCCGCATGTTATACTATTTTGTAGAATATTGCAAAAGCAGGAGGGGAAACCCATGAAAAAAATCAAGGGGAAATATCTGCTGGTCCTTCTGGCCATGTGCGGCCTGACCGCCTCGGCTCTGGGGATGCTTACCAATGTATCCGGCCTGTTTTTCACGCCAATGGCCCAAGACCTGGGTTTGGGCCAGGGCAGTGTCAGCGCCACCCTGACCATCAGCAACCTGGTATTTGCGGTGGGCGGCATTGCCAGCGCAAAAATCGCCGGGCCAAAAACTTTTAAGCCCATGCTGATTCTGGGTACAGGGGTTTTTATTCTTGGTACAGTAGGGCTGGCGGGCGCTTCCCACCTGACCCTCCTGTACCTGCTCAACGGCCTGCGGGGATTTGCCGCCGGAGTGGTGGGCAATGTGCTGGTGACCACAGTCATCAACAACTGGTTCCAAACCGGAGCGGGCCTTGCCACCAGCGTGGCCATGGGCTGCAGCGGCATGGTGGGGGCCCTGCTCTCCCCTGTGCTGTCCGCTGTCATCCAAGGCGCGGGCTGGCGCACAGGCTATCTCTGCGCCGGGGCCGTCATCGCTCTTTTTAACCTGCCAGCCATTCTGTTCCCCATTACATTCCGGCCCGAGGACGCGGGCCTGGAGCCCTTGGGAGGCCGCCCCGCCCCTCTGGATATAAAAGCCGCTGCCCATACAGGGAAAATAAGCGGCATACTGCTGGCCTTGGCCCTTGTGTACGCGGCTTTTGGCGCCTATGTAACCGCCCTGCCCCAGCACTTCCCGGGCATTGCGGGCAGCTATGGGCTGGCTGCGGCAGTGGGGTCCGGGATGCTCTCGGTGTGCATGATTGCAAATACTGCGGGAAAGCTGGTCTTTGGCATCCTGGCAGACCGTCTGGGGGCCAAGCGCTCCATCCTGCTGTACAGCGCCTTTATTGCGGCCGGAGCTCTTTTGATGCTCTTTGTCCACGCGCCCGGGGTGATGTTCCTGACTGCGGCGCTGTTTGGCCTAAGTTATTCCCTGCCCACTGTGGGGGCCGTGCTTGTCACCAAAGAGCTCTTTGGCATGGAGCGTTACAGCCGGGTCTATCCCAAGGTAAATCTAAGTACCACCATTACCAACGCAGTGGCCACCTCTCTGATTGGGTTTCTGTACGACGCCCATGGCGCCTACACCCTGGCACTGCTGCTGGTGTTTGGCATGATGCTCCTGCAGATTGCCGTTGTTCTGACTGCTTACCGGCGAAAAGCAGGAGACGGGCCAGCCGCCTGACCCGCTCCTCTCCCACCCGGTTCAATCCAAGTGGAACAGCAGGGGCAGGTCCACAGACAGCGGGCTGTTGTCCGGGTTGGTTTCCATGATATCCTCCATATAGTCCCACCACCTGCGGTTCACAGGGGTATCCGCGCCCTTTGCCCACAGGGCCTCGTCCTCTATCTCTATCACGGCAAAGAGGGTCAACGTGTCCTGGTCCAAAAAGATGGAGTAGTTCCTGCCCCCATGGGCGCGCATCATCTCCTGCATTTCCGGCCAAAGCTGGTCGTAGCGGCGCTTATATTCCTGTTCCTGGCCAGGGTGGAGCTTCATTTTATAGGCCTTGTACATTCCATCCCCTTCTTTCACAGGTCCTGGCCCAGTTCCTCGCCCATCACCCTTAACAGCTGGTGGGTCCGGTCGCAGCCATGCTCCCAGTACATGATGCCCAGCAGCCCGGTCTCTTTGACATACCGGCATTTCAGGGCAATGGCCTCCGGCGTCTCATAGCTGAAGAAGGTCTCCCCGTTCCAGAGGTATCCCGCCTGGGCCTCCGGGTCCCAATGCCTGGCGTACCCGCCCTGGCGGATAAAGTCCTCGGTAAAATCGCTGTAGCCGGGGCCGCTCTCCCCAGCGGTCTGGGCAGGCTGCAGCAGGCCGTTGTTTTGGTCCTCCACCCCAGACCATTTCCGGGAGTAAAAGGCCGCGCCAATCACCAGCTGGTCCAGGGGCACCCCCGCCCTGTGGAACAGCTCCACCATGTCCACGGTGTTCAGCCCGCTGCTGTCCCCTTTGCCGGCCCGCAGCGCCGCGTGATGGCCTGCCTGCCGGGTAAAGCCATTGCGCATATCATAGGTCATGATCTGCACATAGTCCACAATTTTCGCCACTTTGTCCATCTCCGTGTCCCGGACAAAATAGTCTCCC
>CAJUPK010000150.1 GCA_910588415.1 uncultured Oscillospiraceae bacterium | reverse complement strand
CCTCGCAGCCTTTGAAAAGGCTGGCGAAACTTTTGCCTTTGCTCTCAAAAAGTATCTGTTTTGACAAGAAACGGCGCCTTCGGCGTCAAAATCCCGGTTTTCTCCTTGAATCCCCGTTCCTTGTCAATAATCCTGCTTTTCTTCGATTTCCAAACATACTCTCAGGCAATACAACAGCCCCTATGGTATCTTTATCCAGACTGGAGGCGTTCCAGTAGGAAATCCCTCACCTCTGTCAAATGCAGGAAGGGCTGCCGCCCCTCTCGGGCCGCTGTGTCCCTGAGAATATCCGCGCCAAAATCGTGTAGGCACAGGGCGTCCAACACCCGCTCCACAAAGGCCTCTCCCTCTGCCCCTGCCAGCATCCCCAGCAGGTCCCTCTGGCAGTGGAAAAGCTCAAAGACCACGGGGGCAAACTCGTACCACCAGGGGGCCAGGCAGGCGTCCGCGCAGTCAATGATAACCGGCTGGCCCCCTGGAGCCACGAGAATATTCTCCCCCGTCAAGTCCCCATGAACCAGTACGGTGTGGGTCACATCCACCTCTCTTGCCCGTGCCCGCATCTCAGCGGCCAGGCTGTCCGGCAGGCCCTTCAGCCGGGCATTATTCACCGCCCGCTCTACCAGATCCACAGGGGGAATCAGCTCCTGCCCAGGGCGGTGCAGCCTTTTAAGCAGCTCCTTCACCCCCTGGACAAACTCCTGCCGCTGACAAGGGCTCGCTGTTTCCAGCCATGGCCCAGCCTCCTGGCCGGAGCAGTATTCTGTGATGATATAGTAAAAAAGATAGGCGTCCTGCACCTCTCCCCAGGCGATCAGCCGGGGCGCAGGAATCCTCCACTGGGTTAGGGCCCTGCATACAGCGGACTCGTTGTGAAAATCCGCCTGGGGGTCCATGCCGGACTGGTTGGGAGCGAATATTTTCAGCACATACTCTCCCCCACGAAACACCGCGTTGGCGCCAGGGGTCAGGTTTTCCAGCTGGGAAAAAGCCAGCCCCTCCCGGCGGAAAATTTCCCGCGCCAGCGGGGTGAAAGCCTCCAGAGACTGAAACACCTTCCCCCAGTCTTTCCAATTTCTAATTTCATAATTAAAGAGCATTTTCATGCCTCCCCTCTGTTTCTGTCTCTTCGGGTTTTCTTTTGCCTGGTTGGCTCTGGAATGGTATGGGAAAGGCACTTACAAAGTCCGTACATACCATACATACCAATTTGTGAGCCAGCAGCCATATCGCACGGCTCTAAAAGGCAAATTAAAATACCTCGTAGAAGCCACCTTAACTACACGATGAGCAGGGGGCTCCCCTCTCAGCAGGGAATCGCCAACCTGCCTCCCTTATCGCCTGCTCTTTCAGCGGTTCCATCTAAAATAAAGGAAAAGGCCCCCCTGGGGGAGCCTTTCCGTAAACCCTAAAAATCTTAGGAATTGATAGCGGTAACAACGCCGGAGCCAACCGTGCGGCCACCCTCGCGGATAGCGAAACGCAGGCCCTCTTCAATGGCGATGGGAGTGATCAGCTCAACATCCATAACCACGTTGTCGCCAGGCATGCACATCTCGGTGCCCTCGGGCAGAGAGATAACGCCAGTCACGTCCGTGGTACGGAAATAGAACTGAGGACGGTAGTTGTTGAAGAAGGGGGTATGACGGCCACCTTCATCCTTGGTCAGCACGTACACCTGGCCCTTGAACTTGGTGTGGGGATTAATGGAGCCGGGCTTAGCCAGAACCTGGCCGCGCTCGATCTCATTGCGCTGCACACCGCGGAGCAGAACGCCCACGTTGTCGCCAGCCTCAGCGTAATCCAGGGTCTTGCGGAACATCTCGATACCGGTTACAACCACCTTGCGGGTCTCCTCGGTCAGACCAACCAGTTCCACTTCCTCGCTGAGCTTCAGCTGTCCACGCTCCACACGGCCGGTAGCCACGGTGCCGCGGCCAGTGATGGTCATAACGTCCTCCACGGGCATCAGGAAGGGCAGGTCAGCCTTGCGCTCAGGAGTGGGGATATAGCTGTCAACAGCGTTCATCAGCTCCAGGATGGAAGCATACTCGGGAGCGTTGGGGTCGGTGCTGCTGCTCTCCAGAGCCTGCAGGGCAGAACCCTTGATGATGGGGATGTCGTCGCCGGGGAACTCATACTCACTGAGCATCTCGCGAACTTCCATCTCCACCAGCTCCAGCAGCTCCTCGTCGTCCACCTGGTCAACCTTGTTCATATAGACCACCATGGCGGGCACGCCCACCTGACGGGCCAGCAGAATGTGCTCGCGGGTCTGGGGCATGGGGCCGTCAGCGGAGGAGACCACCAGGATAGCGCCGTCCATCTGGGCAGCGCCGGTGATCATGTTCTTAACATAGTCGGCGTGGCCGGGGCAGTCCACGTGAGCATAGTGACGGGCATCCGTCTGATACTCTACGTGGGCGGTGTTGATGGTAATGCCGCGCTCGCGCTCCTCAGGAGCCTTGTCGATGTTGGCATAATCCATAAAGTCGGCGTCACCCTTCATGGCCAGCACCTTGGTGATGGCTGCGGTCAGGGTGGTCTTGCCATGGTCCACGTGGCCGATGGTGCCGATGTTTACATGGGGTTTGTTCCGTTCAAATTTAGCCTTTGCCATTGGAAAATTGCCTCCTTGCAATATAAATTTGTCCAAGCTCTGCTTGAATATAATTCTAACACAATCTGCCAAAAAAGCAAGCGAAATTTACGCTTTTCTTTGGAGATCACGGGTTTTTAATCATTCTTCTTCCCGCGGTCGCTGATGATCTTCTCAGAGATGTTCTTGGGCACCTCCGCATAATGGGCGGGCTCCATGGTATACTGGCCGCGGCCCTGGGTCTTGCTGCGCATGTCTGTAGCATAGCCGAACATCTCCGAGAGGGGAACCTCGCTGTTCACCTGCTGGGCGCCCGGAAGAGCGTCCATGCCCAGAATCATGCCCCGGCGGGAGTTCAGGTCGCCTATTACATCGCCCATATACTCCTCGGGAGTGATGACTGTGACCTTCATGATGGGCTCCATCAGCACAGGGTCCGCCTTGCGCATGGCCTCTTTGAAAGCCATGGAACCAGCAATCTTAAAGGCCATTTCAGAGGAGTCAACCTCGTGATAGGAGCCGTCGTACAGGCTGACCTTCACGTCCACTACATTGTAGCCAGCCAGCACGCCGGACAGCATGGCGCCCTGAATACCCTGGTCTACAGCGGGGATATACTCCTTGGGAATCGCGCCGCCCACCACAGCGTTCACAAACTCATAGCCGCCTGTGGGATTGGGCTCAATGCGAATCTTAACATGACCGTACTGGCCCTTACCGCCGGACTGGCGGGCATACTTGGTGTCGGAGCTGGCCTCCTTGCGGATGGTCTCCTTATAGGCCACCTGGGGCTTGCCCACATTGGCCTCCACCTTAAACTCACGGAGCAGGCGGTCCACAATGATCTCCAGATGCAGCTCGCCCATGCCGGCAATGATGGTCTGGCCGGTCTCCTCGTCGGTGTAAGCCTTAAAGGTGGGGTCCTCCTCCGCCAGCTTAGAAAGGGCAATGCCCATCTTCTCCTGGCCGGCCTTGGTCTTGGGCTCAATGGCAACCCGGATAACCGGGTCCGGGAACTCCATGGACTCCAAGATAACCGGATGCTTCTCATCGCAGAGGGTGTCGCCGGTGGTGGTGTTCTTCAGGCCCACCGCCGCGGCAATGTCGCCGGCATATACGCGGTCAATGTCCTTGCGGTCATTGGCGTGCATCTGCACAATACGGCCCATGCGCTCGTTGTTGTCCTTCACTGAGTTGTAGACCGTGGCGCCAGCCTCTATAGAGCCGGAATATACCCGGAAGAAGCACAGCTTGCCCACATAGGGGTCTGTGGCAATCTTAAAGGCCAGGGCCGCGAAGGGCTCTTCGTCGGAAGAATTGCGCACAGTCTCTTCCTCGGTGTCCGGGTTGGTGCCCTTGATGGCAGGCACGTCAGTGGGGGCGGGCATATAGTCCACGATAGCGTCCAGCAGCTTCTGCACGCCCTTGTTCTTATAGGATGTGCCGCAGACCACGGGCACCATATGGTTTGCAATGGTGGACTTGCGGATGCAGGTCTTGATCTCCTCAATGGAGATCTCCTCCTCGCCCAGATACTTCTCCATCAGGGCGTCGTCCAGCTCTGCCACATGCTCCACCAGCTCGGCCCGGTACTGCTGGGCCTGCTCCATCATGTCTTCCGGGATATCCTCACAGCGGATGTCCTTGCCCAAGTCATCGTAATAGACATAGGCCTTCATCTCCACCAGGTCGATGATGCCCTTAAAGGTCTCCTCCGCGCCAATGGGCAGCTGAATGGGCACAGCGTTGCACTTCAGCCGGTCCTTCATCATCTGGACCACCCGGTAGAAGTCAGCGCCCATAATGTCCATTTTGTTCACATAGGCCATACGGGGGACCTTGTACTCGTCCGCCTGCCGCCATACGGTCTCAGACTGAGGCTCAACGCCGCCCTTGGCGCAGAACACAGTGACAGACCCGTCCAGCACCCGCAGAGAGCGCTGCACCTCCACGGTAAAGTCCACGTGGCCGGGGGTGTCGATGATGTTGATACGGTTCTGCTTGCCGTTGCGGTCCGGCCAGAAACAGGTAGTGGCAGCGGAAGTGATGGTGATGCCGCGCTCCTGCTCCTGGGCCATCCAGTCCATAGTGGCGGCACCCTCATGGGTCTCGCCTATTTTGTAGTTGACGCCTGTATAAAACAGGATACGCTCGGTAGTAGTGGTCTTACCGGCATCAATATGGGCCATGATGCCGATATTTCTGGTCAATTCAAGTGGTACCTGTCTGGCCATAAATACGTTGTTTCCTCCTTATTCCAAAAGATGTGCCGGGCTGTACCTAGGCAAACGGCCGCCAGAGCGGAACGTCTGCCGGTACTATGCTGGCCCGCGGTTTTTGTGTACCCTGCAGCCAGCAGGGCGCCGCTTGCCAGCCTGTCATGTGCGGCACCTTACCAGCGGTAATGAGCGAAGGCCCGGTTGGCCTCTGCCATTCTGTGGGTATCGTCCCGCTTTTTGGCAGCGCCGCCCGCTCCGTTAATGGCGTCCAGGATCTCTCCCGCCAGCCGCTCCCGCATGGTACGCTCGTTGCGGCTGCGGGCATAGGCGGTCACCCACCGCAGGCCCAAAGTCTGCCTGCGCTCAGGGCGCACCTCCATGGGCACCTGGTAGGTAGAGCCGCCCACGCGGCGAGACTTACACTCCAGGCTGGGCATTACGTTCTCCATGGCCTGCTCAAATACCTCCAGGGGCTCCTTGCCAGTCTTCTGCTGCACAATCTCAAAAGCGCCGTACACAATCTTTTGGGCCACGCCCTTCTTGCCGTCCAGCATGACGCTGTTAATCAGCCGGGTAACCAGCTTGGAATTATACAAGGGGTCCGGCAAAACATCGCGCTTTGCCACATTGCCTCTTCTTGGCATAATCTTCCCTCCTTCATAAAATGAATTCATCGGTACTCGAAAACTCTGCCGGGATGTTCCCGTCAAAAGCCTCCGGTCAGCTAAAAGGCAATTTACGAAGATCCCCCGCGGCTCTGGTCAGCCGTCTGAAATCTATATAAATTAAGCCGAATAGCTTAAAGAAACTCAATTTTGCTTCTGATTACTTCTTGCCGGCCTTGGGCCGCTTGGCGCCGTACTTGCTGCGGGCCTGCATACGCTTGGCCACGCCCTGGGTATCCAGCACGCCGCGGATAATGTGGTAACGCACGCCAGGCAGGTCGCGCACACGGCCGCCGCGAATCATAACCACGCTGTGCTCCTGCAGGTTGTGTCCCACGCCAGGGATATAGCAG
>CAJUPK010000149.1:1641-5862 GCA_910588415.1 uncultured Oscillospiraceae bacterium | reverse complement strand
GGGTATAATAAGAGAAAAACCCTAAAGGAAGTCGAACATGGAACACATTGTGGAAACCCTTGTGCAGCTTTTCAGCCAGACCATTCCCGCCGAACTGACGGTCTTTGTCCTGTCCCTAATGCCCATTATAGAGCTGCGGGGAGGGATTTTGGCCGCCAAGCTGCTGGACCTGCAGATGCTGCCCGCCTTTTTTATCTGCCTGGTGGGCACCTTGCTGCCCACCCCCTTTATTCTGCTGTTTATCAATAAAATATTCAGCTGGATGCGCAACACCCGCTTGGTGAAGCTGGTGGACCGCATGGAGCAGAAGGGCCGCAGCAAGTTTGCCAAAATCAACCAGTACAAAACTTTGGGCCTGCTGATCTTTGTGGCCATCCCCCTGCCCGGCACCGGGGCCTGGACCGGGTCCCTGGCCGCGGCGCTGATGAAGATGGACTTTAAGTCAGCCATGCTGTCCGTGGCGGGGGGCACGCTGCTGGCGGATATCATCATGTGCCTGGTGTCTTACGGCCTGCTGGGCCTGGTGCTGTGATGCGGTGCTGGGGCGTTGCCGTGGTGGGGGCAGGGGCCGCTGGCCTGGCGGCTGCCTATGAGGCGGCAGGGGCTGCCGGAGGGGTCCTGCTGCTGGAGGGCGGCCCAAAGTCCGGCAGAAAGCTGCTGGCCACAGGCAACGGCCGCTGCAATCTGACCAACCAGGCCATAGACCCAGCCCACTACCACGGCGACACAGCGGAGGCCTGGGAGCTGCTGTCCGCCTGGCCAGCCGGGGCTGTGCGGGAGTGGTTTTGGGGCCTGGGCCTGGTGACCAGAAGCGACGGGGAGGGCCGGGTGTACCCCAGCAGCCTGCAGGCCGCGGCAGTGGGAAAGGCCCTCTGCAGCGCCTGCCAGGCCGCTGGGGCAGAGACCCTGTGGGGGTTTGAGGTTCTTCGGATAGAGCCTGTGGAGAAGGGGTATCTTCTTACTGCCAGGGACGGGCGGCAGGCGCAGGCCAGGCGCTGTGTGCTGGCCTGCGGAGGGCAGGCCTCTCCCCAACACGCCACGGGTTCTGGGTACCAGCTGGCCCGGTCTTTGGGCCACAGCGTAACAGAGTTGTCGCCCTCTCTGGCAGGGCTGTCTGTGGCGGAAAAACTGGGGCCGCTGAAAGGGACCCGCTGCCGCTGCCGGGCGGCTCTCTGCCACAAAAACCAGGAGGTCTATGGGGAGAGCGGCGAGGTGATCTTTGGGGACCGGTCTGTGTCCGGCATCTGTGTGATGAACGCCGCGGCCCGCCTGCGGGACCTGCCTGCCCATTCCCTGTATCTGCGCCTGGACCTGGCGGAGGCCATGAGCTTTGGCCAGCTGGGGGACTATCTGGGCCAGGTGCGGCGGCAGTGGCCCCAAAGGCCCGCCAGCCAGCTGTTTGCGGGCCTGCTGAACCTGCGGCTGGGGGAGGAGCTGGCCAAGCGGCTGGGATTTACCCACCAGCGCACTCTGGGCAGCCTGGGGGCCGGGGAGCTGGACCGGGCGGTGCAGCTGGTAAAGGGGTTCACCCTGCCGGTCAAGGGTCCCTTGGGCTGGGAGCAGGCCCAGGTGACGGCTGGGGGCGTGCCCCTGAAGGAAGTGGACAGGGGAACCATGGAATCCAAAAAAAGCCCGGGGCTGTACCTGGCCGGGGAACTGCTGAATGTGGACGGGGACTGCGGGGGCTATAACCTGCACTGGGCCTGGGCCAGCGGCATAACGGCAGGCCGGGCCAGCGCTGTATAATCGCAGCTCCCATGGGGTACACTAGAGGCTGTCTTAAAACTTTAGAAAAGTGGTTTTTCGCCAAAAACAAGGGCCGCTGCGGCAGAGGCTGTCCTGTAGGAAACGCACGTAACGATTGGCCCATACCGATTGTCAAGCGGGGCAGCTGGGCAGCCAAGCTGCCTGGTTCCAAAGAGATACATACCTCTTTGGAACTGCGTTAACCATAGCCTTTCCTGCGGTCATCTCCGTTTTGGCGGGAATCCCGGCTTTTCTCCGGTTTTAACACAGACTCTAGGGGAGAGTTCTATCTGGCCTGTGGCTGTTGGCACAAGGGACTGCACCCGTCCTTTTGGGAGAGCGGCAGGGTTTTCTGGCTGAAAGCCCGGAAGCTTCCGGAACGGGGACTGGGATGGTCCTGGATGCCGCGGCGGGCGGGCGCAGGCTCTCAGGAGGGATTCCATGGAATATTTGAACGCGTTTTGGGTGGGGGGAACCATCTGTCTGATTGGCCAGCTGCTGATTGACCTGACCAAGCTGACCCCTGCCCGCATTATGGTGCTGTTTGTCACCCTGGGGGTGCTGCTGGGGGGCGTGGGCCTGTACGGCCCTCTGGTGGACTATGCCGGGGCTGGAGCCACGGTGCCCCTGTGCGGTTTTGGCTGGGCCCTGTCCGAAGGTGTGCGCAAGGCCGTGGTGGAGCAGGGCTTTTTAGGGGTGTTTACAGGCGGCCTGACCGCTGGCGCGGCAGGCACCACGGCCGCGGTGTTTTTCGGCTATATCGCGGCCCTGCTGGCCAAGCCCCGGGATAAAGCCTGAACCATGCTTCAAAGCTCTCAGCAAAAAGCGCTCCGCAGGGATAAACTGCGGGGCGCTTCTTTTGCTTGTGGTTGATGGGGGATTGCTGTAAAGCCGTGCCGCTCCCTGCTCCGCTATACTTTACTGAGAGCAAAGGGAAAAGTTTTGTCCACTTTTTCAAGAAGTGGAAGAGTTATGCGTTGCATAACTCTAGGCTTGGGGCAAAGCCCCAAGGCCTTGCCTTATGTGTACGTCAGCCCTTTTTAGCCATTTTCTTTGAAAATGGCTAAGTGACGGCCTTTGGCCGTCTTGTCTGACGCCTTTTCTGGCGCTAAAGCGCAAGGCCGTGGAGCTCTGCCCCACACCCCGCAAGGGGAACCAGTTCCCCTTGACCCCTTTCTTGACTGCTGCCCAGCCAGCATGGAACCATTACCTCCTACCACCCAACTACCCTAAACCCGCCCGGGCAGGAGTTTTCCGGTACTTTCCGCAGGAAAGGCGACCGCTTCGCGGTCGAGGGAAACTCCGTGACTTGGGCGAAGCCCAATGTCAGGGGCGGCAGACGTTTTTCAGCAGGGAGCCTGTAGGGACAGCACGCCCGCGCAATAGGACAGGGGCTGAAAGGTCATGGCTGGAAACAGGGGGAGCAGTTCCTCGTATACAAAGTAAAACTCGTCTTCATCCCAGTCAGAGCCGGCCTGGGCGCGGCACTCCTCTAACTGGCGGCGGGTGGCAAAGGCCACATCGCCAATCAGGAGACAGCCGCCGGGAACCAGCAGGGGCAAAAGCTCCCGCAAAAAGGCGGGCTTCTGCTGGTCCGGGAGATGGTGCAGGGCATAGGTGGAGAGGATAAAGCTGTACCGGCGCTCCTGCAGGGCAGGGGGCAGAGAGGCGGTGAAATCGCCTGCGAAGAGATGGGCGCCCGGCATTTTTGCCTGGGCGGCCTCCCGCATTTTGGGGGAAAAGTCCATGCCCCATATAGAGCAGCCCTGGCTGTACAGCTGGCTGGTAAGGGTTCCCGTGCCAAAGCCCAGGTCCAGCACAGAGCAGGGACCCTGGGCTGTTACCTGGCGGCGGATATACGCCAATACCTGCTGGTACCCCGCAAAGGGGTAGGTGTGGTTCCTATCAGAGAGGCCAACGGTCTCATCGTATCCATCGGCCCATTGGTCAAAACCAGATTTATCTAACATATTCTTCCTCCAGAGATGGGGACAGGAGGAGAGAGGGGCGGGACAGACCCGCCCGGCTGGCTGCAAAGGTTTTATTGAATGGAGCAGTCCAGATAGTGCTCCAGCTCCTCCTCGTCCCGTTTGTGGTCCAAGTACAGCAGCAGAGCCGTAACGGAGGCAGCCACTGCCGCAATGGCGGTGATTAAACCAATAAACAATGTGAGCTTAGTTCCCTTTTTCATGAACGGACACCTCCAAATTTATATCTTTTCAATCGTTGACCCGCTTGAACGTACGCAAGCGGCAGGTCCTGCCCGCTGAAATCTTTTACCGCTGGGGAAAGACTTGCAACAGAGAAAGCCAAGTATAATCTTTTGGCCAGGGCTTGTTTGAAAATAGAGGGAATAACGGATTTTTGGCCAGAAGAGGCGAATGGCAAGGGGAAAACCGCGGACTGTAGGGGCCAGCGAGGATTTTCGGCGCCAAAAGGAACCGCTTATGGGCAAAAAGACGATGTTTCCAACTT
>CAJUPK010000149.1:0-1631 GCA_910588415.1 uncultured Oscillospiraceae bacterium | reverse complement strand
CAACTTTTAAACAAGCCTATAGTATCATCATACCCAATTTTGCAGGAAAAGTCAAGACGCTTCCTGGAAAAACCCCCGGGAAAAGAGCGCCTCTGCCGCCAGAAGAAAAAAACGGAAAACAAAAAGGCCCGGCGCCCGTTGAAACGAGCCCCAAGCCCCTGCGCAAAAGCGCCCTCTGAACTGTGTGTAAAAAGACCGCCGGAGTTTAAACGCCAGCGTGCAGCTTTTTGTCCAGCGCGGCCTTTTTGTGGGCGGCGTTGTTTTTGTGGATGATGCCCCGGGCGGCAGCCTGGTCGATCTTCTTAATAGCCGTGCGGACAGCCTCGGCCTTATTGCTGGCGCCGCTTTCAATGGCGGCATTGGCCTTTTTGATCTGGGTTTTCAGCTGAGAGTTGGCAGCCCGGTTGTACATGGTCTTGGCGGCGATAACCTTCACGCGCTTTTTCGCGGACTTGATGTTTGGCAAGCGTAACACCTCCTTACCCATCGTCTTTCCCAAAGATGATACCACAAACTGTGGGAAAATGCAAGCTTTTTTTGCGTAGGGGGACATTTTTAGAGGGTCCCGCGGGAAACTTCCTTGGGCCCGGGGTTTTGGAAATGTGGGTATTTTAAAGAAAGGAGAGCGGGCCCTGGGACTTTTCGGCTTGGCCTGGTCGGACCAGCTATGCCGGGGGAAAAGAGAAAAAAGCTGGGCCGGAGAGGAAGCGCCTGGTTTTTTCTGCCAACGGGAAATTGTGGTCTTTTAAGAAGAAAGGGCTTGCATTTTGTGGGGGAGCGTGCTATAATATACAGGATTCAGGCTAGACAGATACAGTCTGAGTGGTTTTCTAACTGGAATTTATCTTTTGTAGAGGTAAATTCCCCAGCTTGATTCGGGCATGGCGCCCCTATATTTGACCGCAAAGAGGTGAGACGAAGCGATGAAGGAGAATATACATCCCGACTATCATGAGACCACCATTACCTGCGCCTGCGGGAATGTGATCCACACCCGGTCCACGAAAAAGGACATCAAAGTCGAAATATGTTCTAAGTGCCACCCGTTCTTTACGGGCAAGCAGAAGCTGGTGGATACCAGCGGACGTGTGGATATGTTCAAGAAGCGTTACGGCATGAAGTAAGCCGGAGCGGTTGTTATGAAACAGTTAAAGAATTTTTTGGACGAAGAGGGCCGGCTGGTAAAATTTCCCGCAAAGCGGGCCATGCAGCTGGAAGCCCTGGGATATCTGGCGGAAAAATTCCAGCCGGACAGGACGTATACCGAGCGGGAAGTCAACCAGCTGCTGGACCAGTGGCACTGCTTTCAAGACCCCGCCACTTTGCGCCGGGCTTTATTCGACCATCGGTTTTTGGACCGGGACCCCTATGGGACAAGCTACAAACGGACAGCGCGGGAGACTGCTGCGGAACCGGAGCAGCTGTCCTAGCGGGAAAAAGAGGCAGCGAAGAACCCAAGACGGCGTAGGCTTACGCCGTCTTTCATCGCGTTGGGGACAGATTTTTAGGGTTAGGGCCTGGGGGAACGATAAAGGCCGCTTGATGTGCGGAAGTCTTTTATTGGGATTTGAGAGCGAAGGTAAAAGTTTTGTCCACTTTTTCAAAAGTGGCAGAGCGCGAGATAGAATCTC
>CAJUPK010000148.1 GCA_910588415.1 uncultured Oscillospiraceae bacterium | reverse complement strand
ATTTATGGGGGAGTTCCCGAGTGGCCAAAGGGGGCAGACTGTAAATCTGTTGTCGACGACTTCAGTGGTTCGAATCCACTCTCCCCCACCATTGACAAAGCCTCGCATGAAACACGCGGGGCTTTTGTTGTATGTAGCCAAATTATTTTGGAGCGATTTTCTACACTGGGTGGGGAGCGGTCAAAGCTGGAACATCGCAAGTTGTTTTGCTCGGTTGCATATTAAAATGGATATTGCGGATAAGGTTTCAGCTTATTCTTTTTGCGAGTTTGGCGTGGCTCCGTCGGCTTTTTGTCCTGACCCACACCGTGACCCACATGCGGAAATGGTCAGAAATAACCGGAGAGTGCCAGGGGCGTTTTTGACCCACACCGTGGTCTCGCCTGTCGGCTCGGTCGGTTCGCAGCTTGTCTGCCACTGGCAGACGCTCACCCCACACGCGGAAATGAACGGAAACGGCTGGCTACTTCCGGGTAGGAAGTTCCAGCCGTTTTTGGCTTACTGACCTGCTTTCACATGACTTTGTCCATAAAATTTCCCATTTTTTCTGCGGCCTGCTCCTGCTTTTGGCGGGTAGCGTGGGTGTAGGTTCTCAGGGTAAAACCAGCATCGTAGTGGCCCAGCATACTGCTTACAGTTTTTACGTCTATACCATTTTGTAGTGCGGCGGTCGCGAAAGTGTGTCTTAACGCATGAAAGTTTATATAACTCAATCCGGCTGACTTCAAAATTCTCTTGTGGAGCGTTACGATAGAATCCGGGTAGTACATTTCACCGGTTCTTGTGGAGGGGAACATATAGGGGTTGTCCGGGTGTTTGAGGTGTTCTTGCTGGAGTAGTTCTACGGCTCTTTGCGGGATTGATACCAGCCTGACGGACGTTTCCGTCTTGGGCCGGGTGATGACGATGTTGCCATCTGCATCGCGGGTGGCCTGTTTGCTGACGCTAATGGTCTGATTCTCAATGTCCAGGTCTGACCAGAGGAGCGCTACCAGCTCGCCCTTTCGCAGTCCACTGACCAGCTCCAGGTAGAACATGGGGAGGACATGGCGGCGGTTGGCCTCGTCGAGATAGGCTTTCATATCCTCGGCGGGGAGGAACTTCATCTCTTTCTTCTCCAGCTTTGGGGCGATACAGTCATCGGTAGGGTTGCGTTGAATCAGACGTTCCTTGACCGCTCTGTCCAAAGCGTTGTGGAGCATGAGGTGGATGCCATGCACGGTGGAGGCGCTCAGACCAGGAGATTTCTCTTTCTGGACTTCGCGCAAACGTCCATTCTCGCGCAGGTCTTGGTAGAGCTTTTGCAGATCGCGGCCTGTCAGCTTGTTTAACTTGATGTTGCCGATTCGTGGATTTACATGAAGTTCGATGCTCCGACGGTAGTATTCAGCGGTGGAGACTCGCACATTTGGCTTGGCGTAGAGGGTGTACCAGTTGGTGAGCCATGAGCCGACCGTGTAGTCATCGGAGCGGGCTACGTCTAAATCTTTGGCATCGTCCATTGCCGCGGCCAGCTTTTCTTTGACTTCTGCTTGGGTCTTGCCCAGCACATTCTTGATAATGCGCTTGCCGGTGGTGAGGTCGTAGCCAGCCGTATAGCGGCCCTCCCAGCGACCGTCTTTTCTCTTGCGAATGTTTCCCTCGCCGTTTGCTCGTTTCTTTGCCATAAAACGGCCCCCTTTCTCAGCACAACACAATACCACACCCTACTGAGAAAGTCCACTGACATTTTTCTTACTTTTGCCGTGTGCCTAAAACCGCTTTTCTTTGTTTAGCGGCGCAAATTCTGATGGTATCAATCGTCGTAATATCCGGACAAAATATCCTCTAATTACGCCAACTTATGGCACCTAAAAATATCCCGGTATTCAGCCATTTTTTTGAATCTGCAACCCCTAATTTTACACCAAATCCCTATTTGCAACCCCTAGCGTGACCCTGTCTTACACTGCCTTGTGAACCCCCGAAAAGCCTGTAGTTTCTAGCCCTCCCGCCCGGCTCTGCCGGACGGTGTGGACCGCAAAGGCGCCGGCATGGCGCCTTGCTTTCTCCTGCTTGTTTTTCGACCGGTTTTCTGGAGCCATTTTTGACTGGATTATCTTCCATTTCAATGCATATCTTTGCAACAAGTTTGCGCCGTTGTTCGCGGAAAGTTTGTGCCGCGGCTGGAGGTGAGGCAGGTGCCCCTCACAAATCGCCTCACGTCGCGTTTATCGGTGTTTGCCGTGTTCCATCCTCGACGGTTGGTCCGAATCGCCTGAAACGGGCTTTACAGGGAACAACACGGCGCTTTTGCTGCTGGCGGAGGGCGAAATTTGTACTTGGTTTATATGCACATCCATTTTTTAAGTATAGCTTATACGGAGCAAAAAAGATAGTATAAATTTTAAGATGTTCCTGATATGGTGGTAAGTCCATTTGCTCAAATCGTCATCTTGACAAAAAGCAAGGAAAACCCAAGGATAAGAAGCAAAGTCAAAAGAAGCCGGAGGGAAACATAAGGGCCCAGGGACAGGTCCCTGGACCCTTATGTTTTTTTGGGGGGGCTTTTTTAATCGTCTACCTCAAATTCAAGAATCGCGCCGGTTTCTCCGTCTATCTCCATTTTGTACTCCAGCCCGCCATACTTGATCTCTACCTCATAAATGTACCGACCGTCATCCAGCTCCAGCTTCAGCTTCCTGATGTGCTTGGCGCTTGCCCCGGGCACCTGCCCAAGCGCGATCTCCTGGACCTTTTCCCGGCTGATGGTTTCCCCTGTGGAGGAGCCGTTCCGGTCAAAGCTAAGAACCTTTCCGGTAAAGGCGTCAATCTCGTAATCGTATTCCACCAGGTCTTTGGAAAAGAATTTGATCTCGTATACCTGCTTGTCATCGTCCCAGTCCAGCTTCTGCTTGGTAAAGTTCACCTGGCTGGCGGAAAGCTCCGCGTGGGCAAGAGCGGCGGCTTTGGCTTCGTCTACAGAGATTACGCCAGAGGGAATGGGCGGAAGGTAGGAGCTGTGGTCCTGTTCAAAGCTCCACACCGTACCGTTTGTGGCGTCAATTTTGTACTCGTAGCCTATATGGCTGGCGGTGTGGAATTTTATCTCGTACATCAGCCGTCCCTCTTTCAGCTCCAGCTCGGTTTTCGTAAAGGTTACCTGCCCAGAGGCAAGCCCAGCGTGGGCGAGCGCTTTGGCCTTGGCCTCCTCCGGGGCAATCAGCCCGCTGGAGGGGGGGGCATCGGTGGAGTCGGCTTCAAAAGAGACTACCCGGCCGGTGGTTCCGTCAATTTCGCACTCATACCAGCAGGCGGGGCTTGCGGTAAAAAACTCCATTTCGTAGACCGGGCGGCCATCGTCCCAGTCCAGCACCTGCTTGGTGAAGGTTGCCTGGTCCGCTTTTACCCCCGCTTGGGCCAGGGCCTTGGCTACGGCCTCTTCCAGGGAAATCAGCCCGGGGGTGTCCGGCGGGGTAAAAGAGTCGCCATCGTGGCCAAAGCTGAGCACTGCGCCGGTTACCGCGTCTATTTCGTAATCGTACTCTTGATACCCGGCAGTGTGAAATTCAACATCGTAGACCCGCTGGCCGTTTTCCCACTCCAGCTCGGTTTTTGTAAAAATCGCCTGGCTGGCGGTAAGACCTGCGTGCTCCAGGGCTTTTGCCTGGGCCTGCTCCGGGGTAAGCAGCCCAAAGGTGTCGGCATCAGTAACGGTCCTCCCGCTCAGGGTGACGGTTTGGGTGGCCTGGTCCCAATCCACCTCTTTGCCCATAAGCTCACCGATGGCCCGCACAGGGAGGTAAGTGGAACCTCGGTACAGCAGGGGGTAAACCCGGCGGCCGTTCACATTGGTAAAGCTCCGCACGGCCCCGTCCACGATTACGGTAAAGTCATCCCGCACAGAGGCCTCCACGTCCTGGCGCTGGGTGGCGCCGTCCGGGGTACCGGTTACCGGGGGAGAAGTCCGGCTGCCGGCCAGGGTAACGGTTTTGGAAGACTGGTTCCAGTCTACGTTTTTACCCATAAGTTCGCCAATGGCCCGCACGGGCAGGTAGGTGGACCCTGCATAATACAGAGGGTGGACCTGTCTGGCGTTCACATTGAAAAAGCTTTGCTTCTGGCCATCGATGACAATGGACATATCAGGGCGGATTACTGCGGTGACATTAGCAACGGCTGAAGCGCGAAGAGCGGCCAGAGGGCTGGCCAGAAAGACAGCGCAGAGCGCCGGGACGGCAATTTTGCCCAAGTGCCGAGACCATGATGTATGCATAGATTTTCCTCCTTTGATGTTTGATGATAGAATAATTATAACATACAGGAAAGGAAAATTCAAGTGACAGGCTGCGTCCACACAGGGCAGCAGCATTTAAGAAAGGCAGACACCAAGCTCCATTTCCGAAGAAAAAGGTAACGAAAAGAAGCCGGAGAGAGGCGATAAAAAGTTCGCCAGCCTTTCAAGGCTGCGGGTGCTTAGGGCAGCGCCCTAAGCAAGGTGTGGGACAGAGTCCCATGACCTTGCCGCAGGCCTTGGCCGAAGTTATCAATTTTTTAAGTAAAAGTCCCGAATCCCAGTGTTTGCAAGGGTTCCGGGGCTTCTTTAAAGCATATCCAATTTTTCTTTTTCAGCTTAGGAAGAGCTACAGAAAGTCGTAGATTTCAGAAATGATTTCTTGATATAGTTCTTGGCTATTGCGCGCCTTAGTAATATGCGCTCCGTTTAATCCGTCCTGTGCTGTGCATTTATATACAGGCTTATTAACTGCATAGTATGGTCTCACCTCATTATTGTCCTTGAACCTAAACATCTATCTGGATATTTTTAAATAAGTATAACACATTTTTAGAGAAAACTCACCAAATCTTTTATTTATTTTTCCTCGGCGTGATTTGTACTTGACACCCCATCTTGTATATGGCATACTTAATGTAACTTCGACAGAATGGCAGAGAAAGAATGATGCCATACTCTTGTATCTGTATGAGAATCTTTTCATTGGGTGTAAAACCTTTCTTTGTTTAGCGGCGCAAATTTTGACCAACAAGGTTGCACCATTGAAAAATCGTTTATTACGCCGCCCTGCCGCCAGACCCACACCGTGACCCACACGCGGAAACGGCCAGAAATAGCTGGAGAGTGCCGGATGTGTTTTTGACCCACACCCCGGTTTCGCCTGCCGGCTCGGTCGGTTCGCACATGGAGCGCAGTACTTGGCTTTGCCAAGTGCCCGGAGCTCGCTCACCCCACACCGTTTTTAATAAGTTTTACATAATCAAAAATGTGGAGAAAATACATGAAACTATTCCTGACAAGTAATATTGGTGCAACTATTCATAAAAATGGGTTACGAATCCCAGGACAAATTGATAATCGCTGGGGATTTTTAACACGTTTCAAGGAAACGGTGAAGTTGACAAAGCAGATGATTTACATTTCCAGCTCCCCGGAAAACAGCGAAAGGGTATCGGATTGGTTTGATAATACCATTGCCGCATTGGACAAAGCTAAGATTCATTTTGAGAGGAACATTTTGGTCAACGGTCAAAATGCAATGCTCTTAGGTAAGTTGATAGGGCAAAGTGACGTAGTTTTTCTGTCTGGAGGGCATCTGCCTACTCAGAACCAATTTTTCCAGGACATTAAGCTAAAGATGCAGTTATCCAATTTCAACGGTGTAATAGTTGCGCAAAGTGCTGGCAGTATGAATTGCGCGGGAACAGTATATGTGTGTCCGGAGTTGCCAGGCGAAAGTGTAGATTCGAATTTTCAACGTTTCCGGCCAGGGCTTGGGATTACGGATATCAATATTATTCCGCATTACAATGATAACCGAGAGCTAGGCCTTGTTTGAAAAATAGCAAAGGCTGAGCTAAATCAACAAAATCGCAAT
>CAJUPK010000147.1 GCA_910588415.1 uncultured Oscillospiraceae bacterium | reverse complement strand
TTTGACCTGCCCAACGACACCGCCTACTCCGAGACCTGCGCGGCCATCGCCCTGTGCTTTTTTGCCCGGCGGATGCTGGAGATTGCCCCCAAGGGGGAGTACGGGGATGTGATGGAGCGGGCTCTGTACAACACGGTGCTCAGCGGCATGGCCCTGGACGGCAAGAGCTTTTTCTATGTGAACCCCCTGGAGGTGGTCCCCGCCGCCTGCCGGGCGGACCAGCGGCTGGGCCACGTGCAGCCTGTGCGCCAGCCCTGGTTTGGCTGTGCCTGCTGCCCGCCCAACATTGCCCGCATTGTGGGGTCTGTGGTGGGCTATGCCTTTACAGAGAATGACGCCACCCTGTTTACCCACCTGTACATAGGCGCGGAACTGACCAAAAAGGTGGGCGGGGCCAGTGTGCGCCTGTCCCTGAAGAGCCAGCTGCCCTGGGAGGGAGAGGCCCAGATGACGGTCCACACCGCTGCCCCGGTTCGCTGCACCCTGGCCTTCCGGATTCCCGGCTGGTGCAAGGAACCCTGCTTTACAGGCCCTGCGGGCATGGAGCCTGTTCAAAAGGACGGGTACATCTACTTTACAGGGGACTGGCAGGAGGGGGACCAGGTGACCATTCACCTGCCCATGGAGGTGCGCCTGAACGCCGCCAATCCCCGTGTGCGGGAGGACTTGGGCCAGGTGGCGGTGACCCGGGGGCCCCTGTGCTACTGCCTGGAGCAGGCGGACAACGGGGAGAACCTGCACCTGTGCCGGGTAAATGCCGCTGCCCTGGACCAGGCGGCCTGGGAGCCCATCACCATTGGCGGGCAGGCCATGAGGGCTGTCACCCTGCCCGGCTTCCGGCAGGAGCTGCCCCCAGAGGGTACGGCCCTGTACGGGGACTATGTCCCGGCCCAGGAGAGGCCTGTGGAGCTGAAATTCATCCCTTACTACGCCTGGGCCAACCGGGGAGAAGGGGAGATGCGGGTCTGGGTGCGGTGCTGACAGCAAGCCCAGGCCGCAAGGCTTGACATTTTTCAAAAAATCGCTATACTTCATTATATATAGCCTTTGGACAAAGCCAAAGGAAAAGTTTTGTCCACTTTACCAAAAGCGGCAGGCGGGGCCAGAGTCCCGCGGCCTGGGCTTCGGCGCCAGCCAGCCGCCCTGACGGCACACAACATCATTCAGCAAAGCATCCGCCCGGTCCGGGAGGAGGAAGGGAGGGACCCATGAAGAAAAGCCGGTCTTTCCGCAGGCTGCTGCGCACCTCGGTTTTCTGCGTAGCCCTGCCTTTGGCAACCCTGCTGGTGGCCAACAGCTTTTACTCCATCCGGGCCTTTAATATACGCATCGCAGACTCCAACCAGCGGGTGGTGGATACCTGCGTCTGGCAGATTGAGGACCAGCTTGCCACTGTGGACGGGGCCATGAGCGCCATTGCCGCCACCAACGCGGATTTTCTGGCGCTGTCCAAAGGCGCGGGGCAGCTGCAGGCCCATCTGTCCTCCCAGGCCCTGTACAGCCAGCTGAAGCCCATTATGTCCGCGTACCGGGCCTTGGGCGCGCTTTTCATCTGCAGCCACACCAGCGGCGCCCAGCGGGATATGTTTGGAGAGGGCTTTACCTATCCCCAGAAGCAGGAGATCCGGGCCTATATCCAGGCCGCTGTGGAGGAGGACCGCTTTTTTCACCAGACAAGCTGGCGCTGGGCCCAGATTGGGGACGCGGCCTATCTGCTGCGGTTTTACGGGGGCCGGGGTACCTACCTGGTGGCCCTGGCTCCCCTGGACAACCTGATGGCCACGGCCGAGTGGGAGCCTGGCCGGGAGGCCGTGGCCTCTTTTGTCACCCTGGAAAACCAGCCCCTCACCCAGCGGGATTTTATGGAGGAGCATCACATCACCCTACAGGGGGACTACCAGGGGTATTTTCTCTCCGGCTATCCAGAGCAGTACATGATCATCGGCCGGCCCATGGACAACGCGGACTGCGTGTTGGTGTTCCTGGTCAGCGGAGCCGGGTATCTGGAGGCCCTGGACCCTGTGCAGTTGGCCCTGCTGGCCCTGTCCCTGGTGGCGGTGCTGTGCCTGCCCCTGCTGCTGTTGTGGATCGACCGGCTGATTGTGGCCCCGGTAGAGCGCATGAAGCAGACCATGGACCGGGTGCGGGAAGGGGACCTGGAGAGCCAGGCTGCCACGGCTGGCCAGGTGCAGGAGTTTCAGGAGATGGGCGAGACCTTTAACGCCATGATGGACCAGATTAAGGGGCTGAAGATCGAATCCTATGAAAAGGAGATTGAGAACCAGAAGGCCCAGCTGCGGTATCTGCAGCTGCAGATACGGCCCCACTTTTTCTTAAACGGCCTGAAAAGCCTGTACGCCATGGCCCAGCAGCGGGAGTTTGAGAAGATACAGCAGATGATTCTGGCCTTTTCCCGGCATATCCGGTATATATTCCAGGACAGCATGGACTTTGTGCCCCTGGGCCGGGAGCTGGACCATGTGCGCAACTACATCCAGCTGCAGGGGCTCAGCATGTCCCAGCCGCCCCGTTGCCAGGTGGACGCGGACCCCCGGCTGCTGGAATTTCCCGTGCCGCCCCTGTCCCTGCAGACTTTTGTGGAAAACTCGGTGAAGCACCGGGCGGAGGACCTGCCCCTGAGCATCGAGGTGAAGGCCTCTGTGCTGCAAAACGGCCCGGACACATACGTGGACCTGGCTGTCAGCGACAATGGCCCCGGCTTTTCCGAGGAGGTGCTGCGGGAGATCAACAGCCCCCTGGAGGAGGTCTACACCGGGCACCATGTGGGCCTGAACAATGTGAAAAAGCGCATGAGCCTGATCTATGGAGACCAGGTGATGTACGCCTTTTTTAACACCAGTCCCGGCTGCGTGTCAGAAATTTTGATCCCTGTCCAGGGGGAAGACTGGAAGGAGGGTGCGGTATGAACGTGCTGCTGGTGGACGACCAGCGCGAGGTGGTGCAGGGGGTCATCAGCGGGGTAGACTGGCAAAGAGCTGGCGCCCGGCATGTGTACCCTGCCTACAGCGTGAAAGAGGCCCAGGGAATCTTTCTGCGGGAGGAGATCGACATTCTGCTGTGCGATGTGGAGATGCCTCCCCATAACGGCTTCGAGCTGCTGCGCTGGGCCCGGGAGCGCAAGCCGGAGGTGGGCTGTATCTTCCTCTCTGCCCACGCGGAGTTTGGCTATGCCCAGGAGGCGGTGAAGCTGGGCAGCTTTGACTATATCCTGCAGCCCGCCCCCTATGAGGAGATTGAGGAGGCGCTGATTCGGGCCGGGGGAAAGATGCGGGAGACAGCCCGGCTGCGGCGGTACTATACCTATGAGAGCTACCGGGGCGCCGCCGGGGACCAGGACCCCCAGCAGGAGGAGACCCTCGGTCCGGTGCGGGAGGCCATGGAGTATATACGCCAGAACCTGGACAAAGAGCTGGGCCGCACCCAGATTGCCGAGGCCATCTTTTTAAGCCCCGAGCACCTGTCCCGGCTGTTCAAGCGGGAGACCGGCGGGTCTTTAAGCGACTACATCCTGACGGAGAAGATGCGGGTGGCCCAGTCCCTGCTGGCGGATACGGCTATCCCGGTAAGCCTGGTGGCCTCTAAGGTGGGGTACTCCAACTTCTCCTATTTCTCCCAGGTGTTCAAAAAATTCTCCGGCTGCTCGCCAGTGGAGTACCGGGCCCAGCGGCGAAAGGCTCCGGCCGGAGAGCCGGAGGTTTGAAGTCTGGACCCTGCTTTCCTGCAAAGGGGATGGTTTAAATAACCGGTGGCCGGAGAACAGCGCTTCCAGAAAGGACCGGAGTCTGCTGGAAAAGAGGGGAAACGACGGATTTCTTCCAAAGAAAGGAGCCTCTTGTGGGCAAAAAGACGGGCCCTCGGTTTTGGGGGAAGTCACGGCTATGAAACAGGAGAAGCTCTGTCTTTTAGGGCATATCCTAGATAAACGGGGCCTGGAGGCTTTTCGGGAAATTCCAACGGATTCCGGGCGAAAAGCCGCAGGCGCACCAGAGCGCTTCCCACTTTTTTGACCCGAAGGATGGTGGAAATCCATCCC
The DNA here is from genome assembly GCA_910588415.1 of uncultured Oscillospiraceae bacterium. Lineage (GTDB taxonomy): Bacteria > Bacillota > Clostridia > Oscillospirales > Acutalibacteraceae > Acutalibacter. The sequence goes on along the minus strand of CAJUPK010000147.1, from coordinate 1,926 downwards.
CAAGACAGGCTCTAAGGACAGCCGGATGGGGCCTGGCCTGGCTGGACTGCCCGGGAAGTTGCATAAATATCGGTCCTCCAGAGGGGGGAGGAGGCGGGCCGGGCTTACTCTCTAAAGGGGAAGAAAAGACGGGAAAACCCAGGCCAATACTGGAAAACTCCATAGCTTTATAAATTTTTTGAGCCGCCATTTCCCAGACCTTGTCCGGGAGGTCGGCTCTTTTTGCGTATTTATATGCGCTTTGCGGAGAAACTGCGCAACAGGGGGATGGGAAAATTGCATTTTGGACACAAACTGGTCACAATTTCGACAGTGGGAGGTCACAATTTTTACAGAAAAGCCCTTAAAAATAGGATATACTACTTGCTGTAAGAGGCTGTACCCACAGGAACAGCGCGAAGGCTTTTGGAAAGACCGGGGGTCAGGGCGGAACAGCGCTCCGCCGGCAAGCCCGCGGGACCTGTTGAAAGGCTGGGCGCTCCCTCCGGCGGATACGGCTTCCGGGGCTTCTTTGACCAGAGAGGAAAGGACGGATTTTTGCCAGCTTGCTAGACGGTGCCAGAAGGCTGCGGTTTCGAGGCAAAAAGAGGCGGCTTTCCCTTTGTCAAAACAAGCCCGCAGCATACGGAGGGCGGCCTGGGCGGAAAAACCAGGCGGACCCTGCAAACATTTGGTAAATTCAGAAAGGATGGTTGTACTTATGACAGGAAAAAGAATCCTGGCGGCTCTTCTGGCCCTGGCCCTGGTGTTCAGCCTGGGGGCCTGCGGCGGCAGTGACAGCAGCTCTCAGCAGAGCAGCAGCCAGGCCAGCAGCGAGGCTGGCACAGACGGCGAGAGCTCTGGCGAAGTGAGCCAGGCAGCGGACGAGGACCTGCGGGAGCCCGAGCTGGTCACCCTGGACATTGTGACCATGGCCTCTGGCAAAGAGGAGAGCGGCATTGCCCAGGTAGAAGAGGCCATGAACGCCATTTTGGAGGAAAAGTTCAATGTAAATGTGAACCTGACCTTCCTGCCCTTTGGCAGCTACGCGGAGCAGACCACCCTTCTGCTGTCCTCTGGCGAGGGTGTGGACCTGATGGCCGTGTACATGGTGCCCTATGCCTCCTGCGCCACCAGCGGCCAGATCATGCCCATGGACGGCCTGCTGGAGCAGTATGGCCAGGGTATCATTGAGCAGCTGGGCTGGGACATGATCAACTGCGGCCGGGTAGACGGCGAGCTGTTCGGCCTGACCCAGGGCCGCGACCTGGCAGCCTCTCAGGGCTTTGCCTACCGGCTGGACCTGGCGGAGAAGCACAGCCTGGACATGGAGTCTGTGAAGACCCTGGAGGACCTGCACGATGTGCTGGCTGTGATCAAGGAGAAGGAAGAGAACGTGTGGCCTGTGGCCGTGTCCGCAGGCGAGAACATCCGCAACTGGGACTGGGACTCTGTAGGCGATGAGATGGTCAATCTGGGGGTTCTGGCCAACCATGCCCAGGATACCACCATTGTGAACCTGTACGAGACCGACCAGTACAAGGACCTGGTGACCACCATGTACAACTGGATGCAGGAGGGCCTGATCCAGTCGGACGCGGTGAACACCACGGAGACGGCCTCTACCCTGATGGAGGCTGGCACAGCCTTTGGCAACTTCACCAACCTGAAGCCCTACTATGCCGAGGAGAACAACCCCAACCTGACCAATAAGATCGGCGTGGTGGAGATTATGCCTGCCCTGGCTACCACCGACCGGGTTACCATGGCCCTGTGGTCCATTGCGGGCTCTTGCCAGCACCCGGAGGCAGCCATGAAGGTTCTCAACGCCCTGTACAGCGATCCGGAGATCGGCAACCTCTACATGTATGGTGTGGAGGGCACCCATTATGAGACCGTGGAGGAGGGTGCCGTGACCAACGGCCAGGACCGCATCAACTACCCCGA
>CAJUPK010000146.1:3877-6111 GCA_910588415.1 uncultured Oscillospiraceae bacterium | reverse complement strand
GTCAGCTCTTTGTGGGTATAGGTGATGTTGTCATTGCCGCCGTGATAACCGGAGTATTCGCCGTGAAGATGGCTCAAATATTTCTCCCGCTCTTTGCGGTCTGGGTGCTGTTCAAAGAAATTGTACAGGGCTATTCGGTGGTCATTGGCCTGGGGCTGCTCCCGCAACAGCGCGTCAATCTCATCCTGGGAAATGAAAAACCGCTCCACTGGCGCATAGTCCGGCGAGGCGGCAAATATAAGAGGGGTACACTGTAAATCCACCAAGCCCTGCATAATTTCGTCCGGGTGGTGGGAATAAAAATGGAGTATATCCCTGTTGTGGACATAGTCCTTTTGAAAGGCCAGAAACTCACCAATCACCGCCTCCAAGTGTTCCGGCTGCTCCAAAAGCTCTTTTGTTTTGTCCACCACATCGGGATAGATAAATGTGCCATCAAGAGCGGCGGTCAGCGTGGGCAGATATTTGTCTTTATAATCCTCGTCAATGTCCCGGTGCAGGTATTGCAGGGCCTGCGCTACCCGGTTCTTCTCAAAGGGCCAAGCCCGGTAGAGCATAGCTTGGCTGGCATATTTGCCCTCGTCCAGCAGCCCCCGGATTCTTCCAGCCGCCTGTTCCCAGGTGAGCGCAGTAGCAGCAGGAACCTGGGCGCTCTCGCCGGGAGCGATCTGCATCCCCGCCTCATTGTACCAGAGAGAATATTTGCGCTCCCCTATGTAAAAGCCCGCGCCGTTCTCCTTGTAGTGGGCCTGCAAAAACCGGGCGTTTTCTTCCATGGATTTGTCCTTCATAAACTCCGCGATAATGCGCAGGCGGCTGTCCGGGTCGTTAGCACCCAAGCTCAGGGCCGCGTCTATGACCTCCTGGGACTGCTGAGGGCGTATAACGATAGGCTGACCGGCAGGCCGGTCAGCCTGGAAAATCGCAGAGTCCGCCAGCTCAAACAGGTTGGGGATGTAATCATCATCTCTGGCAGGTTCGTCTACTTGGATAACAATCTGGTCTTCTGCGGGACTATCCGAGATTCCACCAGTGGGCGCGGCAGGAGCGGTCAGATGTAAATGAGTTCCCGCAAAATCAGTTCCTCCGCTTTCGCTTTCGCGTTGTTCATCAGGCCCACCCACTTCATGGGGTCCTGGGCTTTCAGCCGCTCCGTCAGGCCCATGGACTTCTTGAGCTCCGGCATCATCCGCTCCAATCTCTGGTTGGCTGTCTGCTCGATCTCCGACAGGTGCGCTGTCAGTTTCCCGCTTAGAATCAGGCGGTTGTACAGTACCGGGCGCTCCTCCCGCAGATACCTCTCCCTCATCCGTCCGTATTTCCCCAAAGTCGATGGTGTTTCCGCCTCTAATTCGGGCAGCAGGAAGTCCTCCTCCTGCCGGTAGGCCAGGTTGTTCTCCATACAATTCTCTCCTTCTCTCTATACGCCGTGTGCGTTCATGATTCTTAGCCACAATTTCAATCTGCCGTAAGACTTGCTCACTGTTCTCGCTGACCGCCGTGCCCAGGGCGGTCACAGCGTCCAGGGTGTTAAAGTCGAACACAGGCATAAAATCCTCTTTTGAGAAATGCCCATCAGGGTCCAGGCCGCACCGGGAGAACAGGACATAGGCCGTGCTCACACTGGCCGCGTCCCGGAAAGCCATCTCTACATTCAGCTCGTCAAACTCCTCCAAAAATGAGCCGGGAATACTGGCAAGGATGTCCTCCATATGGTCCTCCCAATACCCGCCAGCTAAATCCTGGGCAATGGCCTCCAGTTGGTAGGCCAAGCCGCCCTCGTCGGTAATGCCATACTTTTCGGCCAGTATACGGGTGACGGGTTCCTCGTGTTCGTCCAGGTACTCCCATACATAGGGGCGGCGGCTCCCATTCCTGCTCACCGTGTCCTCTATGTCGAACACATACCGCAGGCCACGGCTGTTCTCCCCGGCGTCCGGCAGGGCGATACCCTTACACCCTCGCCGCACGACCCGGCCCATGCGTTTATTCCATACATCGTAGCTGGCGCAGGCCGTGGCCTCCGGGCGTTGGGCGTAGATGAACACCTGCTCGATGTAAGGGTATTTGTAGAGCCTGCCCATGGAGCCTAAAAAGCCTGTCCACTCGGTATAGCTCTTGGTAAGCTGGCTGGCGGTGCTTTCCGCTAACGCCGCAAAAGTCTGTGCTTTTTGATTCATTCACTCCCTCCCCTCAAAGGCAAATATCCTGTTCCATAACAGCATGGGGCCGGG
>CAJUPK010000146.1:0-3777 GCA_910588415.1 uncultured Oscillospiraceae bacterium | reverse complement strand
GTACTTGTCTTTCATGCTGTTTTCCTCCAATTTTTGAGAGTAATCTAGCCGTTATTCCCGTTAAAAACCGCCTGTACCGCCGTGTTGCAGCTAGCCGGGGCGTTGAACAGCAGGGCCAGCAGGTAGTTGTGGGGATTCCGCACAGGCCCGGCTCGCCCCAGGTTGTCCAGCACATAGCTGACGTGCTCATAGGTCAGCGCGTCCATCCTGCTGCGCACAAAGTCCATGGGGTAAAACCCCTTCCCAATCTGCATATCCGGACTGTCCCGGCAGCGTACCTCCGTGATGATCTCCACCACCTCCTTTGCAAGCTCCTCGCCGTAGTTCTCGCAGAGCACCGGGTACTCGATCTGCTCCCGGATGGATTCCGCCATTCCCTCCACCCCTCCATCCTCCAAGCCAGCAGAGGGTTGGACGGGAGGAAGTTCATTCTTTTCAAGGTCTTTATTCTCAAGTTCTATAGGGTTAAAATCTTTAACCTCTTGAAGTTCAGATTCTTTACTTCTGGAAGTAGCACCCCTTGATTTCCTGAAGTTAAAACCTTTAACTTCTTGGGGTTCAGCACTTTTACCTGTGGGTTTTTCCGGCTCCTCGTGGGGTACTGACGTAAAGTCCATTATGTAGATTTTAGAGGGCTTTCCCTGGCCCTGGCGCACCTTTTCAATGAGCCCGACGTCAGCAAGCTGCTTTGTCAGTTTGATGACAGTGGGGTGGGAGCGCTGCAAATCCCGCTCCATCTGCTCCACCGTGTAGATGATGAACAGCCGCCCGTTTTCGTCCGTGAACTTGTCCTCGTGCCGCGCGGACAGGCTGGCCCGTTCCAGCATTTTTGCGTACAAAATAATTGCCCCGAAGTCCAGGCCGGAAAATGCCAGGTTCTCAATCAGCTCCTTGGGGACTGCCAGATACCGGTAGCCCCTGGCGCTTTGGGGGCGCATATAGGTAAGGTTCAGTTTGTCCATACTCACAACTCCATGGTTTCATATTTGCGTGTTTTTGTTTTGTCTAAATGGATGGATTTGCCGAAATGGATGGACCATGCCACCTCGTCTAGTTCCGCTATGCGTTCGAGGAGGAATGGACGCTCAAGTGATACAGCAAGGTTGTCCATAGACAGCGGCAGCATCAGGACCTGGCTGCAATGGTCTATGGTGCCATGCAGCGCGGCTGATACCTTCACATCTGTATTGGGATGGCTCATGAGTTTTTCAATGCAGCCAGCAGGCAGGAAGGGCATACAACTTATTAACAGTGACGTCCTGGTCCATGCTGCCTCTATAAGCCGGTGCCGGATAGCTGTACTGCCAAACTTGGCGATACTTTGGAGCACATACTCGTCTGGTTCGTCCCGTTCCAGCAGGGCAAGGCGCACTTTATCCGTGCCATAAATGGCAAGCAGGTCCCTGATTGCAGATATCGGCTCATTCACCAGCTTAAGCTGGTATTCCTCGCTGGCCCGGCAGGCTACAGCCCCCCTGGCGAAATAGCTTTCGTCATTCCATAGCAGCGCCCATTCCCGTTCCCCGCCGCGAAAGACTGCTGAAACCTTGGTTTTGTCATTGTTGTAGGTCCACGCCTCCAATGTGCGCTGTTCAAATTCCTCCTGAGAGATGGGGAGGTAGTCCGGCTTTGGGGGGATTCTGAGCACTTGAAAGCCGCAGATCATGTCAGATTGTTGTATGTCCCTGCCGCTGCCCTCGTTTGGCTCAAAGTATTGGTCCATGGCTTTTTTCCGGGACAGCCATCAGGGGGGCCGCTTTACCCGCCTCCTTAATGGCTGCTACCCGCCCCACCACAGATGGACGCTCCCTGGGGAACAGGGAAAGCTGCCCGTTCTCTGCCAAAGCCTGCGCCCCAAGGGGCAGTGTTTCATTGGAATGGGTGAGTATTTGTTCCCGTTTCAGTTCTGCCACGATCTCGTCAAATACCGCGTTGATAGCCTTTCGTTCCTCGCCCTCCGGGAATGCTTTCAGGATTTCCGGTTCACCGTTCCTGCCCGCTACGAAAGTCATCGCGCTCTCGGCGTGGCCCACCAGGTAATCCGAATCTCCGGGCAGTTTGTCCATAACATAGCAGGCAAAGGCCCTGGCCGTCATTTCTGTGTTGCTTTCCCAATAGCCCCCGTCCCTTTCGCACTCATCTCCCATCCGCAGGGAGTTACGGTAGTAATCAGTTTCTATCCGCCGGGGCTGCGGCACCTCCTCTGCCTGCATCCCAGCCAGCGCCTGTTCCCAAAATTCCAGCCTATCCCGCTCGCTTTTGGGAATAACCCGCCCAGCAGCGGCTTTTTTCAGGGCGCTGATCTGCTCCACGGCACCGGCCTCGCCAGAGAGGAAAGCCTCTTTCAGTCCCTCATAGGTTTTTATCTGTTCCTCGCTCCCATACTGTTTCAGGGAGTTTAACACCAATGAATCCAGCCAGCGGGCGGCATTTTGACGGGTGCGCTCCTTTTGCGCCTGGTTAAGGGCCGCGCTCTGCTCCGGGCTGGCAGTTTTATACTTTATGGTCTCTATCAGCTTTTGAAAGGGGGCATAGAGGCGGGGCTGTTCCGAAAGCATTCCCTTTGCGCCCATCCTTGTGCCCAGGTAATCGTCCAGCCCATGCCACCATTCATGGGCCAGAGAACCGGCCCCGTGCATTTTCGTCAGGTTGATAACCCTGCGCAGCGGCTCATAATGGGCGGCTGCGTTCCCGCTGCCCCTGGCTCCAAAAGCAATGGCAAGCGCACCCTGGTAGGCAATGTCCTTATCGCTGATTTTCAGGGCGGACGCTAAGTCCTTCAGGGCCTCAAAGCCCATGTTAAGGGAGGACTGCCGGTCATTCCGGTTCATCCAGTTCCCAAACTCCCCGCCACGGAATCCAAATGTGTCAAGATAGTGCTGCCCGGTGATGTCCATGCCGCTGCGGTAGTCCGGGCCGCTGCGCTTTATATGGGTAAGCTGGGGAGGCACAAACCGGCTCTTTCCGCTTTTGCTCCGGCCCTTTGCCAGCTCCTGTACCCATTTCAAGGCCGCGTCCCTGGTTTCAAAGTTTATCCGCACAATGGAGTAGCCCTTTGTCACATAGTAGGTGCCCGGTTGCCAGTCATTGTTTCTGGAATAGGTATGCTGTCCATCGTTATACCGGATTTCGTAGCCTCTCGGCACCTTCTGCTCCTTGGGAACACCAAACTGTTCCTGCTGAGCTTTCTTTGTAAATTCTCTGTCAAACTGCCCCTCTGTACGCACAAATAGGGTATTCGACAGTTTGTTGGTAATAGCCGGGTTTTTCCTGGCCTTCTCTGTTGCCTTATAGTGGGGGCCGCTGGCCCAGCCCTGTACCGGCTCAAAATACCCATTCTCCACAAAGAAACGGTCATAGGCTTTTATAGCGTCCTCCACGGTGCGGACTTCCGAAACTACCCCTTGCAGTTCCCGGACGGTCTCAATATATTCCTTCTGCCTGGCAAGCCGTTTTTCCGGTGTACTGTCGCTGTACGAATACTGGGGGGATGCAGACAACGCGTCCCTGGCCTTTTTGATATAGTACGCCACGCCAAGGGGGATGCCCTCGTCCAGCATGGCCTCATAGTCCGGCTTTTTCCATATGTTATCCTTTTTTACAAACTTGTCGGCCTCGCGCTCGTTCATGGCCTCCAGGTCCTCTACATACAGGCCCCGCTCCTTCCACAAATCTTTTTTCGCGCCGCCGATCTTCTCCCCGAAGTCCTCATGCCGCTCTATAACTCCTTGGTCTTTCTTGCTCAAGCGCATCATCCTTCCTTATGTACTATTTAAG
>CAJUPK010000145.1 GCA_910588415.1 uncultured Oscillospiraceae bacterium | reverse complement strand
GGTCAGCAGCCGCTGGCCCTCGCCCGTCTGCACGGTCTCCTCGGAGACCTGGGTTCTTCCGCTCTCCATCACCAGCCGCTCGGATTCAATACAAGCCGGGTCATCCTGGTCCACGTCCCATATGTACGCATGGCGCTGGCCCTGCACCTGGGCCTTGGTTTTGCGCACAGTCCTGCAAAAGCTGTCGTTCACCTTCTCATGAATGCCATCCTTTGTCTTGTACCACACCATGTTGGGCACACTATTAATAGCTGCCTCTAAATATTGGCTGGTCTGCCAAGCGTCTTTATCGAGCTTGCAGCCTTGTTGCCACCGCGAAAAGTGAAAGCAAAGCTCGGCCCCTTCCATAGGCAGGGGCCAAAGGTCCGCCAGGTCCGGCAAAAAATCCGCCAGCTGTCCAGCCTGCTCCCGCCTGGCCAGCACAATCAGCTGAGAACCTTCCTTTTTCACACGGAGCAGATCCTCCACCGCTTTTTTTGCGTCCTGCCCCTCCAGACTGGCAAGAATCACGTCCGCATCGGCGGCAGGGCTCAAGCCATCCCATCCGGCGTGAATAAATTCATGGGTAAAGCCTTCTAGAGGGTGCATGGAACGAAGCTTGTCAAATTCCTCCTTTGTCTCTCCCAACAGGCAAAAACGGATATGGCAATGATACATTTCAAAATTCCTCCCAAAGGTGCAGATGGTCGGCGGTACAAAACGCAGGCCGCCCGGTATCTCCTGCAGGCCAGCCCGGCGGCAGACGCACGCTGTCTTTATATAGTATCTGATGACTAATATTTTACCAATCTATGACGGTTCTGTCAATACCTTTCGCGTCCCCGGCACCATAAGGACGCCATAAAAAATGAAAGGAAAGACCCGGAACAAGGCTTCTGGGTCTTTGGGCGCGGTTTTATAAACCGCATGATACTATACTATTAGGCAACATCAATATATTGATAATACATTTTGGCATACGGACTATCGCATCCTTTATAGGATACGCCATGGAAGCCGCCGATGCGCGGATTATTCATACAAAGCCCCTTTAGCAAAGTGCCGCTAAACAGCCCGGCACCTGCCGGATACTGTCCAGCACAGGCACACCGGCAGCAGCCAGTCTGTCCCGGCTCTGGTGGCCCTGGGCAATCAGCAGACATGAGCAGCCCAGGGCCTGGGCCACTTCCCAGTCGTGCAGGGTATCGCCAATAAAGACCGCCTCCCCGGGGACCGCCCCCTGGGCCAGCAGATAACGCCGGGCCAGGCCCTCCTTGCCAGAGCCCAGCACATCGTCCACGCCCAGAAGGGCTTCAAACAGGTCCGTTACTCCGCAGGCAGTTGTCTGGGCCCGCAGCGCGGAGGTCTCAGAGGCAGAGGCGATGAGCTGGCGGCAGCCAGCGGCGCTAAGCCCGGCCAAGACCTCCCTGGCGCCAGGGTACAGCCCCTGGGACAAGGCCAGCTGGTTGTAGGCCTGTATGTACTCTTGAGCCAGCGCTTCAAAGGGCTCTTTGGAAAAGTCCAGGCCCGCAGCCTGGTAATAGTCCCGGACAGGAAAGGTGAAAATCTCCCGGTAGCGGCCCACATCCAGGCCGGGCAGGCCGCGTTTGCTCAGCATGGCGTTCATCACATCCACACATACCGTTACATCGTCCAAAAGGGTGCCATTCCAGTCCCAAATAATATAGCCCACAGTCGTTCCCTCCCCCCATAAATGCGAAAATTATTATACTGGCCGCCAAAGGATTTGTCAAGGCCAGGGCTTTCTCTCCCCCACCTCTCTGGGGCCTTAGAAAAAGGGCTTTTCCTTTCCAGGCATATGGAGGCCAGGCGCCGCATAGTCTTTACCAGGAACCTACAGAGAGGATAGATGCCTGATGTTCGTGTCTTTAAAAGCCAACAAAAAACGCGTTCTGGCCTTTGTGATTCTAGCCGCCGTGGTAGCAGCCGCCTGCTTCTTCCTGCGCACCCAGGGCCAGTCCAGCCCCGAGCCCGTCCAGGTCTTTGGTGAAACCAACGAGGAGCGGCTGGCCTACCTCCAGTCCTTTGGCTGGCAGACAAAGGCCCAGCCCACCGAGACCCGGGAGGTGATGATTCCCGCCGAATTTAACGATGTGTACCAGAACTACAACGCTATGCAGCAGGCCCAGGGCTTTGACCTGGCCCCCTATGCCGGGGAAGTCTGCACCCAGTATAAGTACCACATCACCAATTACCCCGGCGAAACCGAAGTTTACGCCACGCTGCTGGTCTATGGCAGGCTGATTATCGGCGGCGACCTGGCCTGCGCCAAAGCCAACGGATTTATGCACGGCTTTGCCTCTGACAGCGCCCGCTATGGCGAGGCCACCCCGCAGCCCCAGGCCACGCCGGAACAAAGCCAAAGCACAGCCCAGGCCAGCATCCCGCCGGAGAGCCAGGCCAGCCAGACAGCCAGCGCTAATAATGAAAATTATGTAAACTCAAGCAGTGTTGAAAGCGCCGCCGCGCCGGACCAGGCCTCTCAGGCCGGAGAGCAGCCGGCCTCCCAGGCAGAAAGCGGCGCTGCGGAGGATACGGCCGCCCAGCTGGAAGACGCCTATCCCACGGACTGAGTAAAGCCGCACCATACCGCCAAATGCCGCACTGCTGGGGAATTCTCGATGACAGCCCCCGCGAATTGTGGAAAACTCAGAGAAAAATGTGCAAAACCAGAAATCTGTAAACCTATGCAAGCCGCCTTCGGGCAAGGAGCAGACGGAAAGCCGGGAAGTTTTGCCGGAAGCCGCCTCCTTGCCCCTGCGGCCTATGCGCTATGCTGTATACCATATAGAGTAGACAGGCCAGCGGAAATATAAAAGATTGTGTATAGCTGTCAAACTATACAATTTTTTGAGAACGAATTAGAATTTTAGTAAAGGCATACAAATCGTGTGAAAAATCTTTGGGCATATCAAGTCTTTTCAACCTGGTTTTTTTCTGATATAATACAGGTAAATCAATTAGGCTTCGCAAGAGTTTAGGCGGGTTTTCCGTTGTTCCAGACCGCCAGAAAGACCCCAGGTTTTTCAGCAGGCAAGCGCCTTTTGTCTGTTTGCGTTTTGGTGCTGCCCCCCACTTTTGCAGGGCCTGACAGGAGGAAAACAGAATGGCAAGCTTGAGTTTGAGAAATATCTATAAGATCTACGCCGGCGGCGTTACAGCTGTTACGGACTTCAACCTGGAGATCGCCGATAAGGAGTTCATCATCCTGGTTGGCCCTTCTGGCTGCGGCAAGTCCACCACCCTGCGTATGATCGCCGGCCTGGAGGAAATCAGCAAGGGTGAGCTGTACATAGGCGACACCCTTTCTAATGATATTGCTCCCAAGGACCGCGACATCGCCATGGTGTTCCAGAACTACGCCCTGTATCCCCACATGACCGTGTATGACAACATGGCTTTTGGCCTGAAGCTGCGCAAGACCCCCAAGGATGAGATCAAGCGCCGTGTGGAAGAGGCTGCCCGCATTTTGGACATTGCCCACCTGCTGGACCGCAAGCCCAAGGCTCTGTCCGGCGGCCAGCGGCAGCGCGTGGCCCTGGGCCGCGCCATTGTCCGCGACCCCAAGGTCTTCCTGCTTGACGAGCCGCTGTCCAACCTGGACGCCAAGCTGCGCGCCCAGATGCGTACCGAGATCAGCAAGCTGCATATCAAGCTGGGCACCACCTTTATTTATGTTACCCATGACCAGACCGAGGCCATGACCATGGGCGACCGCATTGTGGTTATGAAGGACGGCTTCATCCAGCAGGTGGACACGCCCCAGAACCTGTATGAGTTCCCTGTCAACGAGTTCGTGGCTGGCTTCATGGGCTCTCCCCAGATGAACTTTATTGACGCCAAGGTTGCCAAGTCCGGCAGTGACTTTACCCTGAGCTTTGGTGCCTGCACCATCACTGTCCCCGCCAAGAAGGCCGAGGGCACCACCATTGGCAACTATGTGGGCAAAGAGGTTGTGTTCGGCATCCGTCCCGAAGATGTGCATGACGAGCCCGACTTCATCGACAAAGTGGGCGGCGCCCATGTATCCTGCGAGGTGGAAGTGACCGAGCTGATGGGTGCGGAGACCTATCTGTACCTGAACTGCGAGGGCAATGCTGTTACCGCCCGTGTAGAGCCCACCTCTACTGCCAAGCCTGGCGACAAGTGCAAGATTGCTTTCGATTTGAACAAAATGCATGTCTTCGACAAAGAGACCGAGGTTACCATTCTGAACTAAAACTGAACTTGCCATTTTTGAGGCTGACGGGAAACCGTCGGCCTCTTTTGTTTGGGATATTTTTAACGATTTGTATATGAACGGAAAATTTCCAGAAAAAAAGGTTGAAATTTTGTCGCAGATTATGTAAAATAAGATGAGGGATTTTTACTGCCGGTCAAATATACATGCAATTCACCATACCGCACAAAATTGTGCCTGTGAGAGGAGAAACTTATGTCTAACAGATTGTTCCAGGGGATTATTCACCAGATGAGCGACGCCATAGACCGCACCATCGGGGTAATGGACGAGTCCTCTGTCGTCATCGCCTGCAGCGATTTGGGCAAAGTCGGGGATGTGTTTGGCGAAACCGCTTTGGAAACCATTTCCACGGAAGAAGTATGCGTGGCAGACGAATACACCTTCAAGGCTTTTGGCAGCAGGCAGCGCCCCGTCTATGCGGCTTTTGTGTCTGGCGGCGACCCGGACGCCCGCCGCTATGTGCGCATTTTAGCCGTGGCTATGGAAAACATCAAACAGTACTATGATGAAAAATATGACCGGGGGAATTTCATCAAAAATGTAATCCTGGACAATATCCTGCCCGGGGACATCTATCTGAAAAGCCATGAGCTGCATTTTGATTCTGACACCGCCCGGGTCTGCCTGCTCATCAAAGTCAGCGACAAAAACGAGGTCTCTGCCTTTGAGGTGCTGCAAAATCTGTTCCCGGACAAAAACAAGGACTTTGTGATCAATATCAATGAGACGGACATCGCCCTGGTGAAGGAAATCCGCTCGGATATCTCAGAGCGGGACATCGACAAGCTGGCCCGCTCCATTGTGGACACCCTGACCGGGGAGTTCTACGCCCATTGCAGCGTGGGCATTGGCACCATTGTCAACAGCATCAAAGATTTGGCCCGGTCTTTTAAAGAGGCCCAAACCGCCCTGGAGGTGGGCAAGGTCTTTGACACGGCCCGGGACATTGTCAGCTACAACAACCTGGGCATTGCCCGGCTGATTTACCAGCTGCCCACCACCCTATGCGAGATGTTCCTGAAAGAAGTCTTTAAGCGCGGCTCTATTGAGAGCCTGGACCATGAGACCCTGTTTACCATCCAGCGCTTCTTTGAGAACAACCTGAATGTCTCCGAAACCTCCCGCAAGCTGTTTGTACACCGCAACACCCTGGTGTACCGGCTGGAGAAGATTAAAAAGCTGACTGGCCTGGACCTGCGGGAGTTTGAAGACGCCATCATCTTTAAGGTGGCGCTGATGGTCAAGCGGTATCTGACCAACAACAGCAAGTTTTAAACAGGCAGCTCGTTTTTTGCCAAAGAGGTGACATTTTATTGATAGAATTTATTAACGTATCCAAAGTCTATAACAATGGGACAGAGGCCCTGCACCACATTGACCTGAAGGTGCCTAAAGGCGAGTTTGTGTTCATCGTGGGCTCCTCCGGGGCGGGCAAAAGCACGTTTTTAAAGCTGATTACCTGCGAGGAGCGCCCCTCCTCTGGGCAGATTCTGCTGGACGGCATGGACATCTCCCGGCTGCGCAAGGGCAAGATTCCCTATGTGCGCCGGAAGATGGGCATGGTCTTTCAGGATTTCCGCCTGATTGACCACATGACCGTGTATGACAACGTGGCCTTTGCCATGCGGGTGGTGGGGTCCTCGGGCCGTTCCATCCGCAAGCGGGTTCCCTACATTCTAAGCTTGGTGGGTCTGCAGCACAAGGCCAAGCACTACCCCACCGAGCTCTCTGGCGGCGAGCGCCAGCGGGTGGGTTTGGCCCGGGCTCTGGTCAACAACCCCGAGCTGATTATTGCAGACGAGCCCACTGGAAACATTGACCCTGCCCTGTCCTTTGAGATTGTGGACCTGCTCAACGAGATTAACCGCCGGGGCACCA